>JAKQCM010000458.1 GCA_029559155.1 Chloroflexota bacterium
GTGCTGGCCGTGCCGTCGCTGCTGCACAACACGCCGGACAAAATTCCGACGGCCGTGGCCCGCCGCATCCAGGAGGCGCGGCGGCAGTTCGCGCGGGTCATCGTGGTGTATGGCGACTGCGGCACAGGCGGCCAATTGGACGCGCTGCTGGCCGCCGAGGGCGTGGAGCGGGTGGCCGGGCCGCACTGTTATGAGATGTATGGCGACGGCCGTTTCGCCGCCCTGATGGACGAAGCGCCCGGCACTTACTTTCTCACCGACTATTTGGTGCAGTCGTTTGACCATCTGGTAATTGAAGGGCTGGGCCTGGACCGCTATCCGGAGCTGCGCGAGGAGTATTTTCGCCATTACACGCGCGTCGTTTACCTGGCGCAGCGCGACGACCCGGCTCTGCGCGAGCGGGCGGCCTGGGCGGCGGCGCAGTTGGGCCTGCCGCTGAAGATAGAGTTGGTGGGGTATGGGGCGTTGGAGAAACGGTTGGTGGGGTTGATGGCGAGCAGAGATTAGAGATTAGAGATTGGAGATTGGAGATTGGAGATTGGAGATTGGAGATTGGAGATGATTTTAATCCCCAATCTCCAATCTCCATTTTTTTAGCCAGGCGGGGGGTCGCCGGGGCCGTTGAAGTGCATGATGGTGAAGACGCCGCCTTGCGGGTCTTGCACGACGGCGAATTTGCCCATTTCACCGGCCTGGGTGATGGGCACGAGGACGTTGCCGCCTAATTCGCCTACTTTGGCGACTTTGGCTTCCAGGTCGTCGACCATGAAGTAGACGGCCCAGTTGTTGGGCACGTCGCCCCAGCTGTCGTCGATGGCCATCATGCCAGCCTGGACACGGCCGTTTGTCTTGCACATCACATAGTTATTCTCATCCGTGTCGTAGTCCCAGCCGAATACCGCGCCGTAGAAGGAGCGCGCGGCTTCTGTGTCGCGGGTTTGCAGCTCGTTCCACACCAGGGCATTGGGCACGTTCACCACCTGCGCGCCGATGTGGTTTTTCGGCTGCCAGACGCCAAAGGAGGCGCCGGTGGGATCCATGGCCATGAGCATGCGTCCCTGATCCATCACGCCCATCGGCGGCATGGTCAGCATACCGCCGGCGGCCGTAATCTTCGTGGCGATGGCGTCGGCATTGTCATGCTTGACATAGGAGGTCCAGATGGGTGGGATGCCTTGGGCTTGCATGTCGGGCGGCATGGGGCCGCCGCCGGCGACGTTGTGGCTATTCAGCCGGAACATCGTGTAATCTGGCCCGCCGCCGGTGGGGATGTCTTCTGCTTCCCAGCCGAACAGGGCGGTGTAAAACGCTTTGGCTCCCTCGGGGTCGGTGGTGGTTAGATCCACCCAGTTGAAGATACCATCCGGATAACTTTTTACGACTTGCATTTTCAATTCTCCTTATTTGCCAAAACAAAACTGTTTCAAACGGGCCGACAATCAGGCTGAAAGTATACCATAATTAGAACATGCGGTCTACTAATTTTGAAAATTGCTGCGAACACGAGGAATGGTTCAGGTTTCTTTGGTAAGACCCTAAGGGTTTGCTGACAAAACCCCAAGGGTTTGTTCCTGGGAATTTGGGTTACTTGGGTATTAAACCCTTGGGGTCTGTAAAGTACGAGTCCGAAACCATAAACCGGGGAAACGGCCGTTTCCCTCTTCAGCTGCTCTGGTCAATGGACGCAGCCAGGCCGATCTAATACAATTCCCCCATGACACTTTACGACAAACTATTTTTCCCTGCTTTCAAACAAATCGACGCAGAAACCGCGCATGACCGCACGCTGACCGCTCTGGAAAAGGCGCAAACCAATCCAATTGGCCAGTCGGTGCTGCGGCGTATTGCTGGGGTGCTGCCGCGGCAGCCGGTCACGGTGTTTGGTCTGACTTTTCCCAACGTGCTGGGCATTGCCGCCGGTTTTGATAAGGATGTGCGCGTGGCTGCCGGGTTGGGGATGTTGGGATTTGGACACATTGAGGTGGGCACGTTAACGCCCTGGCAGCAGCCCGGCAATCCCAAACCGCGCGTTTTCCGGCTGCCGGAAGATGAGGCGATCATCAACCGGATGGGCTTTCCTAACGGTGGGGTGGTGCGGGCGCTGCCCCGGCTGCGAGCATTGGCGGCAGGGGAACGGCCGTTTATCCTGGGCGTGAGCCTGGGCAAACAAAAACAAACCCCTCTGGACGAAGCTGATAAGGATTACCTCCTGGTGATGCACGCAGTTTATCCGTATGCCGATTACCTGGCCATCAACATCAGCTCGCCGAATACGCCAGGGCTGCGCGAACTGCAAGGCGGGAATTATTTGGGGCAGTTGTTGGGCGCGTTGGTGGCCGAAAACGGCCGTCTCGCCCAGCAACATGCCATCTCTCCCCGCCCGCTGTTGGTTAAAATTGCGCCGGACCTGAGTTGGAGCGAATTGGATGAAATTTTAACGGCCGTGCAAGCCGCCGGAATCAACGGCCTCATCGCCACCAATACCACGTTAAGCCGCGACGGGCTGCAATCGGGTTTGCGGGAAGAGGCGGGTGGCTTGAGCGGACGACCGTTAACTGCGCGCAGCACGGAGATCATTGCTTATATTGCCCGGCAAATGGGTAGCCGGCTGCCGATTGTTGGCGTGGGTGGGGTGCAGACGGCCGTCGATGTGCAGGCCAAGTTGGATGCGGGTGCGTCCCTGGTGCAGGTGTACACCGGTCTGGTGTACGGCGGGCCAGGTATTGCCGGAACCATCTTGCGCCAGTTGGCCACCGCTTCCCAGGCGACGAATCCTGAATGATTCTCGGTTGATACCCCTACGGCCGTGGGCGATGTGCCAATTTAAGCCGCGACCGGGGTATAATCCCCGCCAGAGTGTGTGATGATGGATAAACGAATGGAGGCCGTGGTGTACGGCCGTGTGCAGGGAGTCAGTTTCCGCTTTTTCACGGAACGCGAAGCAAATCGCCTTCAACTGAGCGGCTGGGTGGCCAATCAGTTTGACGGCACCGTGCGCGTTGTGGCCGAAGGACCGGAAACGCAGCTTGATAAATTCATTAGCTTTTTGCATCGCGGATCCCCATCAGCCTGGGTCGAGCGTGTGGCCATCGATTGGACCGAAGCGACAGGAGAATTTACGGGATTTAAGGTGCGACGAATATGACCACTACCAACGAAGACCCATTCATCGACCGGCAGCGTTTAGCCTGGATTGTACTGCTTGCCAGTTTTACCCTATGCATGATTGTGACCGTGGCTGTGCCCCTGGGCGTGAATGCCATGCTGCAAAACACAAAAAAAAGTCTCAATACCGTCATGCAGGCCAACCAGGGGACGGTGAGAGTTGATGACGCCAACGGCGTATCGCGGGTGGTTATCGCCGGCGAAGACGGCCTGGTTGTGGAAACGGGCGCGCGCATTTTAACGGATGAAACATCCACGGCCTCTTTGTTGGTTTACCCGCCAGACAATTCAACCAGCCCATTGGCGCGTTTGCAGATTTACAGTCGCTCGCTGGTTAATTTGGAAGAGGCTACTGCGCCGCGTTTTGCCATGAGTGATGAGGCGCAGATGTTACGGTTTCATTTGGATAACGGCCGTCTCCAACTCAACGTCCTTCAGGATGGTCCCCGCCCCTTCACCGTCATCATCAACACGCCGCACGGGCAGGTTTTTGTGTCCGAGCCAGGGCAATACGCCCTGGTTGTCGATAACATGGAAACACAAGTGTTGGTGCAGGAAGGCCAGGCTGATGTCCTGGCTGTGACCAGCGGCAAGCGGATTGGGGCCGGGCAGCGCGCCGTCATTTCAGCCGGCGGCGAACCGGAAGGGCCGCTGGCCACCAGCCGTAATTTGGTGCGCAATGGCGACTTTTACGACAGTTGGGCCGATTGGTCCCTTTACGTGTGGAACGTAGAACTGAGCGATCAACCGGAAGGGACGTCGGAGATTGTGGAATTGGGCGGTGAGCCGGCTGTGGAATTTAAACGCGAGGGCGCCGGTCATGCCGATGTGCGGCTGCGTCAGGTTATTGGCCAGGATGTCACCGATTATCAGACGCTGCGTTTGCTGCTAACCTTCCAGATCACCAGCCACAGTCTGGGCGTGTGCGGCATTCAGGGCAGCGAATGTCCCTTGTTTGTACGGCTAAATTACACCGATGATCGCGGCGTGAAGCGAACCTGGCAGCATGGATTTTATAGCATTGGCGATGTGTCCCCGACGACGCCGGATGCCTGTGTGTCTTGTGCCGTGGTGCAAGATACGCACCAGCGTGTGCCCCTGGGGCAAATTTCGTTTTATGAGGCAGATCTGATTGAGGAATTGGCGCGGCAGGGCGCGCCGCTGCCGACGTTTATTGATGATATTAGCCTTGTGGCTTCCGGTCATAGTTTTCAGGTGGGAATTTTGGACGTGGCTTTGATCGTTGAGGAGTAAAGGCGGAGGGTGTCAGGAGCTGGTTTGGCGCAATAGCCAGGCGATGCATGATTCGTGATGCGTGATGAGCGCCCAATCAAGCATCACGCAACATCGTCTACCCACTCTTTCAGCCACGCTTCCAGGTCGTCGGGTTTGTTGGCGACAACGGCCGTAAACTTCACCCCCGGATAATGATGTTGAAACCAGGAGGCGGTCAGGATTTCCGGCCAGTGGTGGGGGTTCACGGCAATCACTTGTTTGCTTCCCAGGTCGCCCACGCCGGCGTCATCGGCTGAGAAACCAATGGTGAAACGGCCGTCAAACCCCCCACGCGCCGCCGCCGTAAACCAGTTGATATCGGCCGTTGGCGGCAGCAGCACATAAACGCGATTGTAATTGAGCCGCGAGGCATCGCTGGGAACGAGTTGGACATCACGCGCGACTTGCAGCAGGCGCAAAGCTAACAATCGCGCCCCTTTATCCCCCACAAATCGAATTTCGTACAAACCATCTTGCTGCGTTTGGAACTGGTAGCGCCATAAGTGGCGGTCTTCGTCCAGTGTATGACCTTGGGGGGAAACGGCCGTTTTCTCATCATCCGGGTTCGCCACCATCAGCTCGGCCTGTTTGTGCGGGCGTGTCGAAGATACCGTTACCCGAATTGTTTGGCCGGGATAGGGATGCTCAGGTTCCAACATGATGTGCGTGTCGCCCGCGCCAATGATGTTGATGCTCCGTTTGTGACGGCCGATGGGACGCAAAAAAGCATTACGCCAAAAAATGCTCTGCTGCCGTTTGGGCAAAGCCGGCGCGGATTTCAGATAAATGGTAATGGTGGCCGTTTCGGCGTCGGCTGTCAGGTGCAGGGTTTCCCAATGGCTCAGCGGCTGCACCGCCGGGCTCCAAATGATCAGCGGGCTTTCCGGGTCCAGGCCACCGGTTGGATCGATGCCAATTTGCAAATTTACGTCGCTGGCTTCGACGCGGCTGCCCGGCGTGGCATCGTCGCTGGACCAGGCTTGCGCTTCGACAGTCAGTTCGTAGCGGTTGCCGGGGGCGGCCGGAACTTGCTGCCAAACCCCGCCGATATGGGTTCCCCAAGGTGTCGAAAGCTGCTGCACGGGCCGGTTGTCGATGGTGAAGTTGCTGAAAACGGGCTGGCGATTTTTCCAATTGGGATCGTCTGCGTGCGGCGGCAGCCACCAACACATCCAGCCAACGGCCGTTATTTGCTGATTATCGCCCCCGACCGGATAAAAAGATTCCCCCAGACTGCCATTGATCAACAACTCGCCTTTACTCATATTTTGTCCTAATTGTCGAAGCCCAGACCGCGTTCCTTCAGCGACACATACCGCTGGTGGCCGATCACAATATGATCCAAGACTTCCATGTCCAACAGTTTTCCGGCGGCGACAAGCTGCCGGGTTACGTTGACATCTTCAGGGGAGGGAGAAGGGTCGCCGGAAGGATGATTATGCGCGACGATGAAGGCGGCGGCGTTGGCCTTAATCGCGGCGCGAAACAATTCCCCAATGCGGATGACCGACGTATTCAGGCTGCCTACGTAAATGTTGGGCGTGCCCAAAACCCGGTTCCGGGTGTCGAGCAGTACCAATCGCAAATGTTCCTGCTCCAAAAACATCATCTCCGACATCAACAAATTGGCTGCGTCCGCCGGGGAAGAAACGCGCGGCCGTTCTTCAGGAGCGCTGGCCATCAGACGCCGCCCAATTTCTAGCGCCGCCTTGATTTCTACTGCTTTGGCCTGGCCGATGCCTTTAACGGACATCAGTTCAGGAATTGTGGCGCGCGCCAGGCCAGGGATGGAGCCAAATTTTAGCAGCAGCCGTTCGGCCAGCCGCAGGACGTTTTCGCCGCCGCCGCCTGTGCGAAGAATGATGGCCAATAATTCGGCCGTGGAGACGGCCCCCGGACCGACTTGAATGAGCCTTTCTCGTGGGCGGTCATTTTCGGCCATATCTCGGATTTTAGGGACGTAAACGGCCGTTTCTTCTCTGTCCATTTCACCCTCCTAAATGAATAGACGTGGTTGCACCGAGTCGGAAGGCCATAGGCTGCCAGCGCTGCGCCAACAGCCTACGACCTGCCTGAACATGCTAAGCGGCGCTCTTGATCAGAATCACAAATTCTTCCCATTCTTCCGCTGCCAGATGGAGCGTAATACCGCCCATCTCTACGTGATAAACAAAGTCATCGCTTTCTTCACTGCGCCAAATGGCAAAGTTTTCTGTTTCAGCAATGATATCTGCATCAAATTGGGAACCGTTCTCGTTTGCGTTCATGAAAAATCTCCTTTGATAATAGGGTTATACCTCAGAATTTTGCGGATTAGAATCCGGTAAAACTGCTTGTTGGTCGCTCTGTGATGAGATTAGAGCGTTTGGAAACGGAGGTTGGTCGGTTAATTTGGCGTAAATGTAAGAAAAGAGTATCCGCCCGCTGGCTAACAATGGCGCTGCCAGCATAATGCCAAATATCCCGGCAATGCTGGCCCCGGCAATCGCGCCCAAAACAACAACAATTGGGTGCAGTTGCAGCCGATGGCCAATAATTCGTGGTACCAGATAATAATTCTCCATCTGGTAAATGACCGTATAAAGAATAATGATAACAATAACAAACCAAAATGAGCCAATTAACTGGCCCAGCCAACTGCCATTACTCTGAAAATAGCCCAGAAACACGGCCGGAATGGCTGCCAGCACCGGCCCAATTGTGGGCAAAAACTCCATCAGGCCGGCAATCAGCGCCAGCAGCAAGGCGTTCGGCAGCCCAATGATTAACGCCATCACAAATACAATACTGCCCACAACCATGCACAGCACCAGTTGTCCCCGCAGAAAGGCATTCCACAAATCGCTGATTTGCTGGCTCAGATTGATTACATCGCTCCGATAATTTGGCGGGGCTAAAACAAGCATTGCCTGAAACAGGCTTTCGTGGTCTTTGACCATGTAAAAAGAGAGAAACAGCACCAAAACCACCCAGCCGACCGTGCTTAACGATGCGCCCAACACGCTGCCAAAAATGCTGATGGTTTGCCCGCCAAAGCCCTGCACAAGATTGAGCAGGCTGCCGCTGAGTGACAAGAAAGCCTGGTCCAGCGGTAGTTGATTGATGGGAATGATGATGTCTTCGGTGAGGAGGATGGGTTCTTGGAGTTCGGCAAGTAGATGGCTTAACTGGTGTATGAAGGCCGGGATGTAGGTAATGAGCGCATTGACTTGCGTGATGATGGGTGGTATGGCGCTGGCAGGGATGGCAATGAGCGCGGCAATGATGACTAGATAGATGAGAACGATGGTTAACACACGCGGAATCGGTATTCGTCGGGTGACAAAATTGACCAGCGGTTCAACCAGGTAGGCCAGAATGACCGCCAAAATGAAAGGTGGTAATAATATCTTTACCCGCAAAACGAATAGAACGAAGATCAACGCCAGGGTGATTAAAATCAAGCGTTTCGTTCCGGTGCTCCAGGCGGGCGAATTGGTGTTTTGGGGTAAAGTCATAATCAAGCGCGGCGTGTTAGAGTTTGTTCACCAGCCGCAATTATACTGTAATCATCCTTGAAAGTAAGCGAAAAAGCCCCGCCGGTTATTGGGCGGGGCTTTTGTTGAGATTTTTTACTCGATGTGCAAAGGCTGGGTTTAACGGCGCGGACCACGGGAACGGCCGTCACGCGAACCGCCATCTCTCGACCCACCACCACTGCGGCCGCGATTGCCGCCGCCGCCGCTGCGTGGATTGTCGCTGGCGCGCGCTTCATCCAGACTCCACCCTTCCAACACGGCGCGGCGCGACAGCCGAACCTTGCCTTCCGGGCTGATATCCGTCACCATCACCATGACTTCGTCGCCCACCTTGATGGCGTCTTCGACATTGCGCAGATGATCGCTGGAAATCTGAGAGATATGGACCATGCCATCGGTGCCGGGAATAAATTCCACAAACGCGCCGAAATCGGTGGTGCGGACCACTTTGCCGGTGTAAATCTGGCCCGGTTCAGGGGATTTAGTCATCGCGCCAATGGCCTCTACGGCCGCTTCGGCTTTCAACCCATCCACGCCAGCCACAAAAATCGTGCCGTCTTCCTGGATATCCACCGAGACTTCGTAGGTTTCTTCCAGGCTGCGGATGGTTGCGCCACCTTTGCCGATGACTGCGCCAATTTTGTCGGGATCGATTTTGATGGTGAGCATACGCGGAGCAAAGGGGCTAAGCTCCTTACGCGGTTCGCTGATGGTGGCCATCATCGAATCCAGAATTTGCAGACGGCCGACGCGGGCTTGTTCCAGCGCCTGAGCCATTAATTCCTGAGTCAGGCCATCAATTTTGATGTCCATCTGAATGGCCGTGATGCCTTCGCTGGTTCCGGCGACCTTAAAGTCCATGTCGCCCAGGTGGTCTTCCATGCCCTGGATGTCGGTCAGCACGGCGAATTTTTCGCCATCGCTTACCAGACCCATGGCTACACCGGCAACCGGCCGTTTGATCGGCACGCCGCAGTCCATGAGCGCCAGGGTAGAAGCGCAGACGCTGGCCTGGCTGGTGGAGCCATTGGAGGACAAGACCTCGGAGACGACGCGGATGCTGTAAGGGAATTCATCTTCCGACGGGATCATCGGGCGCAGGGCGTTGCCGGCCAGCGCGCCGTGACCGATTTCGCGCCGTTTGGGGCCGCGCATGGGCCAGGTTTCGCCAGTGGAGAAGGGCGGGAAGTTGTAGTGGTGCATGTAGCGCAGGGTTTCTTCGGGCGAGAGGCCGTCCAATTTTTGCGCTTCGCGGGGCGTGCCCAGGGCTACGATGGAGAGTACCTGGGTTTGTCCACGGCGGAACAGGCCGGAGCCGTGTGCGCGCGGGCTGATGCCGATCTCGGAGGATAACGGCCGTATCGTCGTATAATCACGGCCGTCCGGGCGAATCCCTTCGTACAAAATTTGGTGGCGGACTGCGTACTTCAATTCGTTGGCAATCACTTCGCGGATAACGCTGGGGTTGGGTGAATCTTCTTCTGCCAGGAAGCTGTTCACAACCTCTTCGCGCAGTTCGTCCATCGCGGCGTTACGGCCGTCGCGGTCCGTAATGGTGGCGATGATGTCTTTGATGCGGCTGCCCAGGCGGGCTTTTACGGCCGTTTCAATGTCACTGTCAATGCTGGCCAGCGTAGGTTCGGCTTTTTCTTTGCCGATCGCGGCGCGCATTTCTTCCTGAATGTCAATCAATGGCTGCATCGCCTTGTGGCCAAACGCCAATGCCTCGACAAACAAATGTTCCGGCAGTTCGTCTGCGCCAGCCTCAACCATGATGATGGCGTCGCGGGTTCCGGCGATGCGCAGGTCCAGCTTGCTGGCTTCCATTTCAGGAATGGTAGGATTAACGACGAATTGATCGTTGATGTAAGCTACGCGCACAGCGGCCACCGGTCCATTCCAGGGCACATCGGAAATGGTCAGCGCGGCGCTGGCGGCATTGACCGACATGATGTCCATGTGGTGCAGGCTGTCCGAAGACAGGGTGGTGACGATGACCTGGACTTCATTGCGCATGCCATCGGGAAATAACGGCCGTAACGGCCGGTCCGTCAGGCGCGATGTCAAAATAGCGTCCGTGGTGGGCTTGCCTTCGCGGCGATAAAAACCACCGGGGATACGGCCGGCGGCGTACATTTTTTCTTCGTAGTCCACACTCAAGGGGAAGAAATCCAGCCCTTCGCGAACATTTTTAGACATGGTGGCTACGGCCAACAACAGGCAGTCTCCCACACGAATGGTGACCGCTCCGCCGGCTTGTTCAGCTAATTTGCCGCTGGCAAAGGTAATGGTTTTACCGGCCACGGTTGTGGTAAAGGTATGATCAGGTAACATGTTATTTAAACCTCCAAAAACATCTCGGGTTGAACTAGATTGATTTTCAGCAGGCACTGACAAGCCGCCTCTGTTGAGGGCAAACTGGTTGCGACTGAACAGCGAATCATGCAGACCGCTTGCTGTTTCTATTCAACCAATCAATAAGACGTTGAGACCGGGAGGTTAGGGACTGGGGACTGGCTCTTACCTGAACCCGCTGGCTCAGTAAGGGACACTACCCAATTCCTAAACCTATCTCCCTGGCGTCAACAAAGTGGGGGCGAACACCGTTCGCCCCCTGGATTATTTATAAATTTTTAACGGCGCAAACCCAAACGCTTGATGATGGCGCGATACCGTTCCGGGTCTTTTTTGCGTAAATAGGCAAGCATCCGTCGACGCTTGCCGACGAGCTTCAGCAGCCCGCGCCGGGAGCTTTCGTCGTGCTTATGGATTTTCAGATGCTCTTGCAATTGCTTGATACGCATATCAAACATGGCAATTTGCACCTCGGCTGAACCTGTGTCGCCCTCATGGACGCCAAACTCTTGAAAAATTTCGGCTTTTTCTGCCACTTCTAACGGCATTTGGAATATCCTCCAATCATGAAATATGTAGCCCGACGGCCGTCGCGCCGAATAGCATCGTACTGTCGAGCCGAAATGGAATTATAACCCAGCCGGGGGCGCTTGCCAAAAATGGCCCGGCCCAGGTTGGGTTCTTCATGTGGGGCTAACTTTTTTTCGTGTTGGACGGGTCAGCCGCCAGAGGATGAGGATGCTCACGGCCAGCACTGCGACCAGCAGCAACGGCCGTTTCCTTCCCCCATCACCCTCTTTGGCCGCCGCTGCCAATTCGGCCTGTTTTGCTTCGGCCAGCCACGCCCGCCAATCCGGGATCAGCGCTGCGTCCGGCACGCTGTAGCAGCCGCGCACCAGCGCCAGATACGCGGCCTGTTCGGATTGCCAACGGCCGTCATCCCACCCCAATTCCGTCTGGCAAATGGCCCGAATGCGCGGCAGCAGCGCCGCACCGCCCTCCGGCAGCAAAATGCCCAGGCGTACCCGCCGCAGCAGCAAATCATCCAGATGGCTAACAGCCTCGGCGCGAGCCGCCCAGCGCAGCTCCGCCCACAATGTTTGCGTGCCGGGGATGATGTCCTGCTCGCCTGCCTGCGCGGCCGCAACCAGCGCCGGAGCCGCCGCGCCATAACGCCCCAGCAGGCGGCGGCGCGCTTCTTCCGGCAATTGTTCGCCGCCGGGCAAAGCCACGTCCACCGGATTCAGCACCGGCAAATTGTCGGCCAACTCCGGCAAATCGGGCAGCAGGTGGCGGACTTCTTTCAACGCATCCAGAGCAATCAGGCGAAAGGTGGTCATTTTGCCGCCCGTCACCGTCAGCAAGCCGTTCTCCTCCCAAACTACGTGGTCGCGCGATTCTTCCGATGGGTCTTCTTTGCCGCTGCCAATCACCGGACGCACGCCGGCAAAAGCGGCCACCACGTCGCCCAGCGTAATGCCCAGTGAGGGGAATTGCGACGCCACAGCCGCCAGCAGGTAGGCAGTTTCATCGGGGGAAATGCAAGGCTCTTTGTCCAGCGTTCGGGCGTGGTCAACATCGGTTGTGCCGACCAGGGTGACGCCTTCCCAGGGGAAAATCATGACCGGGCGCTGGTCAATGGGGTGCAAAAAGCTGATGGCCTGGGCGACCGGCAGCCGCCAATTGGGGAAGACGAGGTGACTGCCGCGCAACGGCCGTATCCTGGCTTCGCCGCCCACCTGTCCGCGCAGTTCGTCGGCCCAGGCGCCAGTGGCGCTGACGACCACGCGCGCAGTTACGCTGGCGGTTTGGTTGGTGAGTTGGTCGCGCAGGATGAGGCCGTGGACACGGCCGTTTTCATCGCGTAACAATTGCTCGGCGGCGACGTAGTTGACGGCCGTTGCCCCATCGGCCACCGCTTCGGCAATGACCCGCAGCACCAATCGGGCGTCGTCGGTTTGGGCGTCGCCATAGCGAAAGCCGCCCTTCAGACCGGCGGCGGTGAGGTGCGGGGCCAGCATTTGGAAATCGCGCGGGCTGTAGTAACGATGGCTCCATTGCAGCGCCAGCAGATCGTACACCGTCAGTCCGGCGCGGAACACCAGACGGCCGGTTTTGTCGCTTTTGTAGGTCGCCAGCAAAAAGCCCAGGGGGTCGATCAGCCCTGGCCCTTCTGCCAGTAAATGCTCCCGTTCCGACACGGAAGCGCGCGTCAGGCCGATTTTGCCTTCTTTGAGATAACGCAGCCCGCCATGCACCAGTTTGGAGGAACGGCTTGATGTGCCCCAGGCGAAATCTTTCTGCTCGACCAGCAGGGCGCGCAGCCTCAGCCGCGCCGCTTCGCGTAAAATCCCCGCGCCGGTGATGCCGCCGCCGACGATGAGAATGTCATACGGCCGTTCCACTTCCCGCCACACCTCTTCCCGCCAATTGCCAGTCCACATAGTTTTTCTCCAGAATGGGCCGCGGATTTTCGCGGATTAGACGGATTTTCGCGGATAAGACCCCAAAAATCCGTGTCTATCCGCCGCATCCGTGTTCATCCGCGTCCCATCTCTTACCCCACCAACTTCCCAGGATTCATCACGCCATACGGATCAAAGCGGCGCAGGGCGTCTTGCAGCACGGCCATGCCCAGTTCGCCCTTTTCGGCGGGCAGGTAGGATGCGTGGTCGGCGCCTACGCCGTGTTGGTGGCTGATGGTGCCCTGGTTGGCGACTACGGCCGTCGACCCCGCCGCTTTCAAGTTGCGCCAGCGCGCCAACACCGCTTCCGGATCATCCGCCAGCCGGAACAAAAAGGTTGTGTAAATGCTGGCTCCTGTCGCATAGACGTGCGACAAATGGGTAAAAACGTGTACCTTTTCACCTTCATCGGCCAGAGCGGCGTGCAGCGCGGCTTCAATATCGGCCAGGGTTTTATCGACTTTGGACCAGGGCACGGCCGTTTCCAGCGTGTCCACCGCGTAGCCCATCTCCCATAAGGTGTTGCGCAAATAAGGCGTGTGGAACCGTCCTTTGATCCACTGTTTGCCGAAGGTTTGCCCCACGTGGATGCCGCCAAATTCTTTGGCCGCGTCGATGGCTGCCTTACGCGCCATTTTTACCAGGGCGCTGCTGCCCGTCGCGCCAATTAACAGCATGACTTTGTTTTCATCCACGCCGCGCAGCCCCAGGAGCGTTTCCAGCCCGCCGATGAGCCGTTCGTGTCCGGCCAGGGCGAGGGTGGTGGTGGTTTCTACGGCCGTGCTCAGCCGCAGCATGGAGATGGGCACACCGACTTGCATCATCTGGCGCACGGCCGTTTGCCCCTGGGTAAAATCGGCGAAAAACACGGCGTGGAATTCTTCGCTCTCCGGCAGCGGGCGGGCGCGGACGGTGGCTTCCGTCAGGACGCCCAACCGCCCTTCGGAGCCGAGCACTAGCTGGCGTAAATCTGGCCCGGCGGCCGAGGCGGGATGCGGCGGCAGTTTCATGCTCCCGGCGGGTGATTCTAATACGCCGCCGGCGAACAGATCTTCGATACGGCCGTAACCCCGCGACTGCTGCCCGCTGGAGCGGGTGACTACCCAGCCGCCTACAGACGACAATTCAAACGACTGCGGGTAATGGCCCAGCGTGCAGCCCTGAGCGCGCAGCTGCGCTTCCACATCTGGCCCCTGAGTGCCGGCGCCAAAGGTCGCCAGCAAACTTTGCCGGTCGAAATGGCGCAGTTGGTTCAGCCGCCCCATGTCGATGGTTAGAACGGGCGCGCTGCCCGGCTGCGGGTTGATGTGGCCGACGACGCTGGTTCCGCCGCCGTAGGGAATCAGTTTGACTTCAGCGTCGATGGCGAGCTGGATCAATTCGCGCACGTCGGCGTCGGTGGTGGGGAAGGCGACGCCGTCCGGGAAGGCCGGGAAACGGCCGTAGCGCATCGCTACCCAATCGGGAAAACTTTGGCCGCAGGCGTGGCGCAGGCGTATTTCTGGTGCCTGGTTGATCAGGCGGTGGGTTTTCAGGCGTGATGGCGGCACGTGGGCAACCACGTCGGCCAGGGCAGCGTCTTGTGGCGGCGTGCCTGGCCCGACGAGTTCGGTAAGAAAGGTCGCCGCTGAGGCTGGTAAAGGATATTCTGTCGTGGTGTCGCCCCACCCATTCCATCGTCTCATCTGTGGACTCCTTTTGCGGACTGCGGATTCGTGCGGCTTGTTTAGATTTTTGCCGATCACATCAAAAAATCCGCAATGCTCCGTGCCTTGTTTCTTATTCTTTCGCGCGCGCCCGCATGGTTTGCCAGAGCTGAATACTTTCGACCATGGTGGCGCGGGTCAGCGCTTCGGCGTGGTCGGCGTTGCCTTGTTGGGCGGCGGCATAAAGGTCAGCATAAAAAAGGCGCGAACGCGCGCGGGCTGCCCCGCTGGCAAAATATAGGCGGGCTAATTGTTCGTAGAAGCCGGTAAAGCCGTTCAGAATGAGGGTGTAGATGGCGTTGCCGGACTGGATGGTTAGGTGGCGATGTAGCTGCCAATCATAGGCGGCATAGACGGCCGTGTCGTCTGCCAGCGTTAAATAATCGGCCAGGAAGTTGGCAACGGCCGTTGCCGATTGACTTACCGCCGCTCGTGTGTATGCCGGAGCCAGATTCAGCCGTACTTCCAATAGATTGGTGATAAAGCCGTGCGGCAAATGGTCGGGGTAGGCGACCAGGGCTTCCAAGACGTTGAGGCCGCCGTCATGCCAGAAATTGTTGACAACGGTTGATTTGCCTTGTTGTACCGTCAGCCAGCCATCGCGGGACAGTCGCTGGATGGCTTCGCGCAACGTGGGGCGGGTGACGCCTAGCTGCTCGGCCAGGGTTCGTTCGCCCGGCAAGGTGGAACCTGGCGGAAAAGTGCCATCCAGAATAGCCTGGAGCAAGGATTGTTCGGCGTAACCATTTGGTTTTTGTGGTGCGGCCCAGTTGTTCATCACAGGTTTCCTGTCGGTCTGATTTACTGGTAAGTGGTCTGACCAGTTAAGGGAAGTATGGCAGATCCCAGGGGCAGTGTCAAGTGGGGAAACGCCGGGCGATGCAAGGAAGGCAAATAAAAACGGCCGTTTCCCCACAACAAGAGGAAACGGCCGTTTTACTCACAGCCAACAGCTTTTAGCCTAATGCGATTAGCCTACAGCTTTCTAATCCTGAAAGTCCCAACCAAAATCCAGATCGAGCTTTTGCTCCCCTTCGTCGAGAACGAAGGTGTGGCGGCCCACGCCAACGGCTGGCCAGGTCCAGTTACCGGGGATCAGCAGGTTTACGTTGGCCGTGCTGAGAGCGTCCATAAAGACGCAGTAAGTGCCGCTGGAGAGATTGTCGAAGAGGTAACGGCCGTCTTCCCCCGTTACCACTGTCGATATCACCTGCGCCGCAGCCGGGACGCTCCCATCGCTGGGGCAGACGCCGCCGGAAAGGCTGATGGTGATGCCCGGCATGGCTGGTTCGCTGCCGGTCTGGGAGCCATCGCCGATGAAATTGCCGCTGCCGGCCGGATATTCCCAGCAGCCGCGGCCAGGGTTGCTGTTGACGCAAAAATCTTCCCAGACAATGCCGCCCAAAGCGGCCGAATTGGGCGCCGGCGTCGCCTGCGGCGCGGCGTTTTCGGCCACCACAATTTGCAGCCAGAACGCGTCTTCGATGAAGCCATCAATGCCGAAGGGATCGCCATTGGCGTCGGCGATTTGCCAGTTGCCGCGGTAAGTGCCGGGCGTTTGCGGCGCGACCATGTCTACGGCGATTTCTACCGGCTGGCCGGGGGCGACCGCTTTGGTGAGGGTGATGACCTCCTGAGCCGACATGGCATCGCCGCCGACAAAGACGACGCTGTATTCTTTGGTCCAGATGCAGGTGCCGCTGTTGCGCAGCTGCCAGCGTTTGGTGAATTCTGCGCCAGGGGTGAAGGCGGTGTCGTCGGGGATGTTCAGGTCTTGCACAAATTCGATTTTGTTGGTGCAGTCGGCGGCGTTGGTTTCCGGCAGCGGCAGGAATTGGAAGTCCCAACCAAAATTCACATCGCTAATGACGCTGCCGGCCGTAACTTCAACGGAGGTCTCGCCCAAATCAATTTCGGGGAAAGTCCACTGGCCGGGGATCAGGATGTCCTGATTTTGCTCGCCTTGCGGGTCGATGGATACGCAGTAGGGTCCGGGGCTGAGTTCAGCGAAGGCATAGTTGCCGGCAATGTCGGTAACGGCCGTGCCAATGCCATCCGCCGGACATTCGCCCTCGCCCAGGCTGACGCGCACGCCTTCTATTCCCGGCTCGCCTACTTCCAGCTGGCCGTTGGCGGCAAACCCGCCACCGGTTAACGCCACGCAGCCCTCGGCGGGGGCGGTGTCGCCTTCGTTGACAGCGCACAGGTCGTGCCACACACGGCCGTTAATCGCGCCTTTAGCCGTGGAAACGGCCGTGTCGGGCGTCGCCGTCTGGGCGCTGTTGTCCACATCCAGCGTAAACGAGCCGCTCACGCCATTAACGCCAACCGTGTAGGCTCCGGCCGGCAGGTCCAGCACATCCAGGGCAATGGTTTCCTCGAAGGGAACAATCGCCTGGGTGCAAATTTGCTCTGGCTGCTGTACGGTGGTGATGACGACGTTAAAGGCATTCTCCTCGCGTTGGCTGACGATGTCGTTGATGGTGGTGCAGCCATTGGGCAGCGCGCCGCGAGCCAGCACGTTGATTTGCACGGGGAAGGAATCCAACGTCAGGACTTGCACGCTTTCCACATTAGCCACGCCAAAAACAGGTTCTGTGAGCGGGGTGGACGTGGGGGGTAGGGTGGCTGTGGGGACTGTTTCTACAATGGGCGTCGGTACGGCCGTGGGTTCCGGTTCCTGGCTGCCACAGGCTGTAATCGCCAGAGTAAATATAGTAAGCAGGATGAGGGGTAAACGTTTTAAAGACATATTCTTATCTCCTTCGAAAATAAAAGTGGGTTAAGCGGGTGCCAATTGAAATTTAACAGGCTCCAACTGGACAGCGTAACCCAGTTTTTCTAACTGTTTGGTCAAGATATTGACCTTCACATCTTTGCGGCGTTGGTCAAAATAATC
>JAKQCM010000460.1 GCA_029559155.1 Chloroflexota bacterium
GATTATTTTGACCAACGCCGCAAAGATGTGAAGGTCAATATCTTGACCAAACAGTTAGAAAAACTGGGTTACGCTGTCCAGTTGGAGCCTGTTAAATTTCAATTGGCACCCGCTTAACCCACTTTTATTTTCGAAGGAGAAAACTATGGCAGAAGGAAACGGCCGTTTACAAGGCCAAACCGTTTTAATCACCGGGGCGACATCCGGCATTGGCGAAGTCGCTGCCCACCAGTTGGCCGGGATGGGCGCGCGTGTCGTCATCGTTGCCCGCAGCCCGGAGAAAGGCGCGCAAACAATGGCCAGCATCCAAAAAACAACCGGCAGCCAGGCCGTCGAGCTGCTGCTCGCCGATTTGTCTGCGCAGGCCGATATTCGCCGATTGGTGGATGAATTTAAGGCGAGGCACGACAGGTTGGATGTGCTGGTAAACAATGCCGGCGTCTTTAACCTCAGCCGCGAATTGAGCCGTGATGGCATTGAGTTGACCTGGGCGACCAACCATCTCAATTACTTTTTGCTGACCAATTTGCTGCTGGATGTGCTGAAAGCCAGCGGCCCGGCGCGCATTGTCAACGTCTCCTCAGATGCCCATCGCGGCGGCAGCATTCGCTTTGACGACCTGGGAGGGGCAGAAAAGTACAGCAGTTGGCAGGCATATAGCCAGTCCAAATTGGCAAATGTGCTGTTTTCTTATGAGCTGGCGCGCCGGTTAACTGGTTCCGGCGTGACGGTTAATGCGCTGCATCCCGGATTTGTGCGCACTAATTTTGCCCGCAATAACGGCCGTTTCTCCCGCCTGCTTGTCCCCATCTTCCAGCTGGCCGCCATCAGCCCGGAAAAAGGCGCCGAGACGATGGTTTATCTGGCCTCGTCGCCGGAGGTTGCCGGCGTGAGCGGCAGCTATTTTGACAAAAAGAAGGCGGTGCGCAGCGCGGAGGCTTCTTATGACGAAGCGGTTGCCCGACAGTTGTGGGAGGTGAGCGCGCAAATGGTGGGGTTGGAAACGGCCGTCTAACTTTAGACCTGACAGGTTTTCTTAAACCTGTCAGGTCTTGCCCGAGACCCATAGGGTCTTTTGGGTATGCCAGTTACTTCAAATACTTCTCAAACCATCCCAAAATATGGTTCAATCGCACGATGCGGCGGTCGGTACGGCCGTTGCGCGAAAGCCCGTGCGGTTCATCCGGGAAGAGCACCAGCTCGGTATCGACGCCCAATCGTTTCAGGGCCACAAACACCTGCTCGCCCTGTTCCTGCGCCACGCGGTAATCGGCCTGACTGTGGATCACCTTGGTGGGCGTTTTGGCGTTGCCGATGTATTTCATGGGCGACTGCTGCCAGTAATGGTCCAAATTATCGAAGGGCGGTTTGTTTTGGCCGAGCGATTGCTGGAACGCCCAGTTGAAATCGCTGGACCCCCACATGCTGATGAGGTTGTTCACGCCCCGCTGGGTAACGGCCGCTTTAAACCGCTGCGTCCGCCCAATGATCATCGTGGTCATGTAGCCGCCGTAACTGCCGCCGGTTACGCCCATGCGCGCCGTGTCGATGTAGGGCTGACCGGCCATGTAGTCGGCCCAGGCCATCACATCGTCGTAATCGACCGTGCCCCATTGGTGCCAGATGGCTTTGCTGTGCGCTTCGCCATACCCCTGCCCGCCGCGCGGATTGCTGAAATAAACCACATACCCGTGCGCCGCCAGGTAGAAAAATTCGTGCATGAAGGCGTTGCCATACTGCACCTGCGGCCCGCCGTGAATTTCCAGGATAGACGGGTAGGTTTGCGCCGGGTCAAAATCGGGCGGGAACAAGATCCAGCCATGTAAATCGTACCCATCGGCGGCTTTAAACCAGACTTCTTCAATCTGGCCCATGTCGAGGCGTTTGAGCCATGTGTCGTTGAGATGGGTGAGCTGGCGGGAACGGCCGTTCTTCCCATCATACACAAATAATTCTCCAGGTCGCGTCATGGTGTTCAGGACGTAGGTCATTTTTTGTTGGGCAGCATCCCAGGTAGCCGAGCTGACCAGACCATGTTCCGGCAGCAGCCGGGTGGCGATTGGTTCGTCGTCCAATGAGACCTGGTAAAGCGCGGTGTCGCCGTGATGGGAAGCCTGCACGAAAAGAGATTGGCTGTCGTTGGCCCAGGTTGGCGGCATGGGTTGCCCGCCGCCCGTATCGCCGCTGGTGACGTCCTGGCAGTGCAGGTCGGTGTGGGCAGTGAGGTTGCGCGCTGGCGCGCTGCCATCCACGGGCACAATCCATAAACTGGTGTTGCGCCACCACTGTCCTTCTGCGTCTACGCCCAGATAGGCCAGATAACGGCCGTCGGGCGAGAAAACCGGCACGCTTTTGGGGCCGATGGGCGCGTCGATTTGCCGCCAATTCTGGCCGTCGGCGTCCATGATGAACAAATCCTCGCGGTCCGGCGACTGGTCGGGGTCGGGCTGGCGGTTGGAGTGGAAGGCGATGAAACGGCCGTCTGGCGACCAGGACGGGTTTCCTTCATCGTGGATGGGGCTGTCGGTAAGTTGGGCAGCTTTGCCGTTTTGGGCGTCGATGCGCCAGATGTGCCATCGTTCGTCGGGCAGGTAGCCTGCGCCATCTAACTTAAAGAAGGTGCGGGTGGTGATGTGGCGGGCGACAATGCCCAGTTTTTTCTTTTGCTCGTCGGCTTCGCGTTCCAGGGCTGCCGGATCGGGTTTGAGGAAGGTGCAGAGCAAGGTACGGCCGTCGGGCGACCACTGCATGTCGCCAAACTGACCTTTGAGATCGGTTAACGGCCGTGCTTCGCCGCCGCTCAGGGAAATGAGATGGATTTGCATCTGTTTTTCATCCTGGCGATTGGAGAGGAAGGCGATGGTACGGCCGTCGGGCGACCAGCAGGGAGCGGTGTCTACCTGATTGCCATAGGTAAACTGCTGCGGGCGCCCCGCGCCGGTTGGCACGAGCCAGAGATTGCTATATTTCTTTTCGGTTTTTTTGTCGATTCTTTGGATGGCAGCGATGGCGAAACGGCCGTCGGGGGAAATGCGCGCGTCGTTGATCAAGGTAAAACGGTACAGATCTTCGGCTGAAATGCGGGGTCTAGATTTTACAGGCATATACTCCTCCAGTGGGATTCGATAATTATCTAATGCGTCTATGGTAACTCATGAACCATCGGATTGGCAATGAATAAAAAATGACGCCTCTTCGAGAAGCCCTTAAGGGTTCGGGGTTCCAAGAAGCCAAATTTCTGAAGAGTAAGCTTTTGGGGTCTGTACGGTTATTAAAAAAGCGCGAGGATGTTAGCGGGGATTGAGCCAGCCGCGCGCCAGAGCCAGGACCATGAGAACAATGCCTACCAGCGTGAAGCTGGCCGTGCCGGCAAACATCACCTGTCCGCCCCAGCGATCAAAGACGTAGCCGCTCAGGGCGCTGCTAAACAGGGGAGCCAGCCCGACCAGACAGGCACCCATGATGGCCTGCGCGGTCGATTTCCAGCCGTCGGGGGTGCGCTGGTTGATGAGGTAAACGGTGGTGACAAAAAACAGGCCGTAGCCCACGCCCTTGAGGGTGGCGGCGGCCAGCAAAAAGTTGGGGGTGCGGGCCAGAGCGTGGCCGTAAACGGCCGTCGCAATCACCACCAGCGCGGCCAATAAGATTTTCGGCGCGCCGAACCGGCGCATCAGGTTGTCGCTGGCACGCATGATCGGCACTTCGGCCAGCGCCGAAAAACCAAACATCAGGCCAACATAGCTGCGCGTACCGCCTAAATCGGTCATGAAGATGCCGCCGAAGATGAAGGTGGAAATGAGCGAGACGCCGGCCAAAAAGGAGATGGCAAATAGAGTCAGCAAGCCAGGGTCTTTCAGCAGCAGCCAGACAGAACCAGATGGCTGGCGGTCGCGGACGGGTTGTTCTTCCAGACGGCTGATGAGGAGAACACAGGGAACGGCCGTTACCGCCGCCGCATAAAACATCCAACCATACCCCAGCCGCTGCCAGGCCATCCCGCAAAGAATCGAAACCAGGGCAAAACCCAAAGACCCCCACAGCCGCATGGACCCATAACTCAACCGGCGGCTAACCGCCATCTGGGCGATTAGCCCATCGCCAATAGGGCTGGTTGGGCTGCGGAAAGCGGCCAGCAGCAGCATCACCGGCATAAATCCCCAAAAGGTTTGTGGTTGGCGCAGCAGCAGCAGCGCCACAATCCAGCCGATGAGGGCGATTTGCAGCATACGCAGCCGCCAGCCGCGCCGGTCGGCCTGAGCTGCCAAATATGGCCCCAGCAGGATGGCCATCAGGGGGTTAAAAATGGCCAGCACGCCAATTTCCAGGCCGCTTAGGCCCCGTTCGTTGGCCAAATACACATTGAGAAACGGATCATAAGCCGCAACAAATGACCAATAAAACCAGTAAAACAGCGACCCCAAAACCAGGGGGGTAGACGAAATTCGGCTCAGGCTGCGAGTTAACATAAGTAAGATTGCTCTGAAATTATAGGGATGTAGGAAACCTTGAAGGGGAAATGAGAGATGGCGCTGAGACCTCGCGCCGGGAAGCGATGACGGTGACGGCAGTCAGGCAGATGGCAGCGGCGCATCTTGAGGCTCGGTGGCCGGGGGCAAGGTGAAATAGAAGGTGCTGCCCTGGCCATTTTGGCTTTCGACGCCTACGCTGCCCCCTAACCGCTTGATGATGCGTTCTACCACCGAAAGACCCAGGCCGAACCCTTCGATTTTTTGGGGTTTCAGCCGTTCGAAGGGGACGAACAGGCGTTTCATGTCGTTTGGGGCGATGCCACTGCCGTTGTCGCGGATCCAAAAGCGAATCATGTGGTCTGGTTGAAGGGTAGCTCCTAGTTCCAGATGGGGTGGACGACCTCCGTATTTGATGCCGTTGCTGATGTAGTTTGCCCAAACTTCTTCGATCCAGGGGGCGTGGCCCACGGCCGTTGGCCAATCCGTGGGGTACACAATTTCCGCCTGGCTGTTCTCGATCAGGAAAGATAGCCGTCGGTTCGATTCGCACACGATGTCATACATGTTGAGTGGCTGCGGATTGACAGCTTGTCGGCGAATACCGGCCAATAGGAGCAGTTCGTCGATGATCACATTCATTTTAAGACCGGACTGCAGGATTCGTTCCAGGTTTTTCAGGCCGCGGTCGTCTAAGTTAGCGCTGTAATACTTTTGCAGCAGCTCCACATAGCCAATGATGGCGGCCAGAGGGTTTTTTAGATCGTGCGCCACCGTGTGGGCAAAAGCATCCAGTTCCTGGTTGCGCGCTTGCAATTCTTGGGTGTACGCTTCCAGCCGCTGGCGTTCGACCTGAATTTGTTCCAGAAAGGCATATTCCTGATCGCGCAGCCGTTTTTTCTCCAGGGCGGCGCTGAGGCGGGCGTTGAGCAAGACGGGGTTGAAGGGTTTGATAAGATAATCTTCGGCGCCCATTTCGATACAGCGGACGGCGTTGTCAATTTCGTCCTGGGCGGAGATGACGATGACGGGCACATTCATGATTTTTTTGTCTTGCTGCATGGTTTCCAGCACCTGGAAGCCGTTGAGTTCGGGCATGACAATGTCTAAGAGCATCAGGTCGTAACGGCCGTTTCCCAAACAATCCAGGGCCAGACGGCCGTTTTCTGCTTCCGTGATCTGGAAGCCCTGCTGCTGTAGGACGCGCGCCAATTTGACCCGGTTTAAGCGGTTGTCATCCACAATCAGAATGTGTGCGCTCAATTTATTCACTTCCATAATGACCAGCGCCCCAGATTGCCGTTTGAGCCGCCTTACTCGAACCCTTAGGGTCTGAAAAGTTTCGCGAACTTTTGCTATTAATCGGCTTTCAGGGCTTCCAAAGCCAACACAACCTGTTCAAAAGCGGCCTCTATCTGCGTGATCAAAGCCTGACAATTTTCAATTTGTCCTGATTTTGCCATAGTTTCCAATTGCAGGCACAAATTGGCCAGGGTTAACGCCCCAAATTCGGCGCTGTTGGCCTTCAGGCTGTGCGAGGCCAGGTGCAGCGCCGGGACATCGCTGTGGCTGGCGGCATTACGGATTCTGTTGAGCAAGATCGGCGCATCGTGTAAATAGACGTCGATTAGCTCGTTCAGGATTTCTTTGTCGCCGCCAAGCGAGGTGGACAGATTGGCAAGACCGCGTGGATTGAGCACGGCCGTTTCTGCTTCATCGGGTGGCGCGGAAACGGCCGTGGCCGGTTCTAATCTGGGTGGGCAGGCCGTTAGCACGTCAATCAGCGCTTCCAGGCGCAGCGGTTTAACCAGGTAGCCGCTCATCCCTGCTGCCAGACAGGCTGCCTGTTCCTCGGCCGTCACGTTGGCTGTCAGGGCGATGATTTGCGGTTGTTGTTCTGCCGGTAGACGGCGGCGGATCAGCTGTGTGGCTGTCAGGCCATCCATTTCGGGCATCTGGATATCCATCAAAATCAGGTCATATGTATGACTTCTTAATCGAGCCACCACTTGCAACCCATTTTCGGCCAAATCGGGTTGATACCCCAGACGTTGCAATACCGTTTGCATTAATTTTTGGCTGGTGGGGGTGTCTTCGGCGAGTAAAATACGCAGTGGGTGGCGGCTGCCCAACTGTTGGTCGAAGAGGCTATTGGGCGAAGTGGTCCGTTGGGGCGACATGGCCAGTTCGCCGCTGAATAAACTGACCAAAGTTTTATGGAGAATTTGGGTATTGACCGGTTTGGTGAGCGTGGCGGCAAATTGCCGACCATTGGTAAGCGGCTGGTTTCGCCCGGCGGGGTGCAGCAAAATGAGCGGCGGTGTCAGGTCCGCCATTTCGGTCTGGGCTGTTTCCGCCAGCGCAAGTCCATCTTGACCGGGCAGCGCCAGGGCCACCAGGACCACGTCATAAGGCGGCTGCTGGGCCATCAACTTCAGGGCTTCGCCGGGGTTGCCGGTGCGGACAATTTGGATGCCCCATTTTTTTAACTGTACTGCCAGGATGCGCCCGCCGGCGTTGTCTACATCCACCAATAAGGCGCGTTTGTTGGCAAGCTTCGGCTGCTGCGCCTTTAAAAAAGCGGGCGTTGGCGCAGGGACTTTTCGGGTGACAAGGGTGAAGGTGAAGGTGGACCCTTTGCCCAGCGTGCTGTTCACGGAGATTGCCCCACCCATTAATTCGCACAGCCGCTGGCTGATGACCAAGCCCAATCCGGTGCCGCCGTAACGTCTGGTGGTGGACACATCGCCCTGGGTAAAGGCTTGAAATAACCGATCCAATCGGTCTGGCGGGATGCCGATGCCGGTATCTTGTACGTCGAACTGGAGGATGTACCGATTATTCTGGCTGGTTGGGGCGGTTACGCGCACGACGACTTCGCCGTGATTGGTGAATTTGATGGCGTTGTTGAGCAGGTTCAAGAAAATCTGGCGCAGGCGAGCGCTGTCGCCCATGATGTGGTGGGGGACGTTGGCGTCGATGTGGCAGGCGAGTTCCAGATTTTTTTGGGCGGCGGCCACGGCGACGATGTCCAGGGTTTTGTTGATGCAGTCATAAAGGTCGAACGGCCGTGCCTCCAACTCCATTTTGCCGGCCTCAATTTTCGAGAAGTCCAAAATGTCGTTGATGATGGCCAGCAGCGCTTCGCCGCTGTATTGGATGGTGTTGGTAAATTCGCGCTGCTCCGGGGTGAGCGGCGTGTCTTGCAGCAAAGTGGTCATGCCGATGACGCCGTTCATGGGCGTGCGGATTTCGTGGCTCATCATGGCCAGGAAATCGCTCTTGGTGCGGTTGGCTTCTTCGGCGGCTGCGCGGGCTTCTTCGGCTTTTTTGGTGGCGGCGGCCAATTCGGCCGTGCGCTGCTCTACTTTCTGTTCCAGGATGCGGTTGTATTCTTCGACGCTGCGATATAAGCGCACATTTTGAATGGCAATGGCGGCAAAGTCGGCGATGGTTCTGAGGAGTTGGTCGTCGCGCTCGCTAAAGGTGGTGTTGCCCTGGCGTTGGACCACGCCCAGCACGCCCAACACGACGCCGCCCTGGGTGATGGGTAAGTAGAGGTGCGTTTCGGTTTGGGTCTGAGCGGCGTCGGCAACGGCCGTATCTTCTTCATCTGGTTCCAACGGCAGTGTAACCATCAGCGACTGGCCGGCCTGGATAACCTGGGCGACTGGCGAGGTTTGCGGGTCTGGCTCGTGGTAGCGGCTTAGTTTGCTTTCATCAATGCCGTAGGAAGCTTCCAGGATCAGGTGCCCGGTGTTGGCGTCGTTCAGCCAGATGGCGGTCTGGACGGCCGTTGTCAGCGTAATAGCCGCTTCGGTAACCTGGTTGAGCACTTCGTCGAGGTCTAGTTGGGAGGTGATAGCCTGGGCGATTTGGGCCAAAATAGAGGCCAGGTCTGGCGGTTTGTTGAGAACGGCCGTCTGGAAATTCGGTCGTTCGTCGATTTGAACGAGGAGTTGGAGGTGTCCCAGCGTGATGATGTCGTCGGTAAGCAGGCGTTCTGGGCTGTGGCCCACGGTACGGCCGTTGCGGAATGTGCCGTTGGTGCTGCCCAAATCCAAAATAAACAAATTGTTTGCCGACGGCCGTAAAATGGCGTGCTGCCGCGAAACGCCCAAATTCACCGCGTCGAAAAGCGTCAGGTCGATCATGTTCGGCAGATCGGCGTCGCGGCCTAAAATGGCTTCGTCATGGATTTCCAGGGCAATTTCCTGGCTGAGATCCGTGACCAGGCTCAGGCGTATGCGCCAGATGGTTGGATTGTCGGGTTGGTCGGCGTCTGGGTGGTGGGGGATTGGGTGGTAAGTGACATTGCTTGGCAGCGTAGGTGGTCGGTTGTGAAAGACGGCCGTCCGTGTCTTTTTGAGCGATTGCTGCATGGTAATTTTTAGCCTCTACCAGATAGTTTTATAGAGTTTGATGGTATTTGACAATGGGAAGAAACGGCCGTTTGGTTACTGCTGACTAAGTCGATTCCTCCAACAGTTCGGCCAGACTGGCTTCCACTTCGTCGCGGGGCAAATTACCGGCCGTTAGTTCCGCGTCGGATTTCTCGATCAAGCGTTCGTAAAACGCAATACCTGCTTCGATAGGCGCAGGGCTGGTGGGGTGCATGTCGCGCCAGCTAAAAATGATGTCTTCGGCCTGCGCAAATTCGCCGTGCTGCTCGTAATATCTCACAAAATTGGCGCAGGTGTCTTCCGGCCAGACAATGTCCGCTACTTTGGGCAGCAGCGTGTCTACGCCGGGCACAATGTCTGGCAAATCTAGCTGCGGGTGGCGAATTTGCACCGCTAGCAGCAGTTCCAGCGCCTTGAGATGTCGCCGGTAAGCGGCTTCCTCGTCGCCTTGCAGGGCGTAACTGTTACCTTCCTGGTCTAAAACAGTGACGATGGTGAGGCCGGTTTCAATCCAGCCCAGTTCGTCGCGCATGGAGAGCTGGGCGACCAGGTCCTGGGTGTCCAGGCGCAGCAGGGCTTCGCTGCTCAGGCCGGTCAGCTGGCGCAGCGAGCCGTTGGTAACGGCGATAGCTTCGGCGTAGTCGCGGGTTTGATTGAGTTTGAGCACCCGGCTCAGAACGGCCGTTGCTTCTTCAATCAGGCGCATAAAATAATCTCGACGGTACATAGCGGCCAATGGTACGTCATGTTGGGTGAGTTGCAAAGTGGCATTTCAGCCGGGGCCAGGGCGGCGGGGCGGCGGGGCGTTTAGAACGCCCCATGTTCGCGGATGGCGCTCAGGAGGTCGATGGCGCGGTTGATGAGCGCCTGGTTGGCCGGTTTGTTGGGCCACAGGCTGGCGCCGGATGGGTGGGGCAAAGGGACGACCCAACGGCCGTTGCCGTCTTGCGCCGGAGCAAACGCGGTCAGCTGTTGTCCCTGGCTCAGGTCAAACTGCACCGGGTTATGCAAAGCGGCGGGCGGAAAGTAAACGGCCGTGCCGATCACTTCTTGCAAGCGGGCGTTGGCCGGGTAAAGCAGCTTGATCGCCAGCCCGCCGACCAGGATGAGCAGCCGGGGGCGCACGAAGGCGATTTCTTGCGCCAGAAAGGGGCGGCAGAGCGCCTGCTCGGTTTTGGTGGGTACGCGGTCGCCTTTGCCGGATTTGTCTTTGCCGGGGTAGCATTTGGTAACGGCCGTCATATACTGCCGGGCGCGAAAGTCGTCTTCTTGCCAGCCGGCCTGTTCCAACCATTGAAAGAGTCGGCGGCCGCTGCTGGCGTTGAACGGCCGTTTGGCCTCCACTTCGGTTACGCCGGGCGCCTGGCCAATCAACATCACCTGAGCGGCGGCCTGACCGCTAAAAATGGCTCCAGGCGTAATGGCGTGGCCCTGCTCCAGGCAGCGGCGGCAGCCGCGCATCGCCGCGTGCAAATCGGTCATTGTGTCGTAAGTTGTTGTCATGGCCTCATTGTAGCCGAGGAAGGTGAATTGCGCCGAGATAACAAAAGCCTGCCCGACTTTGGGAATCTGTCGTAAAATACGCCGCCATGAAAAAGAAACGCCAGCTTCGCCGCCAAATCCGCGCCCAAATCCGCGACATGCGTGTCTTGTTGGGCGAATCCGGCTCGTCGATGCTTCTTTTTTTGACGGTCGTTGTGGGCGGGGCGACCATTTTTCATTTGTTTTACACCTTTCCAGCCAGCGCCGAACGCGCCGGTCAGTCGCCCGGTTTTAGCGAAGCGATTTATGCAACTTTTTCGCTGATCTTTTTTGAGACGCTGCTCCCTTTTCCGGAACCCTGGTATCTGCAAATTCTTTTTTTTATCATCCCCGTGGTCGGGCTGGTGGCTGTGGCCGATGGCGTCCTGCGGTTTGGCACGGCGCTCATCAACAAGCAAGCTCGCGGGCAAAAATGGCAGGTGGCGATGGCATCAACGTATAGCAACCACATTATCGTGTGCGGCACGGGCAAAATAGGTTACCGGGTGACACAGGAACTGCTGAAATACGGCCGTGACGTGGTCGCAATTGAGGTGAATGAAAACGGCCGTTTCGTCGAAAAAATGCGCGCCCTCGGCGTCCCGCTGCTCATCGGCGACGCCCGCCGCTCCGAAAACATCCTAAAAGCAGGCATCGAACGCGCTGACGCCATCATCCCCTGCACCGACGACGAACTGGCCAACCTGGACATTGCTCTGGATGCCCGCGAAATCAACCCCAACATCAAAGTGGTCCTGCGCATGTTCGACAGCGACCTGGCGCGCCGCGTCGAAAAAGGGTTTGGCATCCACACCGCGTTCAGCGGCTCGGCTTTGGCAGCGCCTATCTTCGCCGCTGCCGCCATGCGCCTGGACATCAAACATTCCTTTTACGTAGGCGAAGACCTGCTCAATCTTAGCGAGATGACCATCCAGCCCAATTCGCCGCTCGCCGGGCAAACCGTTACCGAGCTGCAACAAGCGTACAATCTCTCGATTGTGTTTTATCGCAGCAATACCCATGGCGATATGCACCCCGATCCGGACCAAAAATTATGCGTCGGGGATTTTTTGCTGGTTTTAGCCTCGTTAGACACCTTGCGGCATATCAAAACCGTTAACCATGAATTGTGAGGCGTTTGCATGAATCTTTTTCCGCTTGTCGTTGGCGCGGCGTTGTTGTTTTTGGGGTACAGGTATTATTGGTTGATTGCCGGTGGGATAGGCTTTTTGTTTGGGCTGAATATCGGCAGTGCGCCGTCTGGCGGAGCGCTTACCGGGTCGGCGATTGTGTTGGGGCTGGTGTTTGGGGCGGTGGGGGCGTTTACGGCCGTTTTCATCACCGCCCTGGTCCTGAACATCGCCGGATTTCTTGTCGGCGGCATTATCCTGGTTCAGTTGTTTGCTTACCTGGATTGGAACGTCGGCTCCACCCTCGTCACCTTCCTGATCGGTGGTATCATTGGCCTGTTAATGGCCCTATTTGCCAATGATTTCGCCAAAATCTTCATTTCCTCAGTTACCGGCGCGGCCATTATCGTCACTTCGCTCCAGGCAGATATTGCCACAGCTTCATTCTTATACGGCTTTCTGGTTTTACTCGGCATTGTGGCCCAACTCATTTTGCGTCGTCGCTTCAAATAAACGCGTGGTATCTATACAGACTCCAAGGCTTTGCGTCTCTAAACCCTTGGGGTCTTGCCAGCGAAACCTGGAGAGATACCATCGTGGGATCGATTTTAAAATAGCCGGATTCCGCAATGGGGTGCATGGCGCCCAGCGTAGATTGATTCTCGGAGGTTTCCCATGGATTTGCAGACTGTTGATGCATTATTAACCACCACGCGTACCGTGCGCAAACGGCTCGATTTTAACCGACCCGTTGAGCGTGACGTGATTGAGCGCTGCCTGAGCATTGCCATCCAGGCGCCCACCGGCAGCAATGCCCAGGGCTGGCATTTCCTCGTCGTCACCGACGCGGCCAAACGCGCGGCTATCGGCGAGTATTACCGCCAATCCTTTTTTATCTATGCCAATGATAGAAACGAACAGCCACGCCAGCGTTATGCGCCGGCCGAACAGATGCAGCGCGTGGTCAGTTCTTCGGTGCATTTGGCCAATAACATGCACCGCGCGCCGGTCATGGTGATTCCCTGCATTGAAGGCCGGGTGGAAAACGCCGGGCAAATGGCTCAGGCCGGGTTGTATGGCTCGATTTTGCCGGCATCCTGGTCTTTTATGCTCGCTTTGCGGGCGCGTGGTTTGGGCGCAGCCTGGACCACGCTGCACTTGCGCTATGAGCGAGAAGTGGCGGCGCTGCTAGGATTGCCCAAGTACATCACCCAGGCAGCTTTGCTGCCGGTGGCTTATTACACTGGCGAGGGTTTTCAGCCCGCAAACCGCCGTCCTTTGTCTGAGGTTCTGCATTGGGAGAGTTGGGAGTAGGCAACGGCCGTTTCCCACCCTCATTTCGCCCTCTAAGCCATCTATGAAAGACCGCACCCTCCAAAACCCAGGCGTCCTCACTCGCCTGATCCTGCGCCTCTACCCCGATCTCGTCGATCAGGACAGTGCCTCGTTTCTGCGCACCTATGAATATATTTTGCTGTCGATATATCTTGGCCCGTTCGTCGTGGTGGGGCTGGTCTGGTTGGCGGCTGCGAGCGATTGGTCGTTAATTGTCCGGCGCTGGCCGGCGCTGCTCATCATCCTGTTGGCTTTGTTGGCCATGAGCCGCCAGACATTCAACCTGGTTTTTGCCCTGGATGACGATAGTGGCGTTACCCTTATTAGCTCGCTGTCTAATCTGGCGTTGTGGGCCGGAATTCTGGTTGTAGGGCCAACTATTTTATGGCTGCCTTTGTTAGTCGCCCTGATCAATCGCAGCTGGATGGCCTGGCAGCTTTACCAATACAACCAGAACCCCGTGTGGGAATCGCTGTCGTTTTTGGCCCAGGATTTGTTTGTGGATGTGTTTGCGCCGCTGGTGGCTTTGCTGGTTTATGGCTTGTTGGGCGGCGATTATCCGCTAACGGCCGTTACCTTTGCCTCTTGGGGCGCAGCATTTGCTGCCATGATCGTATCGGCAATTTTGCCGGGCATTGTCTTGCTGCCGCCTATGCTTCACGTTGGCAGGCTGCTGCAGCGGCAGTTTTCCCGTGCCGGTTCCTTGCAATTCATCGCTCAGGTCACGGCCATGTCGCTCATCATGTCCCCGTTTTCCGTCCTGATAGCTCTGGCTTATGTCAACAGCGGCCTGCCCGCGTTCATCTTTTTCATCATCGGCATCATTCTGATCAATATGCTGGCCGTCACCCTCAGCCGCATAGCCGAACGCAGCCGCCAGCGCACCCGCGAATTGGCCCGCCTGGAAGCGCTCAGTGAAGCGCTTTTACAGGCGCCGCCAGACGCCGTCAACCTGCCGGATATCCTGAGCGAGCATTTGCCGCGCATGTTTCCGGATGCCTATGATCTGGTCGAAGTGTGTCTGTGGGCTGTGGACAACAGCCCTGACGGCGGCATTCCTCCCGCCAACCAGATGCTCTGGCGGGCGGCTCATCCTCCTACCAAACCGCCGCTGGCAGAGGCCGACTGGTCGGAAATGCGCCAGGCGGCTGCCGCTTATCTGGTGCAGCACGATGTAGTGCTGCCCGGTATGCGCGCCACGTATGGCCATGCAGTCCTGGTAAAAATCATGGAGATTGTCCCTGGACGAGAAGCAGCGGAAGGGGTGTGCCTGGGCGGCGTGTATTTGCTGCGTCATCGCCGCAGCGCGCATACGTTGGATTCGTTAACGGCCGTGCAAGCTCTGGCTAACCAAATTGGCGCGGCTCTCTACCGGGCGCGGGTGCATCAGGAAACCCTGGCGCATCAAAAAGTGGCTCAGGAATTGGAATTTGCCGGGCGCATTCAGGCCAGCTTTCTGCCCCGCAGCGTGCCGGTTGTGCCCGGCTGGGATCTGGCGGCTACACTGGTTCCGGCGCGGCAAACGTCGGGTGATTTTTATGATTTTATTGAATTGGATGACGGCCGTTTGGGGCTTTTGGTCGCCGACGTCGCCGACAAAGGCACCGGGGCCGCGCTCTATATGGCGCTCAGCCGCACCTTGCTGCGCACCTACGCCACCGAATACCCGGACGCGCCGGAGCGCGTGCTGCAAGCGGCCAACGAGCGCATCCTCGCCGACACTGAATCGGACCAGTTTGTGACGCTGTTTTATGGCGTGCTCGACCCCGCCGCCGACACCCTGACTTACAGCAATGCCGGACATAACCCCGCTTTTTTACTCGATTCGCACGGCCGTCAGGAACCACAATCGCTGGGGCAAACCGGCATTCCGCTGGGCATGTTTCCCGGCATGGCCTGGCGGCATGAAGTGGTCCACATGGCTCCGGGCAGCGTGTTGGTGATGTATACCGATGGCGTTTCCGAAGCTCAGAACGCAGTGTCGGCTGAATTTGGCGAGGCGCGGCTGCTGGCGGCTGTGGCTGGCTGCGCAAATGGCAGCGCGAAGGCAATGGAAACGGCCGTGTTAACCGCCTTACAAACCTTCGTCGGGCAAGCGCCTCAATTCGATGACATCACCTTGATGGTGGCCAGTAAACAGGCAGCCTGAATGTCCGGAAAACCTACCGCTGCGCCTGTGCCCCCGTTCCAACTGCGCCAATGCACCAACGAGACCTGCCGCTTTCGTTTCCCCCTGACCGATAACCGTGTGTCCGGCGAAATATGCCCGGTGTGCGGCGCGGCGGCGGCGTTAACGGCCGTCTACGCCACCGGAAATCCACCTCCAACTTTACCCGGACGCCAACATGTAGAAGCGCTGCTGGACAATGTGCGCAGCATTTACAACGTAGGGTCTATGCTGCGCACGGCCGATGGCGCCGGTGTGCGCCATCTTTACATGGGCGGCATCACCCCGCCGCCAGATCATCCCAAGGTTGCCAAGACGGCTCTGGGCGCGGAGCAGTCGGTGGGGTGGACGCGCTGCGCGAACGGGCTGGACACGGCCGTTGCCTTGCAGCGGCGTGGGTATCGGGTGTGGGCTTTGGAAGGTACGCCGGACGCGCAGCCATTGCTGCAAACGGCCGTGTCCCCGGATGCGCCCATCCTCCTGGTTGTGGGCAACGAAATCGCCGGCGTGGACCCCGGCATCCTGGCGATGTGCGATCAAGTGGTCTACATTCCTATGCAGGGCGTAAAACAATCGCTTAACGTTGCTTCCGCTTTTGCCGTGGCGGCTTACTACCTGGCGACCTGGCGTTTGACAGGGTGAATGATGGCTGAACAGACGATTTGGATGGGTGAACGAGAGAACGAACGGTTTGGGGCGGTGTGGACGGCCGTTTCGGCGGTCGGCGTGGTAGCCGTCAGCTTATGGCCGGAGCGTGAAAAGTTTGCAGCCGAAGTGGCGAAGCTGACCGGACGGCAGCCGGTGTATGCAGCGGCGCAAGTTGCCGGTGTTTTGGATGAACTGGATGCTTACTTTCAGGGTCAATGGCGAGATTTTGCTGCGCCTATCGACTGGTCGGTGATGACGCCTTTTCAGCAGATGGCGCTGCGGGCCGTGTATGCCATTCCGTACGGCCGTTACCTCACCTATGCCGACGTGGCGCAGCAGATTGGGCAGCCGAAAGCCGTGCGCGCCGTGGGCCGGGCCAATGCGACCAACCCCATACCCATTATCATTCCCTGTCATCGCGTGCTGGGCAGCGACGGCCGTTTGCATGGTTATGGCGGCCCCGGCGGCCTGGATACCAAGGCGTGGCTGCTGCGCCTGGAAGGCGCGTGGCTTTTCTAGCCGCCAGTGGTTTGTAGCCGGCGGCTTACACGAATTGGGGCACGGCCGGAAGCGTATTGGTTTTGGGCACGGCCGTGGCTCGCCGCTGGCGTTCCAGGGTGATGACTGCGCCCGGTTCGACGGCCGTGGTGGGCAGCCGTTGGTAAAAAGCGCGGTGATTAAGCCGCAGTTTGTCGTGCGCCGGGATAAGCGAAAGCTGCCAGGGCGCTTTGTTCTGGATCGTGTCGTATAATTCGATTTGCAGGTGTTGGGGGCCAAATTCCCAGATTTCCAGATGTGACGGCCGTTCAAACTCCGGCGACAACTGTGACAGGGCGCTGCCTGATCGCCAGACGGCCGTTTGCTGGCCTTCCCGATAATCCAAAAAAAGCAAGTCCTGCCCAAACCCGCTCACTTCGTACACCACAAAATCCACCTGGCGCTCTAAAAAGCGCAGCACATTCGGGGAAGGGATGTGTAAACCAGCTGCACCGGAAAAGATCAATCGCGTCATTACTGCCTCCGTATGGGGGAACTGCCGCGCGCCGGATAAAAAGTATGGCGTTGCAAGGCACTTTCCACCTGTATCTGTGACAGATAATAGCACATGCGTTCTAGATTTTCAACAGGCAATTTAATTTGTGACAAGAAGTGCCATCCGGCAACGCCCGGCGCTTTAAAAATCCATTGAGAAATATAGACAAAACCTAAACAATTGTGTTAAAATCACTCACACAATTTGGTTACCCGGCCTGTCTGGGTTGAATCGCAAAGAACACAAAGTGCGTGGGGAGCTGCTTCGAACGCACGCTGCGCGCTTGGCGACTGTTACAAAAGATGGGCGTATATTTTGAATACCGAGGAAAGTTTTGACAGACCCACAAAAAAACCCCACGTTTAATCTGAAAGCTGTTGTTCAGGAGACCGGAATTAAGCCAGATACGCTTCGCGCCTGGGAGCGGCGGTATGGCTTGCCGCAGCCTGATCGCACGAGTGGCGGCCATCGCCTGTATTCGCAGTACGACATCGACATGTTGAAGTGGCTTCTGGCTCGCCAGGAGGAAGGGTTGAGCATCAGCCGGGCTGTCGATTTATGGCAGCAGTTAGAATCGGAAGGCGAGTCGCCGATTGAGACATACGGCCGTGAGGAAGACGACCCCACCGTGCTAATGGTAACAGGTCAATCGGTTAACCAACTGCGCGCAGATTGGATAGCCGCCTGCCTGGCATTTAACGAACTTTTGGCCCGCCAAATTCTAGCGCAGGCGTTTGCCCTCTTTTCGTTGGAAATGGTGTGTTTCGAGCTGCTGCAAAAAGCGTTAGGCGAAATTGGCGAAGGCTGGTATGAGGGGCGCATTACCGTGCAGCAAGAGCATTTTGCCTCGGCGCTGGCCATTCGCCAGCTGGAAGCATTGTTAAACGCCGCCCCGCCGCCGACGCGCAGCGCCCGTGTGGTGGTTGCCTGCGCTCCGGAAGAACAGCATACCTTCAGCGCCCTGCTGATCACCTTGCTCCTGCGCCAGCGTGGGCTGGAAGTGATCTACCTGGGCGCGGATGTGCCGCCGGATCGATTGGAGGCCATGTTAACGGCCGTGCATCCCCAACTGCTCATCATCACCGCCCAAACTTTGCACACGGCCGGCCGCGTGCCTGCCATCGCCCTGCTGGCGCAAAAAACAGGCACGCCCATGGCCTATGGCGGCGGCGTCTTCACCTTTATTAGCGATATTGTGTCCCACATTCCGGCGCACTTTTTGGGCAACGATTTGCGCGCTGTTCCCCAGGTGGTAGACCACCTGCTAAACAATCCGCAGCCGGCGCCCCCGGCGCAGCTCGCCTCCCCAGTCTACGAATTGGCCTTAGAACAATACGCCGCGCAGCGCACCGCCATCGAAGCTGACATTTTGGAATCTTTGTCCGGCCTGGATGTACCCATTCGCTACCTGAAAAACGCCAACCACAACCTGGGCGATAACATCCAGGCGGCGTTGAGCCTGGGAGACATCAACTTATTAAACAACGATCTGGAGTGGGTGAATGGCTTGCTGGTCAATTTTCATTATCGAATGCCGGCTGAAGTTATGAAACCGTATATGGATGCTTACCGTGAAGCCGCCGAGAGACATCTCGATGCGCAAGGGAAGCTGCTTTTGGATTGGTTCGCCGGGGTCAACTAAAACTGGCTGCCTTGCTTGCAGAGCGATATGGCTTTAGCTCTTAAGGTTTTTTGGGGGTTTCATGGGGTTTGGCCTGATTTGTGGTACGTGAAGCGTGAAACCTTTTTGGTCACTCATCACGCTTCACACATCAGGGGTTGTCAACTCCCTGAGCTCCTGAAGACCCCCTTTTCTTAGGAGACGACATCAGCGCAGGCTCAACACCATCAATGAAAATCCGCAGATTTCGCCGATGACGCAGATTTTTCTCTGCACCTTTGCACCTCTGCGCCTTTGCGTTAAATTCTTTTCAGAGGAGTTCCATGAAAAGCAACGACTATGCCTTTGTTACCCGCTGGCGCGTGCGCGGCGCCTGCCGCGAAGTCAGCGACATTTTGGCCAATGCGCCTGATTTGGTGCGCTGGTGGCCGTCGGTTTACCTGGACGTGCAAGAGCTGGAACCGGGCGATGCGCGCGGCCTTGGCAAGGTGGTGAGCCTGTACACCAAGGGCTGGCTGCCCTACACGCTGCGCTGGCAGTTCCGCGTGACTGAAAGCCAGGCGCCCTACGGCTTTGCTCTGGAGGCGTGGGGCGACCTGACCGGTTAC
>JAKQCM010000469.1 GCA_029559155.1 Chloroflexota bacterium
GGCGTAGGAATCGGTAACGTAATACATGTCGCCGCCAAACACTTCCAGCTCGCCGACCCACACTTTGCGCAGTTTCACCGCCCGGCCGATGTTGTGCTCGTAGTACAAATCAATGGCGGCCCGGCCGATGGTGACGGCCTGTTCGTTGGTGATGTAAACGGCCGTGGGCAGCACGCGCGGATTGGTATTGGATGGGTCCAGGGGCAGTACGCGCACCGCACGGCCGTCGTAGACGGCCATGCCGGAGTTGGTCGTGCCGAAGTCCATTCCCACAATCATGTGAAGCGCCTCCTTGTTGTTTGTTGGTTGGTTGGATGGTTAGTTAGTTGGTTGGTAAATGGGCAAACGAGGAGTTTAAGGGGAAACGGCCGTTTTGGCAAACTCAGGCAAGACCCCAAGCAGAGCTATCGCATACTCCCCGCGCCTAAGGTTTTGTGTGGCCTCGCCGGGGCGTAAACGCCCCGGCAGCCACACAACGCCGGTTGAAACCGGCTAATAGAGGCAAAAAGCCCTGTTTACAGGGCGTTGTTTGGCAGCCCGGCGGCTTCAGCGCCGGGCGATACGAGCCGTAAACCGAATATGCGATAGCCCTGCGGCATTTGGAAGTTTGTGAGACTCGTTTCATAATTAAGCCATGAAACTCATTTTGCACATCACCACGCGAGCGGATTGGGACACGGCCGTTCTCGCCCCCACCTATTCTCCAGCCAGCCTGGCAACCGATGGTTTTATCCACTGCTCCACCGCCGCACAAGTCGTTTACGCCGCCAACGAGCATTTCCCCGGCCAGTCCGGCCTGGTTTTGCTCTGCCTGGACGAAGATTTGGTCCAGGCGGACGTTGTTTACGAGGATTGTTATGAAACCGGGCAGCAGTTCCCGCACATTTATGGCCCGCTGAACGTCAGCGCCGTGCTGGGGGCGCTCGATTTTCCGCCGGGAGCGGACGGCCGTTTCGCCCTGCCGCCGCTGGTGGCCCTGGCCGCCGCGCCCATTTTGGAATTTGACCCCTCGCCGCAGGCGATTCTCCAGCCGGAGCGCATCCTCAAGCCCATAAACATCGCCGAACACTGCGTCTTTTGTTTCTTTCAGGACGTGATCACGGCGCTGCGGGCAGACGGCCGTCTGCGCCAAATCCACACGCTCTACTCCGAAATCGGCCCAAACCCGGTGTATGAGATGGAAATTGACGGCCGTCGGCTGGCAGTGATGCATCCGGGCCTGGGTTCGGCGATGGCCGCCGGGTTTATGGAGGAGATCATCGCCCTGGGCTGCCGCAAGTTTATCGCCTGCGGCGGCGCGGGCGTGCTGGATGGCGATCTGGCGGTGGGGCATGTGGTGGTGCCGGATACGGCCGTGCGCGATGAGGGCGCGTCGTACCATTATTTGCCGGGAACGGCCGTAGCGATAGCCTCGGCAACGGCCGTAACCGCCATCCAAAACACCCTCACCCGCCACCACGTCCCTTACGTCGTCGGCAAAACGTGGACCACCGATGGCGTGTACCGAGAAACCAAGACCATCGTCGCCCGGCGGCAGCGCGAAGGCTGCCTGACCGTGGAAATGGAAGCGGCGGCGTTTTTTGCCGTGGCCCAATTACGCGGCGTCCTCTTCGGCCAGCTTCTGTACGGCGGCGACGACCTGACCGGCGACGAGTGGGACAATCGCGGCTGGCAGTCCCGCACCGACATCCGCCAGAACCTTTTCCACCTGGCCGCCGAAGCCTGCCTGAGCCTATAGCTTGCAACGTTCCGTTTTGCGTTTTACAATATACAAACGTAATACATGTATGTTATCGACAGGAAAATCGTATGACTGAGACAGTTTCAGTTTCCCCAAAATTCCAGGTTGTCATTCCCAAGGCCGTTCGGGAAGCGTTAGACATTCAACCGGGCCAAAAAATCCGGGTCATTCCTTACCAAAACCGGATCGAATTGATTCCTATCTGGCCGATGCAGAAGGCTCGCGGATTCCTTAAAGGCATCGATACCAATGTTGATCGCGAAGAGGATCGTTTGTGAACATTGTAGATTCTTCGGGTTGGTTAGAATACTTTGCTGACGCGCCCAATGCGGAGTTTTTTGCGCCGGCTATTGAAAACAGCCCGGAGTTGCTGGTCCCTGCCATTAGCTTATACGAAGTGTTCAAACGAGTCCTGCAACAAGTGGGAGAAGACAAAGCTCTCGAAGCCGTAAGCTTCATGATGCAAGGCCAAGTGGTAGAACTGGATGCCCTTCTGGCAATCAACGCCGCCAAACTTTCTGACCAGTTCAAAATCCCCATGGCCGACAGCATGATCTTGGCGACAGCGCGACACCACGACGCCGCTTTATGGACACAGGACGCGGACTTTGCGACCATCCCCGACGTGCAATACATACCCAAAACATAACGCCAAAGTTGCGATTCGACGGCCGTTCCGACATAGACCTGGCGGTGCGGAGCATTCCGGCCGCAGAGTTTTACCGGGCATATGCAGCGGCCACGGCCGTTTCCCCGCAGTTCGATCTCGACCTGATAGACCTGGACGCCTGCCCGCAGCCGCTGCGCGAGGCTATTTTGAAAGAAGGACGGCCGTTATGATCAGCCGCTTTCCGGGTTCTGGCGCTACTCGACGAATAAGCCATTAACCTCTTCACCTTTCTCTAACTTAATTAGCTGCTGCGTCTTGGTGGAATCTTCCAGGGGGAGTTTGCCGGCGTCTAGCGGCAGGAAGCGGGTCGTGGTGATGGCTTGCAGGGGGCGTTCCGGCGACCACACGGCCGTTCCCACCACCTCGCTCTTTCGCGCCGCCAGCGATTTGCCCTTTTGATTGGGCTTGTCCGGCGCAAACAGCCAGTCTACTCGCAGGCGACGGCCGTAACCATCTGCCAAAACCACCACCAGCTCATCCGCCGGGCGGGCCAGCACCGCGCCCGTCACCCGGTCGTCATTGCCCAGGTTGATGGCCTGCGTGCCGGAGCCGCGCAAATCGCCCACCGACCAGCGCACGGCACGGCCGTCTCGCGTCGTGATCGCCAGCGTTTCATTCCCCTGTGCGCCCAAAGCCGCCACCACCACCCCATCCAGCGCATGGTCAAACTTAAACGGCACCGGAGGCTGGATGTTGCTTTGCAGCACGTTG
>JAKQCM010000001.1 GCA_029559155.1 Chloroflexota bacterium
ACTGCGTGGGCGTCCACGCCTCCACCGAGCAGCCGGGCTTGATTCGCGTGGGGGATGTCGTAAGATTGGTCCAATCTTAAAGATTGGACCAATCTAAAGGGCGCACAAACCAAAACGGCCGTTCCCATTTGCTTGCCAACACCCCCCAACAACTTATACAATTCCCTTCCAGCATAAATCCATAGCCCGAACCCAGTAAGCAGCAACCAAAAGGAAACAATCTATGCCAGCCCCGCAAAAAATCCACGAACTTGTTGATCAATTCCAGCGCAACCGCGAGGATTACCGCGCTGCCGTCTACAACGAAACCCAGGCTCGTCGTGAATTTATCGACCCCTTCTTCAAAGCATTGGGCTGGGACATAGACAACGAACAAGGCTACGCCGAAGCCTACAAAGAAGTGATTCATGAAACGGCCGTTAAAGTAAAAGGCAAAACCAAAGCCCCGGACTACGCCTTCCGCATCGGCGGCCAGCCTAAATTCTTCGTCGAGGCCAAAAAACCCTCCGTCAACATCAAAGATGATGTCCACCCCGCCTTTCAACTGCGCAGCTACGCCTGGAGCGGCAAACTTCCCCTCAGCATCCTCACCGACTTTGAAGAATTCGCCGTCTACGACTGCCGCCCTCGCCCAGTCAAAAGCGACAAAGCCGCCAACAGCCGCGTCATGTATTTCACCTACGACCAATACATCGAAAAATGGGACCAAATCGCCGCCATCTTCTCCCCCGAAGCCATCCGGCGCGGTTCCTCTGACAAATACGTACAATCGAACAAACTGAAACAAGGCACAGCCGAAGTGGACGATGCCTTTTTAGCCGACATCAGCAGTTGGCGCGAACTGCTGGCGCGAAACATCGCCCTGCGCAACAAACTAAAGCCGCGCGAACTCAACTTTGCCGTGCAGCGCATCATCGACCGCATCATCTTCTTGCGCATTGCCGAAGATAGAGGAATTGAACCTTACGGCCGTCTGCGCGACGCCGCCAAAGTAACCCCTGTTTATGCCGAACTCTGCCGCCTCTTCCAACTGGCCGACCAAAAATACAATTCCGGCCTGTTTCATTTCCAGCCGGAAAAAGGACGCGAAGGGGAAGACAGTTGGACGCTTGGCCTGCACATAGACGACAAGCCTCTGCAAACCATCCTCAAAAATCTTTACTACCCGGATTCGCCTTTCCAGTTCGACATGATTCCCGCCGATATTTTGGGGCAGGTGTATGAGCAATTTTTGGGCAAAGTGATCCGCCTGACGGCCGGCGGCCAGGCCAAAATCGAAGACAAGCCAGAAGTCAAAAAAGCGGGCGGCGTTTTTTATACCCCCACCTACATTGTTGACTATATTGTGGCGCAAACAGTAGGCAAACTGCTGGAAGGACGCAAACCCGGCCCCAAAGGAGACGCATCCAAACTGACCATTCTTGATCCGGCTTGTGGTTCAGGTTCTTTTTTGCTTGGCGCGTATCAATATCTGCTCGACTGGCATCTGACGCAATACAAACAAAACCCGGAGCAGTGGGCAAAAGGCAAAACTCCGGCCATCTTCGACAATGGCAAAGGCTGGCGGCTGACCATTGATGAACGCAAGCGCATTTTGCTCAACAACATTTACGGCGTGGATATCGACATGCAGGCAGTGGAAGTGACCAAACTTTCGCTGCTGCTAAAAGTGCTGGAAGGGGAAACAGAAGCGGTAGCGCAGCAAAAGCTGTTGGCCGACCGGGTGCTGCCGGATTTGGACAGCAACATCAAATGCGGCAATTCGTTGATTGGGCCAGACTTTTATGACGGACAGATGTCGCTGGGGCTGCTGGATGAGGAGGAGATGTACCGCGTCAACGTCTTCGACTGGGCAGCCGCTTTTCCCCGGATTGTACCCTGGGGTGGGTTTGATGCGGTGATTGGGAATCCGCCGTACATTCGCATTCAGGCGATGAAGCAATGGGCGCCGAAGGAAGTGGAATTTTATAAACAGGCATATAAAGCGGCCAGTAAGGGTAGCTATGATATTTATGTTGTTTTCATAGAAAAAGGGCTGGAATTACTCAACCGGAATGGTATTTTAGGCTTCATTTTGCCGCATAAATTTTTCCAAGCTAAGTATGGAGAACCAATACGTCAAATTATTGCATCAGATAAAAAACTTTCTCAAATAATCCATTTCGGTCATCAGCAGATATTTGCAAATGCAACAACATACACCTGCCTATTGTTCCTTAGTAATGCAAAAAATGATGAGTTTGAATATGCAAAAGTAGATGATTTAGCAGGATGGAGGCAAAAAGGAGAAGCCGTACGCGGATATATCTCTACTACAGAAGTTTCTGTACTGGAATGGAATTTTACAGTGGGAGATGGCGCAAGATTATTTAAGAGATTGACAAAAATGCCCACTAAATTAGGCAATGTTGCAAACAAAATATATCAAGGTCTTATCACCAGTGCCGATACGGTTTATCTGTTTAAAGATTATAGAGAAACCGCTAATCCTTCGCTCATCGAAGTGTATTCTCAAAAATCTGAATCATGGGTACTGATTGAAGCAGCAATTCTAAAATCAGTGATTAGGAGTGGGAAAATTCACCGATACCAAGCATACCCATCTGTGTATGTTCTTTTTCCTTATAAAATTTCGGATGGTTCAGCCCAATTATATACAGAAAGGGAAATCCAAGACATATTTCCGAAAGCATGGGAATACTTGAATCAGCATAAATTAATGCTTGAAAATAGAGAGAATGGGAAGTTCAAAGATGCCCAGTGGTATCGGTTTGGGCGCACTCAGAATCTGGGATATTGGGAACAGTCTAAATTAATGATTCCATATATGGTTTCAGAATTAGCTGCATATATGGACCTGTCTGATCATTATTATTTCATCAATGTTACTACCGGTGGATATGGAATAGTGAGCGATCATAAATCTGGTAATCTTGCCTACTTATGCGGGCTTCTTAATTCTCGGTTGCTCAATTTTTATTTAAAGCAAGTTTCAACAGATTTTCGGGGCGGCTATTTTGCAGCAAGTAAGCAATATATCGAACAACTGCCTATTCGGATAATAGATTTTTCCCTTGAATCAGACCGAAACGCACACGAACAAATAATTGTGCTTGTGAAGCAAATGCAGACCTTGCATAAACGTTTAGCAGCCGCCCGTCTGCCGCAAGAAAAAACCATCCTGCAGCGCCAAATCACCGCCACCGACCACCAAATCGACCAACTCGTCTACCAACTCTACGGCCTCACCCCTGAGGAAATCGCCATCGTCGATGGCGCGGCGTAACGCGCCGCCAGATTGGTCCAATCTCCAAGATTGGACCAATCTAAAAACGCGACGAAACGGCCGTCTCCCAACCCTACGGCCTCACCGCCGAGGAAATCGCCATCGTCGATGGCGCGGCGTAACGAGCCGCCAGATTGGTCCAATCTTAAAGATTGGACCAATCTAAAAACGCGACGAATAGTCCTTTTTTACTATAGCGAGAACGGCCGTTCCTCCTCTAAAATTTCCCCAAACCAATCCAGTACCCGGTACCAAAAACAAGACCAGGAACAACTCGGAAATAAGCTAGAAACAAAAAACAAAACCATCACAACAACAGAAAATACTTTGAACAATTCAGAAAAAAGCCTCGGAAATGGTTCAGGCTTGTCTTAGGAATCATTCAGGAGGCTTTAGGAACGATTCAGGAGGCTTTAGGAACGATTCAGGAGGCTTTAGGAACCATTCAGGAGCATCACTTTACCAAATTTTATACATATACTCTTGTTTTTTTGTCGATTCAGTCGCGTTTCGCCCGAACAAGATGATGGCTTACCCATTTGGGGACAAACACCGCCCTGATTCGATTATTTACAGCCCCGCAAGGGCATTATTTAATCCAATTGGAGGAATTTACCATGCCAAAAGCAACAAAAAGCATCGCGCAACGGTTGTTAGACGCCGAAGTGGCCATCAACAACACCCTATCCAGCCCGGGAATCCTGACGGCCGTAACCCCTATACCCAGGAACGCCTGGAAACCGCCCGCGCCCTGAACCAGGAAGCGCGCGAACTGACAGACCGCCAAAAGATGGCTTACGGCCGTCAGTTCGAAGCCACCCAGACCGTACAAAAAGCATGGGATGAAGCCTCCCTGGCTTACAGCGCCGCCGTCAAAATCGCCCGCATCGCCTTCCGCGACAGCCCGACGGCCCAAAATGCCCTCAGCATCAACGGCGCGCGCAAGAAAACCCTCAGCGGTTGGCTGGACCAGGCCCGTCGTTTTTATAACAACATGCTCCAAGACCCGGAATTCATCGCCGCCATGGTCCCCTACAGCTACGACCAGGCCAAGCTGGAAGCCGAAGCCGCGCTTGTGCAAGCCGTCGCCACGGCCAGCGAAGCCCAAGACAAGGCGCGCGGCGTCGCCCAGGAAGCCACCCAACTCCGCGACGCCAAACTGGACGAACTGGACCGCTGGCTGGCCGATTATAAAGCCGTCGCCGAAATCGCCCTGGCCGCCTCGCCCCAGCAGCTGGAGCAGCTGGGCTGGGTGGTGGCCTGACGCCCAAGATTGGTCCATTCTGCGAGAATGGATCAATCTGAAATAGAGACCCTGCCCAAGATTGGTCCAATCTTTCAAGATTGGACCAATCTAAAGTATAGACCCTATGACCAACGAACCTTTGCAATACGGCCGTCTCTACCACATCTACAACCGGGGCAACAACGGCGAAAACCTCTTCGTCCAACAGCGCAACTACCCCTACTTCCTACAACTCTACGCCAACCACATTCAGCCCGTCGCCGAAACCTACGCCTACTGCCTGCTGCCCAACCATTTCCACTTGGCCATCCGTACCTACACTGAAGAAGAGCAAGAAGCGTACCGCGCCGCTCAGATTGGTCCAATCTCCAAGATTGGACCAATCTTTAAACCCCAAAACCCCAGCCGCGCCTTCAACAACCTGTTCATCGCCTACGCCCGCGCCTTCAACAAAGCCACCGGGCGCACCGGCGTACTATTTGAAACGCCCTTTGGCCGCAAACCTATAGAAAGCCAGCGTTATCTACTCACCCTCATCACCTACATCCACCATAACCCGCAAAAACACGGCTTCGTCGCCGACTTTCGTGAATGGCCCTGGTCATCCTATGGGGCTGTCCTGTCATCCAAACCGACAAAGCTAAATCGCGCCGATGTGTTGGACTGGTACAACGGCCGTGCCGCCTTCATCGCCGCCCACGAAGCCGAACCCGACGCCCACCTCATCGGCCCGCTGCTGCTAGACGATTGGTGGTAGCCCCCCCTCCAGATTGGTCCAATCTTTAAAGATTGGACCAATCTAAAATAGCGACCCCTTTCAAGAATGGTCCAATCTCCAAGATTGGACCATTCTAAAATAGCCACCACACCCCAGAATGCGTGCTACAATACCCTCACCCAACACAACAGATTGGACCAATCTTTAAAGATTGGTCCAATCTTACCAAGACTATCATGAACCAATTAACCAACCCGTGTCCTTCCTGACCCCCGCCTTCCTCCTCCTCGGCCTGCTGGCCGCGCCCATCATCCTCCTCTACATGCTGCGACTGCGGCGGCGCGAAGTCACCGTCAGCAGCACCCTGCTCTGGCAAAAACTCCTGCGCGACCGCGAAGCCAACGCCCCCTGGCAAAAGCTCCGCCGCAATCTGCTCCTCATCTTGCAGCTGCTCATCCTCGCCGCTCTGGTCCTGGCCCTGGCACGGCCGTTTCTCCCCAGCCCCTCCGTCATCACCGGCAACACCGTCGTCTTGCTTGATGGCTCCGCCTCCATGCAAGCCACCGACGCGGCCCCCTCCCGCTTCGCCGCCGCCAAAACCGAAGCCGCCCGCCTGATTGGCGACCTCGGCGGCGGCAGCCAGATGACCCTCATCCAGGTCGGACACACCCCCGCCGTGCTCGCCAGCGCCAGCAGCGACAAAACTGCCCTGCGCCGCGCCCTGGACGCCACCCAACCGGAAAACGGCCCGCCCGACTGGCCCGCCGCCCTGGCCCTGGCCGCCGGCGCGGCGCAAGGCTTCCAGGACGGCCGTATCGTCATCATTTCCGATGGCGGCCTGCCCGCCGATTTGCCCCCCCTGCCCACCGCGCCCATCTACCTGCCCATCGGCGGCAGCGGCGAGAACCTGGCGATTGCCGCCCTGGCCACCCGCGCCACCGAAAGCGGCCCGCAGCTCTTCGCCAGCATCGCCAACCAGGGCGCGCAGGACCGCGACGCCCTGCTCAGCCTGGAACTCGACGGCGCGCTCTACGATTCGCGCCGCGTCACCGTCCCGGCCGGCGGCACTGCCAGCCTGACGTGGGATTTGCCGGAGGGAACGGCCGTCATCACCGCCCGCCTCTCCAATTTAGAAGAGGACTATCTGGCGCTGGATGATGTGGCGACGGCCGTGCATGAAGGCGGCGTTACCAACCGCGCCCTGCTCGTCACTGAGGGCAATCTCTTTCTGGAGCAGGTCTTCAGCGTCCTGCCGGGCATCGAAGCCTTCAAGGCCGCCCCCGGCGCGGACTTGAACCCCGCAGATTTCGACCTGCTGGTCCTCGATGGCGTGCCCCTGCCCGATCCCCTGCCCCCGACCGACCTGCTGCTCATCAATCCGCCCAACGGCGGCGACTTATTCACCATCGGCGGCGTCTTCTCGGACACCGTCGCCGTGCGCCTGGCCGATTCTCCCCTGCTGCAATTTGTGGACTGGCGCGACGTGCATATCCGGCAGGCAACGGCGGTGGATGCGCCCTGGGCACGGCCGTTGGTAGAGGCTTCCGGCGGCCCGCTGCTGCTCACCGGCGAGCAAAACGGGCAGCGCATCGCCCTGCTCACCTTCGACCTGCGCGACTCCGACCTACCCCTGCAAATTGCATTTCCCATTTTAATGGCTAATATTACTGGCTGGCTCAGCCCTGGTCGCGCCTTCGATGCGCCCGCCGGCTTACGGCCGGGTGACCCGGTCACAATTTCGCCTTCGGCCAGCGCCACGGCCGTGATTGTGGAAAAACCAGACGGCCGTATCTGGACCGCCGACGTCGGGGAAGACGCGCTCATCTTTGCGGAAACTGACCAACTGGGCCTTTACCGCGTCAGCCTGCGCGACGCACAAGGCACGCGCCCGGCCGGCAGCTTCGCCGTCAACCTGTTCAGCCCGGCCGAATCGGCCATCCAACCGGCTCCGTCGCTGTCCATCGGTCAGGTCGCCACAGACGCCGCGCCGGAAAACAACGTCGGCCAACGCGAATGGTGGCCCTGGCTGCTGCTGCTGGCTCTATTGATTTTAATGGTCGAATGGTGGGTGCAGCATCGCGGCCCGTTATTGCCAAGACCCTAAGGGTTTGGCAGCGAGTAATTAGCCCTGTGGAAATTAAACCCTTAGGGTCTTTCTGCAGAGAGAAACCTAAACCGAACAATTCAATGAGTCAGGATCATGCCGTCCAAACTTTCTTAGCCCGACACCGCCGCTTGTGGTTTTTAATCCCCTTGCTGGTACTGGCTTTCCTGATCCTGCTGGTCGGCTTCATCCTGCCGGGCCTGGGGCGCAGCGCTCGCGGCCTGAAACCCTTCCGCCCCTCCCCCACCCCCGGCGAACTGGCCGTTGACGGGCAGGCAACCGTCGTCACCTTCACCGACCTCAACGCCTCCCCGGACACCTACCGCAACCAACGCATCCGCGTAACGGGCAGCTACCTGAAACTGACGCCGCCAATCTGCCAACCCAGCAACGGCACGGTATTCCAATGGTCATTGGTCGCCGAAGATTTGCAGCTCAATGCGACCGGGTTTGAAGCGCTGCTGCGCTTCATGCCCGACGGCACAACGATCGTGGTCGAAGGCATCTGGCGACAATATGCCGGTCCATTAGGCTGTGGCAAAGAGCCGCCCGACGGCCAGGTCTGGTATTTGGCCGTGGAGCGCATTGTCTCGCCGAACCCGTTGCCCAACTTCCGCGCGACGCCGCAGGCAACGGCCGTGCCCGGCACAGGCGGCAGCCAACTTTCGACCCCCTTCCCCGGCTCGCCGCTGTCTACGCCCACGCCCAGCCAACCGGCCATCACCTTTACGCCCATCAGCACGCCCACGCCCACGGTGATGGGAACGGCCGTACTCCCCGGCACGCCCATCTTCGGCACGCCGGGAACCATCACCCCCACCGCCGGACCGGGCACGGTTTATCCGTCCATCACACCGCGCATTTCACCCACGCCCACCAACTTCCCGCCCGGATTCATCTCGCCGACGCCCACATCGCCTTCAGGCGCTGCGCCCACACCCACGCTGCCCGGCGGCGCCACCCTGCCGCCGGTAGCTACCAGCCCGCCGCTGCCTACCAGCCCCGGCTATCCGGGCGCAACCGTCACCCCGACGCCCACGGCTACGCCTAATCCATATTAACCGCTATGAACGATAATTTCGTCTCTGCCATCACGCCGCCCGACAATCGGGCCAGGCCGGCCTTCTGGTTTTTGTTTCACAAATTCGATCTGCTTGTCTTTTTGGACGAAGCAACGGGCGCGGCGCGGCTGCCCCTGGTGGTTAATCCCGCTTCGCTGAACCTGACCGGCTTTACGGTTGAGCGGCAGCAATATTTTGGTTATGTGCCGGAAGACGGCCGTATCCATTGTTTTGCCGCCGAACTAAAGACGCCCCGGCAGGAAGGCCAACCAGACCTGCCGCCCGGAATGGCCCTGCTGGATTTGCGCCGCCTGTTTGGGCGATTGGATGAAGCGCACTTGTGGCTGGCGGGGCGTGCCGTGCAGTTGGTAGATTGGGACCGCACGCACCGGTTTTGCGGCCGCTGCGGCGCGCCGACCTTTACCGCGGCCAATGAACGGATGAAGGTTTGTCCGAACTGCCAGCACACCAGTTACCCGCGCCTGTCCCCGGCGGTGATTATGCGGATAGAACGAGATGGGATGAACGGCCGTGAAATCCTCATGGCGCGCAACCAACGGGCCAAAATTCCCATGTACAGCGTGCTGGCCGGTTTTGTCGAACCGGGCGAGACATTGGAAAGCTGCGTGCGCCGCGAAGTAATGGAAGAAGTGGGCATCACCATCAAAGACATCCGCTATTTTGGCAGCCAGCCCTGGCCGTTTCCCAACTCGCTGATGATTGCTTTTACGGCCGAATACGAGAGCGGCGAGATAAAATTGGAAGAATCTGAACTGATGGACGCCGGTTGGTACACCGCCGACAATTTGCCGCCCTTCCCGCCCGCGTTAAGCATCGCCCATCAGCTCATTGCCGAGTTTGTCCGGCAGCAAACCACAAGGTAGAGGGGTGTAAGCAAGATGATTCGCGTGATACATTGCCAGGAAGACAAAGCGTGCGAGACAGAATTGGAACTGGCGGAGGTAACGGCCGTTCTCCAAACCGGGCAGGGCATGATGTGGCTGGATATTTGGGGCGAAACGCACGAAGCAAGCGAGGCTGTGCTGCGCGACATCTTCCATTTTCACCCGCTGGCCATTGATGACGCCCTCAACGAAGCCCACGCGCCCAAGCTGGACGATTGGGGCGAGTATGTGTACATCGTGCTGCACGCCATCCAATACAACGCCGCCGACCATGAGGAAATCGACCTGCCGGAAGTGGATATTTTTGTGGGGCGCAATTACCTGGTGACCTATCACCAGGAAGAGATCGCCCCGCTGGAGCGCGTGTGGGCCGCCTGCCAGACCGATGATCGCATCCGGCACAATGGCATTTCGCGCCTGCTCTACCGCGTGGCCGACGAACTGATGAACGAACATATAACGGCCGTCGAAAAAATAGAAGAAGAGCTGGAAGACATTGAGGACGAAATTTTTAGCAACCCGGACAATGACACTCTGGAACAAATCTTCGTCCACAAGCGGCGCGTACTGCAAATGCGGCGCACCATCGGGCCGCAGCGGTTGGTCTTCAATTCGCTCAGCCGCAACCACTACGCTGTCATCGACCCCGAAGCGCAGGTCTTTTTCAACGACATTTATGACCACATGGTGCGCCTGTATGACCTGATGGACAGCTTGCGCGACCTCTCCACCGGCTCGCAGACGACATATTTGTCCATCGTCAACAATCGCATGAATGACGTGATGAAAACAATGGCCGTCATCACCACGCTGTTTTTGCCGCTGTCGTTTATTACCGGCTTTTTTGGCATGAACTTTTTTGCCCCGGCCATCGACACGCGCAACTGGACCGGCTGGCTGCCATTTGAAGTGGCTCTGGTAGGCATGTTTTTAATTCCGTTTGTGATGTTTTGGTACATTCGACGGCGGCGCTGGTTGTAACCCGTTTCCATGAGACGCAAACTCAGCAAAATTCTGGCGGCGGCGCTGGCGCTGCTTCTGGCTTTTTTTGGCCTGTACGGGTTGTGGGTTCGGCTGCAAATGAGCCTGTCGGCGTGGCTGCGAAGCGGCGCGGCGCAGGTTGAGGTGCTGCACGGCCGTTTCCTGCTGCCGCAAACGGCCGTCTTTTATGGTTTTTTGGCCGCTTTCTTTTTGCTGCTCAGCCTGGTCCTCATCGGCGTCACTTATCGCCTGGTGGCTTACTCCGGGCAACCCATCCCGCCCGCCGAACAATCGCCGCCGCCAAAGGGGGAATCCATGATAAATACCATTCGCCTGGTCACCCAGGCCGAAGCCCGGCAGTTTGTGCGCTGGGCCTATGAACCGCCCTACGACATCTACAACATCCTCCCCGACCCGGATGATCCGGACATGATCGAACAGGCGGCCAATTATTTTTACGACCCGGCCGTGCAGTGTTATGCCATCGTTGATGACGCGGCCAATCTGCTGGCATTTTGCACGTTTGGCGAAGATGCGCAGGTTCCGGGCGGGGATTACGGCCGTCCTGCCCTGGACATCGGCCTGGGTGTGCGCCCGGACCTGACGGGGCAGGGAATGGGGCGAGAGTTTGTGACGGCCGTTATTGATTTTGCCTGCCGCGCCTTCCAACCGGCTGTCCTGCGGGTAACCATTGCCACGTTTAACCGGCGCGCGCAGCGTGTCTGGGAACAGCAGGGATTTGCACCGGTGCAGCAGTTTAACAGCCTGATGGATGAGAAACGGCCGTTTCTCATCCTGGAAAAAAGGTTAACCGGCATCGCCCAGATGTCACCGGCAGCCGCCAACCACCACGAATGACAATCTGTGGCTTTTGCAGATTTTGCAGATATTTTACTCTGCGCCTTTGCGCCTTTGCGTTAAAACTATCTCCAAAGGAGACGACATGAGCGCAGGCTCAACACCATGAATGAAAATCCGCAGATTTCGCAGATTGCACAGATTTATTTCTAATCTGCGAAATCTGTGTAATCTGTGGATTATTTTCAGGAGAGACGACATGAGCGCAGGCTCAACACCATGAATGAAAATCCGCAGATTTCGCAGATGACGCAGATTTTTCTCTGCACCTTTGCGCCTCTGCGCCTTTGCGTTAAATTATTTTCGGAGGAGGAAACATGAAACTGGAATTTTTAGGCACCGGCGGCGCATTTACCACACCCCGCGCCGGTTGTTTTTGCCCGCTGTGTGTGGAAGCCCGCGCAAAAGGTGTGCCCTTCAGCCGTTCCGGGCCGGGTCTCTTCGTTCATGGCCCCGATTTCCTCATCGACACCTCCGAACAAATTAACGAACAGCTCAACCGGGCGCGCCTGGAACACATCCCAGCCTGCTTTTACTCCCACTGGCACCCGGACCACACGGCCGGCCGCCGCATTTGGGAAATGAATATCGACTGGCGGCATTGGCCGCGCAGCAATCGTTCCTCGGATATTTATTTGCCGCCGCGCGTGGGCGTTGATTTTGCCAGCCACCTGGGCTTGCAGGAGAACTTTGCCTATATGCAGCACATCGGCGCTGTGGCCATCCACCACCTGTCCGAAGGCGAATCGGTTAGCCTGAACGGGTACACCATCACGCCATTTCCGGTAGCGGAGGCGTATGTGTATGCTTTTTTGGTGGAGGGAAACGGCCGTCGCGTCCTCATCGCCCCGGATGAACTGGTAGGCTGGCAGCCGCCCGCCTTTGTGCACGGCGTAGACCTGGCCGTCGTGCCGATGGGCATTGTGGAATTCAACGTCTGGACCGGCGAACGCATCATTCCGCCGGATCATCCCGTGCTAAAAAGCGAGGCGACCTTTCGCCAAACCCTGGCGATGCTGCGCCAAATTCAGCCTAAACAGGCCATCATGACCCACATCGAAGAGCCAGACAATCTGAGCTACGACGACTTGCTGCGCCTGGAGCAGAACCTGCAGGCGGAAGGCTATCCGCTGCGCTTCGCTTACGATACAATGCTGGTAGAAGTTAACGGCTGACAACCACGCGCTTCAGGCCATCATCGGAACTGTATCAGGAGGTCAGGATGATTACACACGTTGTTATGTTCAAAATGGAAGATCGCAGCGAGGCCAGCATTAGCCGGGCCGTTGAGAAAATTCGTGGGCTGGCGGGCAAAGTGCCTTCTTTGCGCAGCCTGGAAGTAGGGCAGGATGTCATCCGGTCGGCCCGCTCTTATGATCTGGCGCTGATTGCTCGGTTTGATGATCTGGCAGGTTTGCAAGCGTATCAGGTGCATCCAGACCATGTGGTTGTGTTGGATTACATGCGAGCGGTGACCGAAGGGTCAACGGCCGTCGACTTTGAATCCTGATGTCCCCGTTATCCCTCACGCTGTTCCCATTGTTTGTGGTTCTGCTCATCGTCACCAGCCTGGGAGAGCTGATGCTGTCGTCTCTCTGGGCGCCGTTTTATTACCGGCACGGCCTTCCCCTGCTGCGCCGCACCTATACTTTACCCGCCAACCTGAATATCGACGCGCAGATTCCGCGCCTGGAGCAAAATTTGCGGGGTTCCTGGTGGCGTCCGCGTGTTGTGTTTCGCGCCCTCAGCCCCACGGAGCTTGCTTTTCGCAATAATTTTGGCTCGCGCAACCCCATGCAAGGATTGGTGCGCCTGGAACCGGCGCACGGCCGTATGACCATTTCCGGTTATTTGTACAGTTCTTACCTGCTGATCTTCCCGCTTTTGTTCGCCTTTGTGCTCGGCATTGGGGGTCTTCCGGTTCTGTTTTTTATTTTCATGTTGGGCATCCTTCTCTTTTCCGTCCTGTACCAACGCCGCCAATACGAGCAAATCGCCCGTATCATTGCGGCAACGCTGGAGACAAACGCGGAAAAAGCGAGCTGGACAGAAAAGGAAACGGCCGTTCCCTCCGCACCCCCACCGGCCAAACCCACCGCCTACCCATCGTTTGAACCGCCCAAATGGTCGCCGCCCGACACCGATCCCTTTGGGTCAGCGCCCGCCACCCCCACCAGCGGCCTATCCAAAATCGAAATCGTGCTGATCGTTGTATCGCTTGTCCTGATGGCGGCGGTGGCGTGGTTCGTTGTATCGTTCCTGACGGCCTGAACCTGTCACTCGGCCAGCACTTTTTCGGCAACCTGCGCCAGCACGGCGTAGGGCTGCGCCCCACTGACCAGATATTTGTTGTTGTAAACCAGAGCCGGCACGCCGCCCAGACCATAAGCCCGCGCCTGCTCCACGTCCGCTAGCATCGCCGCCAAAAAACCGGCGTCGGCCAGCGCCGCCACAAAGGCCGCGCGGTCTAAACCCACCCCGGCGGCCAGGTCCGCCAGCACGTCCGGGCGGCCAATGTCCTGAGCTTGCTGCCAATATGCGCGGAAAACGGCCGTGTGATACGCCTCTCCCCTCCCCTGCGCCTCAGCATATTTCGCGCCAATCAGCGCTGGGCGGCTGTCGACGCCAAACGGGCCGACGTTTAGCTCCAGATCATATTGCTCGCGGGCCATAGCCACGAGCCGGGGACGCGCCGCCTCAATGCGGGCGCTGTATTCCGGCGATATCGGCGGCGAACCGGGCGGCCGCAGTTCAAACGAGCGCCATTGCACGGTGACGCCATGTGATTGTTTGAGCTTCTCCAAACTGGAGGAGACAAGAAAGCAGTAAGGTCAGACAAAATCGGACCAGACATCCAGATATACTTGTGGCGTTGTCATGGTGAATTCCTTCAGGCGTTGTGTTCCATAAAAATGTTTAACTCGGCGTCCGTCAGCGGTTCGGTCGATTCGGAGGCATAATAGCCGGTTTCCCACAGGTTAGCGGCTACGCCATATTCCTGCTGGATGATTTCTTCAGCGCCATTTTTGAAGAGGTACGCCGCCCAGGCGCTGTCCCGCCCTGGCGGGCAGGTGACAACCAGGTGAACCAGTTCGGGCTGCACGGCCGTATGCCGCAGCCGGCACCCATTCACCGTGGCCAAACGTTCCAAAGCGCGGCGCAGCGGGATGTGCAAGGCCGGCGGCAAACTCACCAACGGCCGCCACACAATTGCATAAGACATCTGCCCGCCCACTTGCTCCGCTTCCACCGTTTCCGCCACAGGCACAAACGGCGCAATCCCCCGCAGCGCATCTAATAAATAGACGGAAAGCTGGTCGGCCTGACGGCGCAGTTGCGCCAAAGGCATTTCCGGCGCAGCCACCAGGGTCAACAAATACTCTTTTTCGATGCACGCCGTATACAAAAGCCATTCGCCGGCGCGCGGCGGCAGCTGCAAAAATTGCACGCGCGTCTTGAATTGATCCTTCAGCCATTCCTGCCCGGTGTGCAGCGACACATTGGCGACTTCTGTGTCTTTGAGATTGCCCCAGTGGGCCAATACCTGGGTGCCATCGGCAAAAATCACCGTTTGCAGCAGTTGTCCAAGTTGAATCTGTTGTAAGGCGGCAATCAACACGGCCGTATCCAAACCATCTTCTACCCGCGCCAGCGGCTTATCCTCGCCAGGGCTAAAAAACGGCTGGCCGCTAGCCTGGTCCAACACCGTCGGTAAATCTACATCCACCAACGATTTGATCAACACCGCCTGAACCAGTCCGGAATAAAAATCGGGCACCACATAATCCGGATTCGGCGTCATCAGAATCAGGCGCAGATTGGGTTGAACCGCACGCAGAGAACGCACACTCTGGTCATCGGGGGAGACAGGGATGAAGGCCAGGTCTTGCGCCCGCTGCACCAGATGGAGCGCTGCCTCGCGCACACTCGGCAGCAGGCTGACGCGCACCGGCCCCAGCGCCTTTAGCGCTTTGGCCAGACGCAAGGCAAACGCCTTATCCGCATCCACAATGAGAATGTTTTGTTGCTGAGTCACAATGCGATTCTACCCACCTTGACGACGGCGTGCCAACAGAACGACCAGCAATACGGCCGTTGCTCCCCCGCCCACGCCCGCCACCCAGGTCCAATTCAATTCCTTGGCGGCGGCCGGGGCGGCGGCCGGAGGTAAAAGCGTAGCTGTGGGCACGGCCGTTGCCTCAGCCATCACCCCCGGCAGCCCAAAAATCGCCAGCGGTAAATCATGATCGGTTGATTTGTACGGCAGCCCCTCCGCACTCACATCACGGCTCAGGCTGTCCGGGTAATCGGCGTTAACGTGCTGGATGGTCACGGCGGCCAGGCCATCTGCCAGAGCCGGGGAAACAAGCAGGTTGTCGATCAACTGCGCCGCCCCGCCGTACACATAGCTGTAGCGCTCCACCAGGGGCACCTGGGCTAACACGCTGGCGAGACGGCCGTTTTCCGTCAGCGCCAGCAGCGTCGGCGACAATTCATAATCGTTGAAATCACCCAGCACTACCAGCCGCGCCTCCGGGTCGGCGGCCAACTGCGCGGCCACCAGAGCGTTGATGTGCGCCGCCTGCGCCAGCCGCTGCGGTTCCGTCTCCGCCTCCCCGCCCAATTTAGATTTGAAATGATTGACATAGATCGTCACCGGCTGGCCGTCGATGCTCAGATCAACTTCCAGCGGAGCGCGGGAAAAAAGGGGAAACTGGCCGGCGGGGCAAACGGCCGTCTCATCCACAATGCCCAAATCCATGCCCGTGCAGGTCTGGCGCAGGTTGGCCGACCGCACCTGCACGCGGTTTGGATCGCTCAACAACGCCACGTCGATGCCGCGCGCGTCGGCGCTTTCCAGATGGGTCACGTCATAGACAAAGCCGCAGGCAACGGCCGTTTCCTCGGCCAGCCCCACCAACAAGCTCGCCTTCTCCACTTCCTGAATGCCCACCAGCGTGGGACAGCCCAGCGTCCGGCCAATCGCCGCCGCCAGCTTCATCTGCTTCAGGCCGATGTCGGTCAGGTCCGGTTTGGGTTCGGCGTCGTCGCCGGTATCGTCGATGGCGTCGAAATGGTTTTCCAGGTTGATGGTGCTGACGCTAAACTGGCCGGGACCGGCGCGCAGCGGGGCGGGAATAGATGGCAAGGGTACGGCCGTTACTTGCAAATCGGCCGTCTGCTGGTGAACGAGTTTGAACTGGTCAAAATGGTAAATCAACGGGCCGGCCAGGCCAGCCACCACATCACCGGTCTTCACGTTGGGGAAATCGCCGCAGGCCACGTCGCTAACGTGCAAAATCGGGATGATGCGCCCGATGGGGTCGGTGGCGCTCTGGCGCAAAAACCGGCCGGCCGTCTCCGGGCGGGCGACGGCAAAGCCGCAGCCGCTAAACGTCGGGCCGACCACCTGCGCCGCGCCGTCTACCATCACCCGCATCGCTTCCAGCGGTTCGAAATAGGCGGGCAACGCCGCGTTATCGGCCGGCGGATCAAGGGAGATGGGCGTGGGCAGCGGCTGATCGCTCGCCTCCACGACAATTTCCAGGGCGTCGGCGTCCAGCTCGGTCAGGCCGAAAAATTCGGTGACCAGCCCTGACACCCGCACCTGATCGCCGATGTGGGCTAACGGCCGTTTGCGCCCCAAAAACAACGCCACCCCATCCGAAGTGGCCGGATCGCCATCTTCCGCGCCGGGCGCGTCTTGCACAAACAGCGTGTAATAGGTGGTTCCCCGCGTATTGCGGTCTTCATACACCCCCGTCACCACGCCGCGAAAGGCGACCATCTGATTCACATACGGCGAAAACTCGCCGCTGCCCTGGATGGTTCCGATTGGCGGCAAATTTTCCGCAGCGGCCAGATCAACCGGCGGCAAACAGTCGCCCTCAAAGGTGAGTTGGCCGGGAGTGGGCTGTTCGCGGGGCAGCCAATCCCCGGCGGAATTGGTGTCGCAGGTGGCCGGCACGCGCTCGATGCTCTGCCCGCTGAGCACGCCGTTTATGGCCGGGCGGAAGAAGGTGAGGGCGTCGCCGTAATTCAGGCTGTCGCGCACGGCCGTTTTCTCCACCAACAGCACTTCATCGCCATCATTCGCCAGGGCCAGATCGCCGGACGCCCACACCAGGAAAGGGCGCATGTCGGGCACGCTGCCGTCGGTATCGCGGATTTCATAGTCGGGGTTAAAACCAAACCGGGCGCGGAAGGCCACGGCCGTTTGCGCCACAATCACCACCTGTCCCGGCTCAATAAGCGCGCCCTCGGGAAAACGTTTCATGCCTTCGCGCCCGCCAATCAACTCCTCATCGCCGATTTTGTAATCGGACAGGTCGATAACGGCCGTGCCAACGTTGGCAATCTCTATCCATTCTTCGTCGCCATCGCTGCCGGGCGTGTTGTAATACACTTCGGTAATTAAAACGCCGGGCGACCCGGCGATGGGCTGAGCAGAAACCGGCAAAACAAGCAGCCACCCGAAAACCAACCCCAAAAAGACAAACCGGAACATGTTCATTGGCCCTCCGCAAAGCAGCAAGGTTCAGGTCTAAAAAACTGTTTATGAGATTTACCCCAACCAACGGTACAATTGTGAATGAAGGTTAGCGAGTTTGCAAATGGCGCATAACTGCCAAGACCCGATGCGCAGCACCCCTCGGGTCCCTGAGTGGAGGTCAGCTTTATGGAAGATAAACCGAAATTTTTACAATTTGGCAAATCCACGGGTCAGCCGATTGTGGTAGGCAAGCGCACGATCACCCCGGAAGCATGGGGGGTGTCGTTGAATACGCCGTTTGGCGGGTTTGTGTGGAATCGGCCGACGGCCGTTCTTCTGGAAACCGATGGCGTGACCGAGCGCGTGGAAATAATGGATCCCACCCGCCTCGCCTTGATGGCGATATGGGGATTGGGCGCTGTGATCGTGGCGCTGGGCTGGGCATACGGCCGTCGCGCCCACAAATAGGAGTGATACCATGAAACCAGATATGAACAGCTTTATCAAAGAATCCGTTCCCAACCAGACCCAGGCCAATGAGCTGATGGGACGCATGTTTACCGCCGCACAACCGGAAAGCCTGTTTAGCCAACCGGTTGTGCAAGGCGAATACGCCGTCGTGATGGCCTCTGAAATGATCGGCGGTTTGGGTTATGGCTTTGGCGGCGGCGGCGGAACCGGCCCGCAAGCCGCGGACGGCTCCGCCGAAGGCGGGTTTGGCGGCGGCGGCGGTGGCGGCGGCAGCATGATGGCCCGACCGGTGGCCGCCATCTCCATCGGCCCAGACGGCGTGCGCGTGGAGCCGATTATGGACCCCACCAAGATCGCCATTGCCTTTTTCACCACGCTGGCAGCGATAGTCGTTTCCCTGCGCCGCATTTCCCGCCGCGTAGAAGAACTGGAATAAACTGAGGGCGTGATGCGTGATCAAAAAACATCACGCATCACGCATCACCCATCAAATTATCGCCGCAAAACTAAAAACCATTCAAAGAGGCAGCATGATCGAGTTAGACGCCATTCAACGTATTTTAATTGTCGGGGCCGGTACGATGGGGCAGCAGATTGGCCTGCAATGCGCCCTGCACGGCTATCAGGTGGTCATTTATGACGTTCAGGCCGACGCGCTGCCGACGGCCGAACAGCGCCTAAGCGCAGCCCTGGCCGAAATAGTGGCCGCGGGCGGCTGCCCCACCGACCAGGTGAAGCCTGTTCTGGCGCGCATAAGCTGGACGGCCGTTCCCGACGAAGCCGCCCAAGACGTCGATTTGCTCAGCGAATCCGTGCCCGAAGACCCGGCGCTAAAGGGCAAGGTACTGGCGCAGTTCCACGCGCTTTGCCCGGAGCGCACCATCTTCACCACCAACAGCTCGACCCTGCTGCCTTCAATGTTTGCCGCAGCCACCGGACGGCCGTCGCAATTTGCCGCCTTACATTTTCACCTACCGGTCTGGCTGGCCAACGTGGTAGACATCATGCCGCATCCGGGGACGGATACGGCCGTTATCACTCTGCTAGAAGGGTTCGCCCGGCGCATCGGCCAGATCCCCATCGTCCTGCACAAAGAATCCTCCGGCTACGTGTTCAACGCCATGCTCAGCGCCCTCAACACCGCCGCCCTCACCCTGGCCGTCAAAGGCGTCGCCGCCCCGGAAGACATCGACCGCGCCTGGATGGGCGTCATGAAAACCCCCATCGGCCCCTTCGGCATCTCCGACATGGTCGGCATAGACACCGTCTGGAAAATCACCGACTTCTGGGCCACGACGCTGGGCGACCGCGAATTACGCGCCAACGCCGACTTCCTTAAGCGCTATCTCGACGATGGCAAACTGGGCCGTAAAAGCGGCGCGGGCTTTTACACCTACCCCCATCCCGCCTTCAGCCACCCCGACTTCCTCACCGGCAAGTAAAACACGCAAACAACTGGCCTGGACCGGCCGTTTATTTGCGCCGCCTGATTCAAAACTCTTACACATATCTGATATAGGACTATCGCGTTATTTACGTGTGTCGGTAAAAATACCAATGGGCTATTGTTGCCTGCTTAGGAGAAGCTCATACTTAATCTTAAGCGCAATCCTGACATGCCTGAGCGGCAAAGGACAGACGTACATGAAAGAAACGATTAAAAAGCAAACCAAATCCATTCCCGTGGTTCCGCTTCGCGGAGGTGCCGTCTTCCCCGGCATTACCACGACGATTTCGATTGGTCGGCGAAACTCATTAGCGGCCGCGCAAACGGCCGTAGACCAGGGCGGCGACCTCCTCATCCTCGTGCAATTCGACGCCGAACTGGAAACTCCCAACGACAAAGACCTGGCCCCCATAGGCGTGCTGGCCACCGTCCGCGATGTCCTGCGCGCGCCCCACATCGGCGTGCAAATGCTCGTCGAACTCCACCGGCGCGTCCAATTCCACGGCCTGGGCAGCACAGAGCCTTACCTTACCGGCGTTTACAGCGAATTAGACAGCGAAAGCGACACTGACGACGAAGAACTGGTCAACAAAGCCATCGCCTACCTGGAACAATACGCCGAAGCCCTGGGCGAAGCCAACCAACAGGTAATGAGCATCACCCGCAACAAACAAACGGCCGGCGAACTCGCCGACTACATCGCCGGGCTGATCAACCTGCCATTTGATACCGAACTCCAACTTCTGCAAACCCTCGAAGGCGGCCAGCGGCTGCAAATCGTGATCGAATACCTGGAACAAGAGCTGCGCATCACCGAAATCCGCAAAAAAATCCAGCAAGACGCCCGCGCCAACACCGACAAGGCGCAACGTGAATACGTCCTGCGTGAACAAATGCGCGCCATCCGCAAAGAACTGGGCGAAGAGGGCGAAGACCTCATCGACCAACTGCGGCAAAAAATCGAAGCCGCCGGTATGCCGGAACCGGTCACCGAACGAGCCAACAAAGAGCTGCAGCGCCTGGAATACCAGGGGCAGCAGTCGGCCGAAGCCAGCGTGATTCGCACCTATTTGGAATGGCTGGTGGAACTGCCCTGGAGCAAAGCCACCGACGATAACCTGGACATCCACCACGTCCGCGAAATTTTGGACGCCGACCATTATGGCCTGGACGATGTCAAAGAACGCATCGTGGAATATGTGGCCGTGCGCAAATTGGCCGGGACGAACATGCGCGGCGCAATCATCAACCTGAATGGCCCGCCCGGAGTCGGCAAAACGTCGATTGCTACCTCGGTAGCCCGGGCGATGGGGCGCGAGATGGTGCGCATCAGCCTAGGCGGCGTGCGCGACGAGGCCGAGATTCGCGGCCACCGGCGCACTTACATTGGGGCGATGCCGGGGCGAATTATTCGCGCCCTGCGCGACGCCGGCACACGCAACCCGGTCATTGTGCTGGATGAAATTGACAAAGTCGGGGCCGATTGGCGCGGCGATCCTTCGTCGGCGTTGTTGGAAGTGCTGGACCCGGAGCAAAATCACAGCTTCACCGACCATTATCTGGAAGCGCCGTTTGATTTGAGCCAGGTGATTTTCATTACCACATCCAATCAACTGAGCACCATCCCGGGACCGCTGTTGGATCGCATGGAAACGATTACCATGCCGGGTTATATTGAAGAAGAGAAGATGGGCATTGCTCAAGGGTTTCTCTTGAAGAAGCAGCTTGCCGGGCATGGCATCCATGACGTTGAGGTGACGATGGAGGCTGAGGCGCTGCAAAAAATGATTCGCCACCATACCCGCGAGGCGGGCGTGCGCCAGTTGGAGCGGCAGATAGGCTCGGTGGTGCGTAAGCTGGCCGTAAAAATTGCCGGTGGGGAGACGGGACCATTTCGGGTAACGGCCGTTTCCATCCCCGACTACCTGGGACCAGACAAATTCCATCACGGCACAGCCGAAGAAGAAGATGAAATCGGCGTGGTCACCGGCCTGGCCGTGAATGCTTTTGGCGGCGACACCCTGTCAATCGAAGTGAGCCTGAGCGAGGGCAACGGCCGTATCACCATGACCGGCTCTCTGGGCGATGTGATGCGCGAATCAGCCCAGGCCGCCCTCACCTATGCCCGGGCCAACGCTCGCACCCTGGGACTGGAACCCTCCATTTTTGATCAGGTAAACCTGCACATTCATGTGCCGGAAGGCGCTGTGCCCAAAGATGGGCCAAACGCCGGAATCGGCATGGCCACGGCCATCATCTCCGCTTTTACGCGGCGACCGGTGCGCCGCGACGTGGCCATGACCGGCGAAGTGACCCTGCGGGGCAAGGTGCTGGCCATTGGCGGCCTGAAAGAAAAGACCATCGCCGCCCATCGCGCCGGTATTCTGACGGTGCTGCTGCCCAAAGATAACGCCAAAGACATCCCCGACCTGCCGCAGCGCGTCCGCGACGACCTGACACTCATCCCTGTGAGTCATCTGGATCAGGTGCTGCCCATCGCCCTGCTAAGCAGCGATGAACCCCCATTTAGCGCGGAAATAAAACCCGGCAAACTGGAAATGCCAATCCCGCCGGTGAACGGCGGCCTGAAAGAAAAGAGCGTCCACGCGGCCGTCCGCTAGGCGGCATAATTTTGACGCGTGATGCGTGATGGATAATCACGCATCACGCGTCAAGTCAAGACCTCACAAGTTCCAACCAAACCGAAGACAAGTTAGAAGGCTGAATCCTGTCGATGATAGGCTTGAATGAGCCAACAGACACGGCCGTCATCCAACCAATCAATTTGCCAGGTTCCGGCGCCAAAGGTGCGGCGCGCGCCGCGCAGGAGCATTTGCAGCCGCTGAATGTGGGGCGGCAAGCCGGCCGGCGGGCGGCCAAACCGGCCCAACGGCGGCAGAGTGAGGGTGTTTAGCGCAGCATCGGGAGCCGTGATGGTGATGGTATCTGGCATGTCGGCGGCGGTTACGGCCGTTCCCCACGCCTGCGCAGCCACCATTTCCATTACCAACACATCCCGCCGCAGCTCGTCCGGCGCTGCAGCCAACGACCAGACCCGCTGCAAACCGGCCACCAACTGCGCCGGTTCTGTCAGGCGCACGTTGCGCTGTGGCGCGCCCACCGGATCGGCAGGCTGCGACGCGCCGTCCAGGGAAAAGGCGGCGCGCAAAATCACCGGCGCTTCCAATTGAGGGAAGCGGATACCCTCGTAAAAGGTTTCGTAAAGCCAGGCCGCGTCTACGGCCGTGACGACGCCATCCTCCACAACTATCACGCCCGCTTCCAGGAGCAGAACAAACAATTCGTGCAACAAAATGGCGCCGGAGGGCACAGGCAGCCCTGCCTGCGCCGCGCGATCCAGCAAGCGTGCTTTGTCGCTCAGCGGCCATTTGCGCGCCCGGTTTGCGCCCAGCCAGAGAAAAGGAGTTTTTTGCATAGGGGGATTTTATATCGGAACAGAATTTAGAGACTGGAGACTAGAGACTGGTTCAATCTCCAGTCTCCAATCTTTAGTCTCCCGCAAGTTTTCAATCCATCTTCCTTACGCTCTACTTCAAGAGGTTTTGCACGGCCGTTTGGGCATCCGGGTAACGGAATTCAAAGCCCATTTCTTGCAAGCGTTGGGGCAAAGCCCGACGGCCGTCCAACACCACGCCAGCAACTTCGCCCAGCAGCAGGCGCAGCGCAAAGGCAGGGGCAGGGATAAAAGACGGCCGTCCCATCACCTGGCCAATGGTCTTGGCCATGTCTCGATTGGTCAACGGCTGTGGCGCGCACAAATTATAAGGGCCAACGGCCGTTTCCTGCTCCAGCAAGAAACGGATCGCCCGTACTTCATCTTCCAAATGAATCCACGACATCCACTGACGGCCGCTGCCCAGCGGTCCGCCGGCAAAAAATTTGAACGGCAGTACCAATGTTTTAAATGGCCCGCCTGCTGCGCTAAACACCACGCCGGTGCGGATGATGATTTGGCGCACGCCCTGGGCAGTAACGGCGGCCGTCGACGCTTCCCAATCGACGGTGACATTGGCTAAAAAGCCATCTTTGCCCGCCGGCGATGCTTCGGTAATGAATTCATCGGCGCGCGCGCCATAGTAGTCGATGCCCGATGATTGGATGACCACACGCGGTTTTCTGGCGACGGCGGTTACGGCTGCCACCACAGCGCTGCCCGCGTCCAACCGGCTTTGCAGGATGCGCCGTTTACGGTCTGCTGTCCAGCGAGCGGGCAGCAGGCCATTGCCTGCCAGATTTTCCCCGGCCAGATTGATGATGGCGTCTGCGCCGTCGGCCAGGTGACCCCAGGATACGGCCGTTTTGCCATCCCACTGCGCCCCTTTTACGCCATCCGGCAATTGGTGCGCGCCTGGATTACGGCTCAACACAATCACTTCGTGCCTATCGGCCGCCAGACTTTTCGCCAGCGCACCGCCAATCAGACCCGTTCCCCCAGTAATAATTACACGCATAACCATCTCCTCTGAAAATAATTTAACGCAAAGGCGCAAAGGCGCAGAGAAAAATCTGCGTCATCTGCGAAATCTGCGGATTTTCATTCATGGTGTTGAGCCTGCGCTCATGTCGTCTGTCCTGAAAATAAAGAATGCAGGTAGTGCGAGCAGGAGACAAGCGACACCAAACAACCTAACAGGTCGCTATTCGCATTCCTCATTTGTCACTTCTTTGTTCTTATCCAGCGATGGGCGTCAATTCAACGGCAAACCCCAAAGTCGTTAAGGTCTTGACCGCCCGTCGCCGTTGGTCTCCTTTGTTCCGTTTGACAAAATAATCACCACCTAGTTCCTGGAAGGTGGCCGTGGGGTCTTTCATGAGATGATAGACGATTTGTAAGATAGAATGGGCCACAGCTATCGCCGCCCGTTTGGCTCCACGGCGTGCCCGCAAGCGGTGAAACTGGGCGCCGAGATAGGTGTCCTTGGTCCGGGAAACCGCCCAGGCAGCTTCTGACAAAGCGGTACGCAACCATTTCTGTCCTTTGCGCGTTTTGCCGCTACGCCGCTTATTGGCGCTGATGTTGTTGCCGGGACACAAGCAGGCCCAAGATGCCAGATGCTTGGCCGTTGGGAACTGCTCAACGGTGCAACCTATCTCGGCCAACAATATTTGGGCTGTTTGCTGGCCGACGCCTGGAATTTCGTCTAAGCGGGCGACCAATGCCTCATGGGCGGCTGTCTCTTGCTCAATCCGCTCATTGAGTGACGCCAGTTTCTGGTTTAACTCATCCACATGGCTCAACAATTCAGCTAACATGAAGCGATGATGGGGTCGCACAAAGCCGCTGAGGGCCTCATTCAGTTCGGCCATCTTATTGCGCATCCGTCCTTTGGCTAACCCGGCTAATGCTTCACTGTCTTGTTCACCTTCAATGAGAGCGGTCAGCATCTGTCGGGCAGAAACGCCTTGGATGTCGGTCACCACCGAGGCCAATTTGATATTGGCATCTTCCAGTACTTTCTGCACCCGATTGACTGCTGCACTGCGCTCATTGGTCAGTTGCGCCCGATACCGGGTCAGGTCGCGCAAATCCCGTTGGGCCTCATCGGGGATGAAGCTGTTGTTGAGCAAGCCCATGCGCATTAACGTCGCTATCCATTCCGCATCTTTGACATCTGTCTTGCGTCCGGGCACTTGTTTGATGTGTTGCGCGTTGACTACCCACACCTCGATTTCCGCTTGCAAGATGTTGTACACTGGTTTCCAATACACCCCCGTGCTTTCCATGGCCACGTGGGTCACACCCAGCTCCAGCAACCACGCCTTCATCTCCTGCAGCGCTTTTGTCGTGGCGCCAAATGTTTTGAACGCCCCTCGCGCTTTCCCTTGCTTGCCTGGCACCAGGACGCATACGGTCACACTCTTCTTATGCACATCCAGTCCGGCGCAATGCGTAAACATCACTTCTAACATCGTCTTTTCTCCTACCACCACCCAGGCGTACCGACCTTTGGACACAATCTGTCCTGCGTGTTTGGCCATCTGGCCTCCACAAACCGTGGTTCGTCTCGGTACGCGAATCCAACTCCTTCTCGAGTTCTTGACACCACGGACTTTCAACGATTTCTCTTACGTGTGGTGGTAGATATAGTGTACACCGATATTTTCATCCGCCGTGGCGCGTGACCGCGCATGTTGAACTCCTTCGAAAAGAATTTAACGCAAAGGCGCAGATGCGCAAAGGTGCAGAGAAAAATCTGCGTCATCGGCGAAATCTGCGGATTTTCATTTATGGTGTTGAGCCTGCGCTCATGTCGTTTCCTTGGTAAATAGCTCAATTTAAAAGAAAAGTATATCCAATCCCGCACCAAGGTAACAACCTGTTATAATCTTTGCACGGAGAAATATATGGATACAAGACCCTTGCGCAGCGTAACCCCGGCAATCGACATTTACATAAAATTGGCCCAATACCCGATTCTTTCAGACAAAATCCGGGTGATGATGCGCCAGGAGCTTTTCCGTCGGGGCATTATCAGCCAATCGGCATTTGAGCAGCAGGTGCGAGATCGGGCCATTGAATCGCAGCGACGCGAAGGGCTGCAAGATCCTTATGTGCAGGAAGAGACCGGCGTGTGGCAGCTCCGTAAAGATCGGGTGCGTGATTATCTGACAGACGCCTATTTTGCCGACAATCTGGGCAGTGGCTTGTTGACCCAGCTTGTTGAGGACGCGCTGAATAACCAGCCTGCGCCTACCCGCAACATTGAGCTGACGTTTAACCCTGAAATTGCGCCGTGGGAACTACTTTTCCGGCAGGGCGAAATTTATGAAGCGATACCGATGCCAGATCAGGAAAAGGTCAAACATCACCTGCAAGAAATAAAAGTGGTATTGATCAAACGGCTGATCAGCGACCAACTGCCATTTATTGCCGTGGCCAAGAATGCGTTTACCATCGGCGATTTGCGGCACATTTATCGCAATCGGATTGGTTCCGGCAAAATTGGCGGTAAGGCGGCGGGCATGCTGCTGGCGCGGCGCATTTTACACCAACAAGACCCCGAATTAGGGCCGGATATTAGCGAATGGGTGGGTATTCCAGATTCATTTTTTATTGGCACAGAGGTGATTTATGATTTCCGGCTGATGAATCGGTTGGATCATTTTATGAATCAGAAATACCGGCCGTTGGATGAGATTCGGGACATGTATCCGAAGATCGTAGAAGCCCATCTCGCCGGTGATTTTCCGGAAAATGTGGTGGACCAACTGCGCGAGGTGCTGTCGCATTTGGGTAATTTGCCGGTGGTCGTGCGATCGTCTAGTTTATTGGAAGATAGTTTTGGTTTTTCTTTTGCCGGTAAATATGAAACGATTTTTTGCCCTAATCAGGGCACGTCGGAGGAGAATCTGGAGGCGCTGCTGAATGCGATTCGGCGCGTGTATGCCAGCACGTTGAACCCGGATGCGATCTTGTACCGGCGCAAGAATGGGATGATCGATTATGATGAGCGGATGGCGGTGTTGATTCAGCCGGTGCAGGGGCAGAGGTACGGCCGTTACTTCTTCCCCACACTCGCCGGCGTAGCCTTTAGCCAGAACCCCTTCCGCTGGCATCCCAAAATACGCCGCGAAGATGGTTTCCTGCGCCTGGTTTGGGGGTTGGGAACCCGCGCCGTCACTCGCGTCGCCAACGACTATCCCCGCATGATTGCCCTTAGCCACCCCCAACTGCGCCCAGAAACGGAAATCCAGGCCATCCGCCAATACGCTCAATGGTATATGGATGCCATCGACCTGGAAGAAAATAAATTTACCAGCCTGGAAATTCGGCAGGTTCTCCATCCCGATTATCCCGATTTGCGCTACATTGTTTCCGTAGACAAAGGGGATTATTTGCAGGAAATGGTTTCGGCGGCGACGGCTTCCAGCACAGACCGCTATGTATTGACCTTTAATTTCCTCATCCGTGATCGGAAATTTGTGCGCCTTATGCGTACAGCTTTGCGCCGATTGGAAGATCGGTACCAACGGCCGGTAGACGTTGAATTTACGGTCGATATTCTGCCCAATTACCCGTACCCCGATTACCGGCTTAACATCTTGCAATGCCGGCCTCTGAGCCAGCGCGTTGACGGCGACCTGGTTGAGTTCCCGGAAGATGTGCCGGAAGAGGATACGTTATTCACTGCCCACAAACTGGTTCCGGATGGCAAAGCGGAAGGGATTCGCTATGTTATTTATGTAGACCCGCAGCTTTATCGGAAAATGCCGGACCTGACGGCCAAAATGGAGTTGGGGCGGGCAATCGGCCGTTTGAACAAACTGTTGGAAGACGAAGCATTTATCCTCATTGGCCCAGGGCGTTGGGGCAGCGTGAACCTGGACCTGGGTGTTCATGTGACCTACGGCGATATTTATAACACGCGAGTCTTGATTGAGGTGGCGGAATTGGCGGAAGGCGGCGGCACGGAGTTTTCTTACGGCACGCACTTTTTCCAGGATTTGGTGGAGTCGGGGATACATTCTTTGGGCCTGGAAATTGGGAATGGAGACGGCCGTTTCAATTTCTCCTTTTTCCGCCAGGCCCCAAACTGCCTGCCCGACCTGTCGCCCGATGACGCCGCTTTGGCCCCCTACCTGCACGTAATCGACCTGCAAACCGTCACCAAAAACAAACGCCTCAACATCATCATGGACGGCTCCATCGACAAAGCCATCGGCTATCTTGCAGTCGGCGAATGGGCCGAAACGGATGGCAAAGGATCTGTCTCAATTTTTTAGCTCAGAGAATCAACACGAATGGTAAAGAAGTGAACCGACAAACAAACCACTAAACAATCAAACGTCGAGCCCAGGCAAATCGAAACGGCCATCAACGAAACCGCGATGAGTTATCCCATTTCCCAATTTCCTACGTAACGAGGTGGCTTATGGAGTATCTGGAAGAAGTAAGAAGCGTCACACCGGCAATCGACATTTATATCCGGCTGGCGCAGTACCCCATTTTATGCGACAAAATTCGCCGGCGGATGCGCCAGGAGCTTTTTCGACGCGGCATCATCAGCAAAGAAGCGTTTTATCTGGAAGTGCGCCAATTGGCTATCCAGTCGCAGCGGCGCGAAGGGCTGCTCGATCCGTATTATCAGGAAGAGACGATCATCTGGCAGAAACGCAAAGATCGCATACGCGAGTTTCATACAGATGCGCTTTTTGCCAACAACCTGGGCGGCTCCCTCCTCAATCAAATCATCGACGAAGTTTTAGCAGACCAACCCGCGCCTTCCATCAGCAGCGAATTGACCTTTAACCCGGAGATTGCCCCCTGGGAACTTTTATTTCGCCAGGGCGAAATTTATGAAGCGATGATCGGCGAAGACCGTGAACGGGTCGAACATCACCTGCGCGAGATCAAAGTAGTCCTGATTAAACGCATGATTAGCGACCAACTGCCCTACATCGGCGTCGCCAAAAAAGTCTTCACCATCGCCGATTTGCGTGATATTTACCGGCGGCGTATCGGCAGCGGCAAAATCGGCGGCAAAGCGGCCGGGATGATGTTGGCCTACAAGATTCTTAAACAAAATAATCCTGAGTGGGGACCGGACATTGGCGATCAGGTGACGATGCCGGAGACTTGTTTTATTGCCACCGAAGCGATTTATGACTTTTACCTGCTCAACAATCTGGCCGATTTTATGAACCAGAAATATCGCTCGTTGGAAGAGACGCAGATGGAGTATCCGGAAATTTTGGATGCTCACCTGAAGGCCGCGCTGCCGGAAGAAGTGGTGGAAGGGCTGGTGGAATTTCTTGAAGAGATGGGCAGCAGCCCGATTATTGTGCGCTCGTCCAGCCTCTTGGAAGATAATTTTGGCACTGCATTTGCGGGTAAATATGACAGCTTTTTTTGCCCAAATCAGGGAACGCCAGAAGAAAATCTAAATGCTCTGATGGATGCGATCCGACGGGTGTTTGCCAGCACATTGAACCCGGATGCGTTGTTGTATCGGGGGCAGCACGGGATGATTGATTATGATGAGCGCATGGGGGTTTTGCTGCAGCGGGTGGAAGGACAGGTATACGGCCGTTACTTCTTCCCAACCCTGGCCGGCGTCGGCTTTAGCCGGAACCCATACCGTTGGAATCCACGCATTCGTCGTGAAGACGGCTTCCTACGCCTGGTTTGGGGCCTGGGAACCCGCGCCGTAGACCGCGTCGATAAAGATTACCCGCGCATGATTGGTCTGAGCCATCCACAGCTCCGCCCGGAGACCACTGCCTCTGCCATTCGCCAGCATTCACAATGGTATATCGATGTTGTCGACCTGGAAGACAATCAGTTTAAAACCGTGCCGGTGGGCGCCGTGTTAGACATCAACTACCCCCACTTGCGCGCGCTGGCTTCCATTGATGAAGGCGATTATTTTCAGGGCATTCTATCATCCGCCGGCATCGAAAATACCGACAAACTGGTGCTAACCTTCAACAATTTAACCAAGGATCGCAACTTCATCGACCTGATGCGCCATGCGCTTAATCGCCTGGAAAAGGTTTACGGCACGCCGGTAGACATCGAATTCGCTGTGCAAATTAAGCCCGGTTATCCTCAATCTAGCTATCTGCTCAGTATCATCCAGTGCCGCCCGCTTAGCCAACGGCTTGAGCATGGCACCGTGCGTATTCCCCCGGATATTCCGCGAGAAGACATCCTGTTTACCGCGCACAAACTCATTCCCGATGGTCAGGCGGAAGGAATTCGTTACATCGTTTATGTTGATCCGGAAAAATACCGCCAGATTGGCAATCCAACCATCAAGCTGGAATTGGGACGGGCTATTGGCCGCCTGAACCAGATTCTGGCCGATGAGCGTTTTGTGTTGATGGGGCCTGGGCGTTGGGGCAGCGCCAATCTGGAGTTGGGCGTGCGCGTTACCTATGCCGATATTCACAATACGCTGGTGCTTATTGAAATTGGCGTGCCGCAGGATGGGCAGATGCCGGAATTGTCTTATGGCACGCACTTTTTGCAGGATTTGGTGGAGGCGGGGATTTTTTCTTTGCCCCTGCATTTGGGAGGGAATAACGGCCGTTTCGATTGGGATTTCTTCCGCCACTCACCCAACAGCCTGGCAGCCATTTCGCCCGCCGATGCCAACCTCAGCGACTACCTCACCGTCATTGATCTGGCCGTTACCAGCGGCAGCCGCCGCCTGAAAATTCTCATGGACGGCGAAAAAGATGAAGCCGTTGGTTTTTTGGTAGACGGAAATTGGAGCCTGAACGGCAAAGAAGGCACGGTTTCGACGTTTTAACGGCCTTTCCAGGCGGGTTAATCTGCCAGTAAGCCGGCCAGCAGACGGCGCTCGCCGGCTTCGTCGCTCACCTCGCCGTCCAGGCGGGCCGCCAGCAGGCGGTCCAGGATAATGCCAAACTGCGGGCCGGGTTTCAGCCCCATTTGGCGTAAATCGTCGCCGGTCACGGCCGTTTCCACCATTCGCCCGTCGCGGAAGTACCACTCCAGCCGCTCAATCGCCGTCTCATCAGTCAGGGCCAACCGCGCCGTCAGCAGCACACGGGGGAGAAACGGCCGTAACGCAAACGCCAACTCGCTCCGGCGCGCCTCAGCCGGTAAGCTGGCCAGCGCATCCATCAGCCGCGCTACCGCCGCCACATCTTCCCGGGTCGCCTTGCGCACCCGCAGGCGGCTCATCACCACCGTCTGCTCTCCCGGTTCCAGCGGCAGCACCGTCAGGGCAAAATAGAGAAAGACCGGCGTTTCATCTGGCAGCGCCGCCCGCCAGACGGGGTCAGCCAGGATGATGGGCACGCGGGTGTAGGCCACGGCCGTTTCCGGACCCCAACGCAGCGCCGGATGAATCTGCCGCAGCACGCCCAACTGCCACAAGCGAGCCATCACCGCCGCCGGAGCCTGTTCGCGCAGCGCCAACTCCAATTCATGCCGAATCCGGTCGCCGGTCACCCGGTCCAGCATGGGCAGGCCGTCGGCCAAAAGTTCGGCGGTGCGCGGTTCGATGGTAAATTTCAGCCGCGCCTCATAGCGCACGGCGCGCAAAATGCGCGTCGGATCGTCGATAAAGCTCAGACTGTGCAGCACACGAATCAGACCTTGCTGCAAATCTTTGCGCCCGCCGTAAAAATCGAGCAGTTCACCCAAATGCGCCCCATCCAGGCGCACCGCCAGGGTGTTGATGGTGAAATCGCGCCGATGCAAATCGAGCTTGATAGAGCCTCGCTCCACCTGCGGCAGCGCCGATGGCTCCATATAAAACTCAGTTCGCGCCGTGACAAAATCAATGGAAGCCGGCAGATGGGGGGGCAAAACGGCCGTTTCTTCCGCATCTTCTTGGGACCAAAACGCCGCCATCACTTGCCGCCATACATCATCAGAGACAAACCATTTGCCCGTGCCAAAGCGCCGATGGGTGTGTACCTCCCCGCCAAACCGGGTTTGCAGGCGGCGCACCAGGGCAATGCCATCTCCTTCTACCACCATGTCCATGTCTGTGGGGGCGTGGCCCAGCAGCAAATCGCGCACCACGCCGCCGACAAAATAGAGCGGCATGTCCATTTCTGCGGCTTCCGCGCTGACAGCCAGAACCATCGCCCACAATGGCGCGGCCAGGGTCCGGTTCAACAAGGTTTTGATGTCTGACCGGTCGGTATTGGGCGCCGTCTGGAACAGGAAGTTGAGCAAATCGGTGCGGGTGACGACGCCAATGGGGTAGCTGGGAACGGTTTTTTCTCCGTTGTTCGCGCCTAACGGCAGGTCGGCGACTACCGGAATCTGTCCCCAACCTTCGTCGAGCATGAGCTGCTGCACGCGCTCGATGGAATCAGACGGCCGTACCGTCACATTGCCCTGTTTCATCACCCGTGTAACCGGGAAGCGGCCCAAATCGTGGCTGATGGCCCGGTCGACGCCGCGCCGGGTGAGCAGCCCTACAACCTCTCGTGTTTCCGGTTCTACCACCGGGTACCCTTCGTAGCCGAACCGCTGCATCAACACGGCCGCTTCGGCGACCGTCGCCGTGGGGTGCAGCGTTTGCACGCCATAAGACATGATCTGGGCCACACGGGCCATTGGTTCGACCGCTTGCGGCAGAAGGCTGAGCAGATCTGCCACCACATCGGCCAACGGCCGTCCGACAATCATGGCTGCGGCGGCGCGGCTGTGACCACCGCCGCCCAATGCCCGCGCAATGCGCGATACGTCAACGGCGTCGCGGTTGCTGCGGGCCACCAACTGCACATCGCGTCCCAGCTGCACCAGGGCAAACAGGCCGGAGGGCGACAGGGCGTCGCGCAGCCGGTGAACTACCGAGGAGATTTCGTCGTCGAAGTTAGGCGGGGCAACGGCCGTAGCGATGACGATGGTTTGGCCGTGGATGCGCTGCCACTGAACCGAGGTTTGTAATGATTCGTACAGGTCGCGCTGCACGGCCGTGAGGGGCACGTTCAGGAAGCGGCGCACAACCGGCAGCACGGCCCCCTGATCCAGCAGCCAGGCGGCGGCCTGGGCGTCGCGGCCGGTTGTGGTGTCGTAAGTGAGCGAGCCGGTGTCTTCGTAAATGCCCAGCAGGAGCAGGGTGGCTTCATCGGCGGCCAGGGTGAGTCCGGAAGCGCGCAGCCGTTCGACCAGCAAGGTGGTTGTCGCGCCGACAGCTTCGACCTGGTAGGTCCAGTTAGGGCGATTGGCAACGGCCGTTTCCTCCGCCTGGCTCACGTGATGATCAATCACCAACACTTTGGGTCTTTTTACCAGGCCGCGCACGCTGGAGAGTGACTGTGTATCGACCAGCAGCAGCTCGTCGACGCGTCTTTTTTGCCATTCTTGCGGCCGTACGTAGGGCAAAGTGTCCCAGTAGAGGGTTAAAAATTGCAAAACATTGCGATTGATCCGTCGCGGCAGCAGGGGAATGGCGTGCGGATACAACTTGTAAGCTCCCAGTTGGGAGGCGATGGCGTCAAAATCGCCGTTTTCGTGGGTCAGGATGAGCAGCATATGGTCCATTATACCTGCGCTGGGGCGAAAATGGACAGGTGGGCGGGGAAATGGGGCATACGGCCGTAGGCAAAACTTCGGTTTTTCCCATTGGACAGGTAATGTCACACAGGCTAGAATAACCGTTGACATACTAGAACGGGTGTGCTATAAAACAGATGTTCTAATTTGCTCATAGAACTAGCCGAATTCCAAACAGAGCAAGTTGTCATCACCGACATCGAATAATTTGAAGAAGGAGCGACAGACAAGGCACATTCGGAAATCAACCTTTCTGTCCACGGAGGAAGAATCATGCAGAATTCACACATGCGCAGTTCCACAAATCCCTTTGGTCTGAATATAGACCAACAAAGGCTGCGTTTTCCACGGAAAGCGGTGATCGGCATCATCCTGATCGTGGCTCTGCTAGCTTTTGAAATTTTTAACTTCGACACGACCCGTTACGCGCTGCAAAATTTGCTGGGCAACGTGGAATTCATCGGTTTGCAGTGGGCGGCAATTCTGGCCATTGCCTTTTGCGCCATTGACTTTGCCGGCCTGGTGCGGTTGTTTACGCCGGAACAGGGCAGCGCGGAACCCAAGGAAGTATGGTACTTGATGGGCGCGTGGCTTTTGGGCGCGACCATGAACGCCGTTATGACCTGGTGGGCGGTCTCGCTAACCCTGCTGAACCATGATTTTGGCAACGAGGTGTTGAGCCGCGCCCAATTGTTGAAGTATGTGCCCATCTTTGTGGCCGTGCTGGTCTGGTTGACGCGCATCCTGTTTATCGGGGCGTTTACGGTGGCCGGGGAACACATTTTCGATTTTAACAACACCGGCCGCGCGACGACCAAGGCTGCCCCGCCGGTTCAGGCGCAGCCCGCTCCCCCGAAGCCGCTGCGGGCAGGTTCTCAGACAGCACAGGCGCCTGCGCCTCGGCCGCGAATGGCCGCCAAACCACAGCAGCCTGCGCCACGGGCAAGCGCGCCTAACTTTTTGGAAGAGCACGATCCGGTTCCGGCTCAGCCGACCCGCGTGAATCCGGCTGCTAATGGGAACTCTCGCGTTCGCCAACGGCCGCCAGCGCCAAACCCAAGTATGCGCCGGGTTCCGATGAGCGGCGTGCAGGCGCGTGGCCATAACCAACGGTAAATAATCAATCACCTGACCAGACGGTGCGCCGGGTTTGTGGGCAAGACAGGAAATCTATCTGCACCAGACGCGGCGCACTTTTATTATCCCCAAGAATAGGATTTTCTTTGGAGGAGGTTGCCGAAATGACCGTTTATGAAATTGTTGATACGCCATTTACTCAGGAGTATAACGAAGACGGATATGATGATGAGCCGTACATCGAAGTGCATTATGAGTGGCAGGATCAGCGCTTTGTTTACGGCCGTTCGCCTCTGGAGCAGCGAATGATGTTGGTTCCGGCGCTGGTGGGCATGGTATTGATTTTGTTGGCGTTGTTTGTGTTTCCTCGGCTGATGGCGGGAATTGGCACGGGCGGCACGGTTTTGGCTGATGGCGGCGTGGCCGAAGAGGCTGGCGGAGCGGAAACGGCCGTTTCCCCAGTACCAAATGGGGCCATCTCCGCCGTATTCTCGCCCGAAATCCAACATTGGGCGCCGCAAATCCTGGCCTGGTCGGCCCAATTCGGCCTGGACCCGGACATTACAGCGACCATTATGCAAATTGAGTCCTGTGGCGATCCGAACGCGGTTTCCGGCGCAGGGGCGCAAGGGCTTTTCCAGGTCATGCCGTTCCATTTCTCGGCGGGCGAGGACATGCAAAATCCTGATACCAACGCTTTTCGCGGTCTGAAGTTTTACGCCACGATGCTGCAGCACACTGGCGGTGACGTTTTCTTATCTTTTGCCGGCTATAACGGTGGTTATGCTGCTTCGGACAATCCATACAATGCCTGGCCGAACGAAACGCAGCGATATTTTTATTGGGCCAAAGGCATTTATGACGATGCCAAAGCCGGTAAAAGCAGTAGCGAGCGTCTGGGCGAATGGATGGCCGCTGGCGGCAGCGGGTTGTGTCGTCAGGCGTCGGCGCGATTGGGATTGCAGTAACGGCAGGCAATTTTTAGCGAAAAGATCGGAAAGCCCACACCTGTGGGCTTTTTTTTGTGCCTCAGATCATGTCAATTGGCGGTGATTGGATATACTAAGGAAAATTTTATGGAGTCATTGCGGTTGGGGAGGGCGCGTGTTGGGGAACGGCCGTTTCCAACCAAAAGTCAAATGTAAAGGGGTACCCATGACATACAAGATATTGATTTCCGACAAACTGGGTCAGGCAGGGCTAGATCGCCTGGCAGAAATGGACGACGTGTCCTACGACATGATTGTGGGCATGAGCAAAGAACAATTGATCGCCACGATTCCCGACTACGATGCGCTCATTGTACGCAGCGATACACGTCCAGACGCCGAGATCATTGCCGCCGGTAAAAATCTGAAAGTAATCGGCCGGGCAGGCATTGGCGTTGATAATGTGGACATCGACGCCGCTACCGCGCATGGGGTGATGGTGATGAATACCCCGCGCTCCAACAGTGTAGCCACGGCCGAGCAAACGATGGCTCTCATGCTGGCCATCAGCCGCCATACCGTTGCCGCGCACAACTCCGTGGCCGCCGGAGAATGGGCGCGTTCCCGTTTCATGGGCACGGAACTGGATGGTAAAACATTGGGCGTGATCGGTTTTGGCTACATTGGGCATCTGGTCGCCCGTCGGGCGCAAGCCTTCGGCATGAAAATTGTGGCCTACGATCCCTACGTTTCAGGCGAGTTGGAAGTGAAGATGGTTTCGCTGCCCGAGTTGTTAGCTCAGGCAGACATTATCACCCTGCATAGTGTGGTAACGCCGGAATCTACCAACATTATCAACGCAGACGCGATTTCTAACATGAAGGATGGCGTCATCATTGTTAATGTGGCGCGGGGCAAACTGATTGATGAACAAGCGTTGGCGGCAGCCTTGCAAAGCGGCAAGGTTGCGGCGGCTGCGCTTGATGTTTACCAGCAAGAGCCGCCCGTGGGCAGCCCGCTGATTGGCTTGCCGAATGTCATTCATACGCCGCATTTAGGGGCCAGTTCCAAAGAAGCGCAGCGGCGCGTTGGCGTGGAGATTGTAGAGCAAGTGGTGGATGCACTCCGTGGGACGGATATTCGCAATGTTGTGAATCGTTAGACTGCGACTCATTTCTAAATTTGCCGGGAGACCCGAAGGTTTTTGTCACTCGATGCGTTGGTAATCAGAGAACACAACCTTTCGGGTCTTTTGTTTTTTTTAGGGCAGAGCGTGAAAATCGCACATCCAGTGCTGTTTTCGGGTGATGGTACAGGTCGATTTTCCAGAAGATATGGTTATTAAGACCTATTTTAGGCGTTCGGCAGCAAGCTGCGCTGAATCTGGTGTACAATTTGTCCTAGAAATTGCGGCAGGGGAAGCTGGATGTTTACCATGATATTAGCCAGACAAATGAAAGAGCAAACGGCCGTTTCCAGGCATCCTATTGCGATGAAGGGATAGAAAATTCATGAACCAAAAGGGTCGAATCCTGGTTGTGGATGATAATCCGATAGCTTGTGAAAATCTGGAAGATTTGCTTGCTCCCCAGGGGTATGAACTGGCCTTCGCCAATAATGGCGTCGAGGCACTGACTCAGACCAGCGAATTTGATCCAGATTTGATTTTGTTAGATGTCATGATGCCGCAAATGGATGGGTTTGAAGTCTGCCGCCGCCTGCGAGCCGCATCGGGTACTGCTGAAGTACCCATTATCCTCATCACCGCGTTGGATGACCGCGCGTCGCGGCTGCAAGGCATCGCCTCCGGCGCCGATGATTTTATCAGCAAGCCGTTTGATAGTGTGGAACTGCGCGCCAGAATCCATGGCATTATGCGCTTGAATCGCTATCGACGCCTGATGTCGGAGCGGACCAAATTTGAACGAGTGGTAGAAAACGCGGCCACGGGATACGTGCTGCTGGCCGAACAAGATAAAGTTTTGTTTGTAAATCCGACGGCAGCCATGCTGCTCAATTTGCCTAATGATCTGGCCCTGAACCAAAACGAGACTTTTTTGTCGTTGGTGAAACAGCAGTATCGGCGCGAACCGCGGGATGCGTGGGCAAACTGGCCGGAACGGCCGTTAGACAAACAAATCCGTTACCTCGTCCGCCCGGAATCGCCAACCGCCCAGGCCATCTGGCTGCAAGTAGACACACTGGATTATTTGACTTCCAGCCCTGAGCCGACCTGGATTATTGGTCTCAACGATGTGACAGAACAAATTACCGCCCAGCGGGACCGGCGAAAATTCCACACCATGATCACCCACAAAATGCGCACGCCATTCATCAGCATTCTGACCGGCTTAGAACTGTTGGACCGTTATTCCGATGAATTATCGCGCGCCGAAATTGCAGAGCTGTCCCGAGACGCCTACAAATGGGCCAAACGTTTGTACGAAGACATTGAAGAAATTATTCGTTATGTTGATCCGCCGGTTGAAGGCGAACCAACTGAAGGCTTTAGTCTGGCGCAGCTGCCGGTGATCGTCACCAATGTCTGCGCCAGTATTGGGGTACAACACATCACCATTACCGGCGCCGAAGACATGCTAAGCCTGCGCACCACACTCTCCCGGTCGGCGATGGAAATGATTTTTTGGGAGGTTTTGGGAAACGCTAAAAAATTTCACCCGGAACAGACGCCGACTATCGAGGTCCATGTGGCTTATGAGAATGCGGGTCAGGTGACTGTACACATCAGTGATGATGGTTTGACGTTGTCTCCAGAGCATCTGGCGCAGGTTTGGACGCCTTATTACCAGGGCGAGAAGTATTTTACGGGGCAGCAGGATGGGATGGGCCTGGGATTATCGTTGGTGGCGTCGTTGGTCTGGAGCGTGGGTGGGCAGTGTCGTCTGTATAATCGAGTGGGCCGGCCGGGGATTACCGTTGATCTGACCTTGCCATGTATACCCATTCCGAAGAAGAGCGACCCCGATTCGGGATGGTAGCTGATTGGCAGGTTGAAAAACGGCCGTCTTCCGCTGCTAAACCCTATCCCGCCCGGTAGTCTGAGGAGAGTTGAGCATGTCTACATATGAAAGCCCTCGTCCACCCGGTATGCGAATTTTGTTGGCTGACGATGCCTGGGCTACCATCAACAGCATCCGTTTGATGCTGCGGCTGATGCCAGAATTAGAAATCGTCGGCACAGCGCGGACCGGCCGCCAGGCCATCGACATGGCAACAGAATATAAACCGGATATCGCCTTACTGGATATAAACATGCCAGACATCAATGGCTTGCAGGCGATTCGTTCAATTTTAGAGCAGCGGCCTGAGACGGTGTGCATTGCCATGTCGGTTGAAGGTGACACCACGGCCGTGCGAGAAGCGCAAAGCTACGGGGCCGTCGATTACCTGATCAAGCCATTTACCACCGAGGAATTATTAAGCACACTGGAGCGCGCCAGCCGGGTGGTTATCAGCCAAAGGCCCGTGGATTTGCAAACGGCCGAACTGCGGCGCAAAGTAACCGCGCCGCTGCGCACCGGGCAAACCAGCCGCTTACATGAAGAACGCTTTTTCCAACTGCAGCAGCTTGCCGCCAATTACATCAAAGCGCGGCGCACCGACGATGAGACAATCGCTGTTCTGGAAGAGTTGGCTGAAAATCCCGGATGCGAGTTTCATTGGTTAAAATCGCTGGCCATGATTTATGTCATTCGTGAGCAGTGGGAAAAGCTGAACCATCTGGCATCGCGCCTGGAATGGTATGCCAAACAACGGTCGTGAGAACGGCCGTTTCCCCCCGCAAATATACCGCTGCTGCCGCCTGAGTTGGGCAAACGGCCGTGCCTATGGCACAATTAACCCAGACGTTTATTTCATTTTTCAGGAAGGATGCATGTTATGGCCGTTATATCAAACTACGTGGCAAAAAATACCCATCAAGGTCAGGTGGTGACAGTCAAAGCCAAAAAATTTGTGTGGATTTCGGTGGGTAAAGGCGAAGTGAGAAGTTTTTCGGATTATGACGTGGATGTGGCCGGCGCCATTAACGTTTTGGGTTACAGCGGCGACCTGAACATTCAGCTGCAATTGGTGGATAAAAACCCAACGGCCGTTTCCGGCCCATGCATTTTATCCCTGAACACGCACACCGATCCATCGGCAACGTATCAGACCAAAAATGGGGTATTGATGGTAACGGCCGTGTTCGGCGACAAAAAACAGAGCATCAACATTCAGCCCTGCAACGGCGGCACACAAACAGAGTGCGTCCTAACCGGCCACCTCACCCAGACTGTCCACCTGGACCCGGGCTAAAAATTGCCTTTCAGCCTGGTTCGATCACCCAGATTGAACCAGGCTTTTTTCTGTTTCGCGCCAGATTGTTAAAGCGCCGCCATCCCCAAAGCCATAGCCCCCAACACACCGGCCTGGTTGCCCAGCCCCGGCGGCACGACGTAGCTGTCGATCTGCTCCAAAATGGCCGGTGACTGCACATAGCCGGCCAGATAGTCGATGGTCTTCCGCCGCAGCAGGGGGAACAACTGCGGCTGCTCCATCACCCCGCCGCCCATAATGATGCGCTGCGGCGACAGTGTGCAAATATAACTGCGCAGCGCCAACGCCAGATAGTGCGCTTCCAACTCCCAGGCCGGATGATCCGCGGGCAGTTCAAAGGCCGGCTGTCCCCACCGTTCGCCAATGGCCGGGCCGGCGGCCATGCCTTCCAGGCAGTCGCCGTGATAGGGGCAGCGCCCTTTGTACGGGTCTTGCGCCCAATCGTGGGGCAGGCTGATGTGGCCCAGTTCCGGGTGGATGAGACCATGCAGGAGACGGCCGTTTACCATCACCCCGCCGCCCACACCCGTGCCAATGGTCAGATAAATGAAGGTGTCTACATCTTGCGCCGCACCCCAGCGATGCTCGCCCAAAGCCGCGCCGTTGACGTCCGTATCAAACCCCACCGGCACGCCCAGCGCTGTTTTGATGACGCCAACAACGTCCGCATTGGCCCAGCCGGGCTTAGGGGTGGTGGTGATGTAACCGAAGGTGGGCGAAGCCGGATTGGGATCCAGTGGACCAAAAGCGGCGATGCCGATGGCGGCGATACGGCCGTGTTCCCGTTCTTGCGCCTGAAAAAAAGCAATCGCCTGGGCCAGGGTTTCCTCCGGCGTGGTAGTCGGAAAACGATGTTCGGCGCGGATGTCGTTTGGGCCGCTGCCTACGGCGCAGACAAACTTTGTGCCGCCTGCTTCGATACCCCCAATCAATGACATTGCATAACTCCTTTTTAGACTGAATGCCGGCCATTTTGCGCCATGGCCGGCATGTGGCAATAGGGTTGGGCTAATTCGCCATCATAAAAGGCAAATAGATTTGCAGCAGTTCGGTAAACGTCGTGACGGTTGGGGCCAGACCAGGGGAGGCATGGGAAACGGCCGTCAATATAAAACTATCTTGGCCGCTAACATGCTCCGGCACAGTCACGGCCACCGACACGGTGGCGCTCATCCCCGCCGTAATGGTGATGGGTGACGCAGTGAGCAGGGTTGTCGGCCAGATGTAGTCGCTCAACAGCAGATCGTAGGCGTCATCGCCCGCGCCGGTGTTACGCAGGATCAGCTCATGGACGCTTTGCTGGCCCGGCAGCCCATACTGACTGGTGGCTGGGTCAAACGCGGCATCATAACCCACAGATGGGCTGCAAGACTGCACCTTCATATCGTCAATGTACCAACCTTCCCGCCCAACCGACGTATCGGAACCCAGGCGGAAGCGGAACTGTACCGTCTGTCCGGCATAATCGTCCAGGCTGACAATAGAATTGAGCCAGTCTTGCGGGTCACCGCACCATGCTTTTCGCCCGGCAAGGGGATTGCTGTAGGAGTTGGACACCGTCAAATCATAAGGATCGGTCAGAAGCGAAGGCTCCAGGTCTGTCCAGGTGCTGCCGCCGTTGGTAGAAATTTCTAATACAGCCCCATCGTAGCAGATAGACGTGCCTCTTTCGATGGTCTGGTGGTTCCAGAATTGCAAGCTTAGGGGTGATTCACCTGTTGGCAAGATAACGGGCGGTGAAACCAGCCGCTGGTCTGAGACACTGGCCGGGTTGGTGGCTTTGAAGGAGTAGCTGCCGGTATGGGGCCGCGCGGTCGATAACGTCCAGGTGTCGCCTGTGCCGCTGTGGGTCCAACCGCCTGCGCCGCTTTCGAAGTCTTCGCTGGCCAGGATGTTCGAGGTGCTGCCCGGGCCGCAGTCGCCGGCCGCAGCCAGGGTGGTGAAGCGGAAGATCGACGAATTTGCGCCGTCGCCGCAAGCATTGCTGGCGCGAACGCGCCAGTAGTAGAGGCTGCTGGTGTTGAGGGTGAGGCCGGTGGTGTAGGTTGTGGCGCCGGTTGTGGCCGAATCGATGATGTTTGTGAAACCGGCGTCGGTGGCAATTTCGATGATGTAGCTGGCTGCGCTGCCTGTCCAGGTGAAAGTTGGCTGGCTGGATACGTTGGTGGCTGCGTTGGCGGGGGTTTGCAGCACGGCCGTTCCCGGCAGTCCGGTGAAGACATTCAGGGCCACGGTGGTGGTATGCGTGCTGGTGGGGGCGATGCCGCTTATTTCGATGGTGTAACTGCCGCTGCTGGCCACGGCCGTGTTGCCAATGGTCAACTGGCTGCTGCCGGGCGGCGTCACGGGATTGACGCTGAAATTGGCTGTCGCGCCGCCGGGAAAACCGGATGCGCTCAGCGTAACCGGGTCGGTGAAGGATTGTACCTGGCCGATGGTGATGTCGTAGTTGGCGTCGGTTCCGACGCAGATAGCCTGAGAGTCGGGAACGGCCGTCAGGGAAAAATCGGCCGTGCCACATTGATCAAACTTAAACGAGGCTACCCGTGTATTCCAATTGCCCCCTTCGGTGAACATATTGGTGTACCAAAAGGTACAATCATCGGCCGGATCCAGGCCCATGGCGCTGTAGTCGCCCCAGCGGTTAGACCCATTGGCCGATGTACCCGCAATCATGCTGCCCTCGACATACGGCAGCGTGCCCAACGGATCACTCGCCAGACGGCCGGCGTAGCGGATAGACGGATACATGCTGCTGCTGGACACACTGTAGCCCACGGCGATATTGCCGCTGCCATCCATGCCGATGCTGCCCATCCAGCGGCTGTGCGCATCCGGGGCCAATGTGCCTTGCTGGTACAGCGTCCAGGCGCCGGCGCCCACTTTGCGCAGCTCGAACCAACGCACGCCGCCGTGGTCTGTGCCGTCCACATCTGTGACCAGGTTGCCCACCAGCGCCTGATAGCCGCCAAAGTTACGATAAGTCAGGGGAAACATCACCACTTCGCGTAGAGGGTCGAGGGTTGTAGTGCTGCCAAGCTGCGGAAAGCAAGAAAAAGAGGTCAGCCCACACAGGCTGGAATCGAATTCGGCGACGGAAATGTTGGCAATTTGGGAGAAGGTGGCATTGGCCGGCGTGATAAAGTCGGCGTGAAAAGCCCAGATTTCCAGGAAATCTTCTGTGGGGTATCCGGTCGGGCCGTGGACTTCCGTGTCCCGATGGCGCATGAAGTAGTTGGGCGCACCGGCCGGCGGCGGAGTCGAGCCTTCCCAATTGCTGGGTGTAAGCGCCTGGAAACTAAACCCGGACAAGGTGGTAGCTGTAAAGCGGAGGGAAGTGGCTGCCTGCCCGGTGATCATTTTGGCGCGATCCAGGGCATAGACGGCCGGGCTGTTTTCGTTGCTGGAAACATAATACGCATCGGACCAGATGCCATATTTGGGGTAGTCGGGGAAATTGGGGGTGGTGAAGGCGTAGTTGTAGTAGGTTCCTGTGGGGTCTGGTGTGGTAGAGACATAGACGCACAGCACGTTGGCCGAACCGGAAAATTCAGTGAGCAGCCAGCGGTTGGCCGCCTGATCGTAAAGGACAATGGGGTCGCCAAGCCCATCGGCGCAGCTGCCGGAGCCTAGAGAATCGAGGTTGAATGGTCCGGCCAGGACGCCGCCGCTTTTGTTGTAGATGACGACGCTGGTGCCGCCGCCTGTGTTGATCATGTGGACGTAGTGGTTGGGGCCAACATCGCCGACGGTGTCGGGCGGATTGACGAAGGTGTAGTCCTGGGCGGTGAAATTTAGAATGGGGGTCAGGAAAGCATTTGGCGCGTGCGGGGCAGCGTTGGCTTGTTGTTCTAGAAGGGAATCGAGGCCGTTGGGCAGCCCGCTGTCGGTTGGCGCGGTGGGGTTGCCGTTCAGGTTTAGCCGAGGATTGATTTCGCGGTCAAGAAAAATTTCAATTTCGGCCAGTGGCAGATCGCGCGCCGGTTGGCTGAGGGTGGGTATTACCGGATCGCCGACCACGATCTGGGCGTTTTCTGTTTGGCCGCCAGGGTTGGATTGGGCGAATGGGCTGCGCTGGGAGGTGGTGGTTACGGCCGTTTTCTGTTCGTTTTGTCCGGGTAAAGACAAAACCCAAAACAGCAAATAACCGGCCAGGAGAATACTGCCAATTTTCGATAGTTTTTTCATCAATTCCTCGTTTATCTGAGCGATAAGGGGTGTGGTTCGTCAGGATATTGACAGAGATTTTACCGGATGCCGTCGATTGCACAAACCTTATTCTTTTTCCAGCCAGAGGTAGCCGTACGGTTCGATTTGTAGATCTGCCCAGGCAGGAATTGTTTCGTCGGCGGCTTTGTTGCGCATGGGGCCGTCGAAACCGAGTTCGGCGAGGCGGTAGAAGGGCACGGTTTGGGCATGGTCGCTGAAGTTGCCCAGGATGAGCAAACGGCCGTGTGGGCTTTCGCGCAGCAGGCCAAAGACGTGGATGTTGTGGGTCCAGACCGGCCGGGCGGCGGCTTCGGCGTGCAGGGCGGGTGTGTGTTTGCGGGCGGTGATGAGGCGGCGGAGGGATTGGAAGATACGGCCGTTCACGCTCAGCCCATCATGCCGTTTTTCCGCCAGCTCCCAATCCATCATTGGGCGGTGCAGCCAGCGGTTATCGCCCGCCAGGTTGGGGTCTTGCAGGTAGCGGTCGTCGTTCAGCAGGCCAATCTCGTCGCCCATGTACAGTATCGGCAGGCCGCCAAAAGCCAAAATCAGGCTGTGCAGCAGCACTATGCGGCGCACGGCCAGGTCCATGGCTGCCCAATCCTGTTGTTCCATGGCTACTTCCAGGCCAGCCAGCGAGGCGCAAGAGCCACTGATGCGCCGGTCGTTGGTGCGTGGATTAAATTGGAAGGTTGCCCCGCGAGCATAGGTGCCGGGGAAACGGCCGCTGTAAAAATCGCTCAAAAATGAGCGGTGCAGGTAGCCATTCAACCCCACAGCCGCCGCATTTTCTTCGGTGACTGCCCAGCCGATGTCGTCGTGGCAGCGCACGTAGGCCAGCCAGGACGTGCGCGACGGGATGGCGGGCATTTGCTGTAGGGCGTGGGTCATCAGGGCGACTTGCTGCTCGGCCAGACTGCTCCACAGCATGACCATGAAAACGTTGTGATAGGCGACCTCGCATTCTTTGTTAGCCGCCAATCCTTGCCCCAGGTACGGAACCAACTGCGGCGGCGGCACGATGGCTTCGGCCTTGAGCAGCAGTCCTGGCGCGGCGATGCGGCTGAGGGCGCGGAACGCCTGTAAAATGGCGTGCGCTTCGGGCTGATTTTCGCAGTCGGTGCCCAGGCGTTTCCACATGAAGGCGACAGCATCCAGGCGCAGTACTTCCACGCCCTGATTGGCGAGAAAGAGCATGATGTCTAGCATTTCGGCAAAAACGGCCGGGTTGGCATAGTTTAGGTCCCACTGAAATTCGTTGAAGGTGGTCCATACCCAGCGGTCGAAGGCTTCGTAGTAGGTGAAACTGCCCGACTTAAATTCTGGGAAGATTTCGCGCACGGTGCGTTCGTATTGGTCGGGCATGGTGCGGTCGGGATACATGAAGTAGTAGTTTTGGTATTCGGGGTCACCGGCCTGGGCTTTTTGCGCCCAGACGTGCTCTTTGGCGGTGTGATTGCACACGAGGTCGATGCACAGGCTCATGTCTTCCTGGCGCAGCTGCGCGGCCAGGTGGGCCAGATCGTCCATCGTGCCCAGGTCGTCGCGCACCTGGCGGTAATCCATGACAGCGTAGCCGCCGTCGCTGGCGCCGGGGCGCGGTTTGAGCAGGGGCATGAGGTGCAGGTAAGTGACGCCAAGTTCTTTGAGGTAGGGAATTTTTTCGGCGACGCCGCGCAGGGTTCCGGCGAAGCGGTCTGGGTAGCAGACGTAGCCCATCATGTCGGATTGTTGGAACCAGTCGGGTTCGTGCACGCGCCGGAGGTCTCGCTGGCGCAGTTCGGCGGGGCGGGCGGCGTAGGCGTTGGCGGTGAGGGTGAGCAGTTTTTCCAGCCAGGTGTCGTAGTTGGGCAGGTGGGCGTAGAGTTGGCGTAACGGCCGTTCTACATCCGGTAAATGTTGGGCAAAACGCAGAGCGAAAATCTGCTGTTCAAGTTGTTCCATGCCCCGCAAGGGGCCGGCGATTAGTTGTTCGAGTAACTGCATGA
>JAKQCM010000003.1 GCA_029559155.1 Chloroflexota bacterium
CCGCTTCACGATTTTAGACCAGGAAGCGATGCAATATCTCATCCAAATTTCCGGCGGAAACGTGTAACTTTTTTAGCCCGCGACCTCAATATGAAGCTCTACGCCATTAGCGATTTGCACCTCTCCTCCCCGGAAAATCGGCAGGCGCTAAAAGAGTTGCCGCCTCACCCCGAGGATTGGCTCATTGTTGCTGGCGATGTCACCCGCAGTATTCCCCGTTTTCGAGCCGCTTTCACGTTGTTGACCAACCGTTTTGCCAGTGTATTTTGGACCCCTGGTAATCATGATCTTTGGACCGTTGATCCAAGCGGTCGTGAAGCGCGCGGCCTGTTTAAATACAACGAATTGGTGGCTGTTTGTCGTAGCTTGGGCGTCATCACCCCGGAAGACCCCTACGAGCTTTGGCCAGAATCAGACTCGCCGCTGTTCATCGTTCCGATTTTTACGCTGTACGATTACACTTTTAGCGCCGAAGGGGTAAGGCCGGAAACGGCCGTTTCCTGGGCCGCCGCCGCTGGTCTGGAATGCGCCGACGAAAACCTGCTCTACCCCGACCCCTTCCCCTCACGAGCCGCCTGGAGCGCTGCCCGCTGCCGCTACACCGAACGCCGCCTGAACAAAACGGCCGTTCTCGGCCACATGATCCTCGTCAACCATTTCCCGCTGCGCCAGGAACTGGTAAACCTGCCGCGCATCCCCCGCTTCTCCATCTGGTGCGGCACACAACAAACAGAAGATTGGCACAGCCGGTTTCCGGTAACGGCCGTTATCTACGGCCACCTCCACACCCCCGACAGCCGCCTCATCGACGGCGTGCGCTTCGAAGAAGTCTCCCTGGGCTATCCACGTCACTGGGACCAATCCCTCGGTCTAAACGCCTACCTGCGGCAAATCCTCCCCACGCCCGCCGACCCCGCTTCTCACTCAACCCGATTACCCCAAATGCAGCAATTCGGCTAGAATCCCCCCTTTGGCGGGCGGGTGCCGCAGTTCGGCAGGAACCAGCGCCACAAATTACCAGATTTCATGAAAAATTCAGCAAAAAGCTAAGGCTTTTTTACACTTCAGGTGTATAAAATCCAGACCTGACCGGGTGACACTCGGCAAAACGAAAACCGATATTCTATGCACGCAGCAGAAGACAACAAACCACAAACCCAAGAACTTCCCGAACAACCGGCCACGCAGGAACGGCCGTCCGCCCGAAAGCCCTGGGACTGGGAACTCATCAGCTTCATCCTCTTGCTCCTGATCCTCCTGATAGGCGCATATTTTCGCTTTACCGGCCTCAACTGGGACCAGGGAACCCATCTCCACCCCGACGAACGTTTCCTGACCACCGTCACCACCCAACTGCAAACCGTCTCCAATCCTCTCGACTACCTGCGCACGTCCATATCCACCCTCAACCCATACAACACCGGCAACGGCTTCTACGTCTACGGCAACTTCCCCATGACCGTAACCCGCTATGCCGCCGAATGGGCCACCGATCTGTGCGCCGCGTTCACATCTCCCGGCAGCCCGCCACCCGCCCTGTGCGGCTTTACCTACACCGCCTACGATGGCGTGCATCTTTTAGGCCGCTTTTTATCGGGATTGATGGATCTGCTTTCTATTTTCTTTCTCTTTTTGATTGGGCGGCGGTTGTATGATTGGCGGGTGGGGCTGTTAGCCGCTTTGCTGTTGGCGCTGGCCGTACTGCCCATCCAATCAGCCCACTTTTACACGATGGACAGTTGGGCCGCCGCCCTGACGACGCTGACAATTTACACGGCCGTACGCGCCGCCGGTCTGGGCGACAAAAAAGCGCGCTGGCAGTTACGCTGGTGGGTCTTCTTCGGTCTCGCGCTGGGGTTAACTGTCGCGTCACGTATCAACGTCGCGCCGTTGGCCGGCCTTGCGCCGCTGGCCGCCATCATCTGGCTCAACCTGCGCGGCCACAACTGGGCCGAGTGGCTCAATCTCAATGTCATCATCCGGGTCACCCCGGCGGCCACCGACGCGCAGCGCATGATTTTGGGGCTGGCTCTGGCCGCCTTTCTCTCGCTCATTACCTTCCGCGTAGCCCAACCTTACGCTTTTACCGATGCTGCCCTGGCCCGCCAGGAAGCCATCGCCGCCACCGGCCAGGAACCGGGCACACTGGAACTCGCCCTGCGCTCGATCATCGGTTTCAACCCGCAGTGGCGCAGCAATATGGAAGAAATCCAACGTCTGCAAGCGCCGGAAGCCTCCTTCCCCCCGGCTCTGCAATGGACCAACCGCACGCCGATTTTGTTCCCGCTGACCAACATGGTGCTCTATGGCATGGGTCTTATTGCCGGCATCATGGCCTGGGTGGGTTTCTTTTGGGCCTTGTGGCGGATTGTGCGCCAGCGGCCCGATTGGGCGGCGCACGCCATCCCGGTCGCCTGGAGCGGCGTCTATTTCTTGTTCATGGCCACCCGCTGGGTCAAATCCATCCGCTATTTCCTGCCAATTTACCCCACGCTGCTCCTGCTGGCGGCCTGGGCGCTGATGGAATTGTGGCGGCTGGCGCGGCAAAGTGAGACGGGGCGCGTGTGGCGGCAAACGGCCGTTATCGCCCTCATTCTCCTCACCATCTTACCCAGCTTCTTCTGGGCCAATACCTTCGTCAGCACCTACCAACGGCCGTTTACCCGCCTCGCCGCTTCCGAGTGGATGTATGAAAACGTGCCCACCGGCGCGACGCTGATCTACGACCTCAATGGGGAAACGCGCCAAATCCAGCTCCCGCTCAAAGGCTACAGCTATTTTCAGGGCGCGCCGCCCCTGTTTCTGTCGTTTGAACTGCCGGATGGGGGCACGGTAACGGCCGTGCGCCTCAACTACCTCACCGATTTAGACTACGAACAGAGCGGCAATCTCGCCGACAGCGAAGCGGTGCGCGTCAGCCTCCGCCCGATCAGCCCTACCGACCAACCGGCCGCTGCGCCAACCGAAATTTCCCTCAACCTCGATCAGACCCGCCAATCGGTCCTGGTTGACCTGCCGGAAACGCCCATTCCGGCCAACACACCCTGGCAGGTGGTCATTGAATTGGGGGATGGCGGCCCCATCGATTTTGGCACGAGCCTCATCGTGAACGAACATTGGGACGATTTATTACCGGCAAGTTATAACGGCCGTTCCGCCTACGGCAGCTACTACACCGAAGTCACCGGCGGGCAGCGCCCCGTCACCGGCGTCGATAACTTCGAGAAGCGCGAAGAAGTGGTCGCCTGGCTGGACGAGGCCGACTATATCGCCATCAGCAGCCAGCGGGCCATCTGGTCTTTACCCCGTTTGCCGCTCACCTACCCGCTGATGATGCGCTACTACGAAGCCCTCTTCAGCGGCGAATTGGGCTACGAGTTGGTCGCCCAGTTCCACGCCGATTTTCACGTCGGGCCGCTGTACCTCAGCGACACCACCGGGCAGATCAGTTGGGGCGCGCCGCCCAATGTCGGCTGGCCGCCCCCTGGCGACCTGGCCGCCGAAGAAGCGTTCAGCGTCTACGACCACCCGCCGGTCTGGATTTTTCAAAAAACCGACGCCTACAGCCACGAAAACACCATCAAAATTTTAGGCGGCGTAGACCTGACCCAGACTGTCTTCCAGACGCCTGATCAGGCCACGCTTTCGCCCAATGGCCTGCTGCTGTCCAAAACAGAACGCGCCATCCAGGCAGCGGGCGGCACCTTCAGCCAGATTTTCAACCCGGACGGCCTTTTATCGCGTAATTCGTTCCTGGCGGCGGTGGTCTGGTGGCTGGCGGTGGTCGTGTTGGGCTGGCTGGCTTTTCCGGTGGCGTTTATCGCTCTGGGCGGCCTGCCGGACAAAGGCTACGCACTGGCGCGCATCCTTTCGCTGCTGCTGCTGTCTTATTTTGGCTGGTTGATGGCCAGCCTGGGCTGGCTGCCCAACACGCGAGGCACGCTGCTCGTCGGCGTGCTGCTTCTGCTGGCGGTCAGCGGCCTGATTTTGTGGCGGCGCGGTGCGGAAGTGATGGCCTATGTTCGGGCCAATCTGAAGTTTATCCTGATTGTGGAACTGCTGGGACTCGGTCTGTTTGTGTTGGCCCTGCTCATTCGTCTGGGCAACCCGGACGTGTGGGACATTATCTGGGGCGGTGAAAAGCCGATGGATCTGAGTTATTTTACGGCCGTTCTCAAATCCACCACCTTCCCACCCTATGATCCCTGGTACGCTGGCGGCTACATCAACTATTACTACTACGGTTTCGTCTTCGTCGGCGTGCTGGCCAAACTTCTGGGCATCATCCCCACGGTGGCCTATAACCTGATTTTGCCCATGCTGTTTAGTTTTACCGGCGTGGGGGCGTTTGCGGTGGCTTACAATCTGGTGCAGTATCGTACCTGGAGACTGGAGACTAGAGACTCTACCGGTCCCCAATCTCCTATCTTCAGCCGCCAGGCGCTGTTCGCCGGCCTGATCGCCGCCGCGCTGGCTGTGCTGGTGGGCAATCTGGCTCAGGTGGGTGTGATTTTGGACGCCTGGTATCGGGCAGGCAATGCCGCCATCCAAACTGGGTTTGGGGCGGTGGATACGCTGCTGCGCACCTTCGACGGCGCGTTCAGCGTTTTGAGCGGGCAGCCGTCGCCGCTGTATCCGGGTGATTGGTTCTGGACGGCCACGCGGGCCATCAACGCCAATCCGGGCGAAGTGGCCCCCATTACCGAATTCCCTTATTTCACCTTCCTGTACGCCGATTTGCACGCCCACATGATCAGCCTGCCGCTGCAATTGTTATCGCTGGGCTGGGCGGTTGGGTTGGCGCTGCGGCCAATCGTCCATCGTCAAGCGTCGATCGTCAATACGGCGCTGCTGTGGTTGACGGGGGCGCTGGCGATTGGGTCGCTGCGAGCCACGAATACGTGGGATTGGCCGACGTATCTGGTGATTGGGGCGCTGGCGGTGACGTTTTACGGTTATCGGGTACACGGCCGTTTCTCGCTTTCGATGATCGGGCAGGCGGCGGTGCAAACGGCCGTGCTCGCCGGCCTCTCCGCACTCCTGTTTTGGCCCTTCGCCGCCAACTATGGCTCTGGCTACAACTCGGTTTCGCTCTGGCCCGGGTCTTACACCTACCTCAGCAACTACCTGACGATCTATGGGCTGTTCCTGTTTTTCATCATCCCCTACCTGTTCCTGGAATTCCGCGCCTGGAGCAAAACCTGGACCTACGCCCAATTACAAGGCTGGCGGTCCTGGGGGTTTGCTTTTGTATTGGCCCTGGCAATGTTTGTGCTGCTGATTCTGGTCTTAAGCGCCAAAAATTATTGGATCGCCCCGTTTGTGCTGACGCTGGTCGTGGCAAGTGGATTGTTGGGCTTGCGGCCCCACTTACCTGCGGCGCGGCGGATTGTACTGATTTTGATTTCGGCCGCCCTGGGGCTGACGCTGTTCGTGGAGATTTTTGTGCTGGATGGCGACATTGGGCGCATGAACACTGTGTTTAAGATTTATATGCAGGTGTGGCTGCTGTTGAGCGTGGTGGGCGGCGTAACGGCCGTGTGGGTCTACCAGGCCATCAAAGACAAAAAACGGGTGCGGCAGGTGTGGCAAATCGCTCTGGGTGCGCTGGTTTTTGCCGCGCTGCTCTATCCACTGCTGGCGACGCCCGCCAAGTGGGCCATCCGCATGAGCAAAGAAGCGCCGCATACCCTGGACGGCATGGCCTTCATGCCCTATGTGGAATACGGCGACACCAACAATTCCACCATCCCGCTGGGCTACGATTATGAGGCCATCCGCTGGATGCAGCGCAATATCTCCGGTTCGCCGGTCATTGTGGAAGGGCACAGCCACAACAACGGCAACTTCAGCCCGTACCGCTCCATCACCAACCGCATCGCCATGTACACCGGCCTGCCGGCCATCGTCGGCTGGGATTGGCACCAGCGGCAGCAGCGAGCAACGCTGCCCGGCAATCTGGTCAGCGACCGCATCAACGAGGTGAACCAGTTTTATAACACGCCGGATATGTATGCCGCCCAGGCATTTCTGAACAAATACAACGCCGAATACGTCTATGTTGGGCAGTTGGAACAGGTTTATTACAATCCGGCTGGCATCGCCAAATTTGCGCAGATGGTGCAAGCCGGGATGCTGACGGAAGTTTATCGGAATGATGGGGCGGTGATTTACCGCGTTTTACGTGGCGCGTGATGAATAAGAGACTTACGCATCACGTATCACGCATCATCTGGTTGGACAACAAACTGTATGCCATTTTCTGACATGTTTGCCGCTTTTCGCTGGTGGGTTGTGCTGATGGTTTTGGGCACGGCCGTTTTCCCGCTGGCGGCTCACTTTCTTAAATCTCTGCCTGATCGGGGCTACGCCTTCACCAAAATGTTGGGCCTGCTGCTCGTTACTTTTGTGTTTTGGCTGTTGGGCAGTCTTGGCTTCCTGCAAAACGACGTCGGCGGTATTGTGCTGGCCCTGGTTTTGGTGATCGGGCTGTCGGCGTGGGCGGTGTACCGGGAACGACAGGTGGGCGGAACGGCCGTTCTCGGCTGGCTGCGCGCCAATTGGACCCAAATCCTCATCACCGAACTGGTTTTTGCCGGCATGTTTGCCCTGTGGGTATGGGTGCGCGCCCAAAATCCGGCCATCACAGCCACCGAAAAACCGATGGAATTTGCCTTTCTCAATTCGGCCGGACGCAGCCCCACCATGCCGCCGCTCGATCCGTGGCTCTCCGGCTACGCCATCAGCTACTACTATTTCGGCTACGTGATGACTTCCGTGCTGGCTCGCCTGTCGGCCGTGGCCGAACCCATTGCCTTCAATCTGTCCATTGCCTGGCTGGTAGCCGGTACGGCAACCGGCGCTTTTGGCCTGGTTTATAATTTGATTGCCCTGCGCGGCGCGCACGCCATCGCGCGGCTGTTGGGCGTGGTTGCGGCCATCGCGCTGCCCATCGCCGGCAACCAGCAAATCACCCTGGAAGTGTTATACGCTAACCAAATAGGTCCCACAGAATTTTGGGAGTGGCTGGACGTGCGCGACATCAACACCGCGTATGTGCCAGATCAGACGCCGCGTTACGAGGGCGGGGGCTGGTGGTGGTGGCGCTCCTCGCGCCCCATCCACGAATACCACCTTTCCGGCCGCGCCGAAGAAGGGCTGGAACCCATAGCTGAATTCCCTGGTTTCAGCTTCATTTTGGGCGATATGCACCCGCATGTGCTGGCCCTGCCGTTTGCCTTTCTCAGTCTGGCGGTGGCGCTGGCATGGTGGCGAAAAGAGGAGATTGGAGAGTGGGGATTAGAGACTGAGCGTCCAACTCCCATCACCAGTCTCCAATCTCTAGTCTCCAGTTTCCACTCTTTCATCCCCGACCCTGCCTTTTTCCTGTTTACGGCGCTGGTTCTGGGCGGGCTGTCTTTTCTAAATACCTGGGATGTGTTTATTTATTTGTTTGTGGTGACCGGAGCGTTTGCGCTGGGACGGTGGCGCGCGGAAGGGTGGAACGGCCGTATCCTCACCCAGGGCATTGTCATGGGCATATTACTCATCGTGCCGGCCGTTCTGCTCTATTTGCCTTTTTACCTGGGCTTCAAATCACAGGCCGGACCGCCGTTTTTGCTGCCCATGCTCATGCAGGCGACCCGCTTGCCGCAGTTTTTGGTTATTTTTGCCATGCCGTTGTGGACCATCACCATTTGGCTGGCGGCGATGGCAGTGCGGCAGCGCTTGCGGCATTGGCAAAAAGGTGTGGGCACGGCCGTCGCCCTGATTGCCGTTTTATTCCTGCTCACTCTTTTGTTTAGTTGGGTTGTCGCCAGCAGCGCCGACGGCGGCTGGCGCGTCAGTTCGCTGGCCGACGAGCTGGGCATTACCCTGGCTGCCCGGCCTGAAGGCGGGGTGGCGTTGGGGTGGGGGTTAACGGCCGTTTTCGCCATCCTGCCCACCTATCTTGCCAATCGCCTGACCCACCCCGCCATGATCCTTTACCTGGCCGGCCTCATCGCCCTGGTGGTCATGATCTGGCACGAACAACTGGGCAAGGAGACAAAGGAGCCAGCAGACGCAGAGATCCGCCAACCAGAAGACGCAGCAGCGCTCCCCGTTTCCACCGCGCCGTTTGTGCTGCTGCTGGTCCTCACCGGCGCGCTGCTGACGCTGGGGCCAGAATTTGTCTATCTGCGCGATAATTTTGGCCAGCGGTTGAACACCATCTTCAAATTTTATTATCAGGCGTGGGTGCTGTTTGGCGTGGCCGGCCTGTTTGGGTTGGATTATTTGCTCGCCCATTGGCGGCAGGGCATCCAGCGCATGGTTCCGCTGGCGGCGGTGGGCGGCTATGGACTGATGCTGGCGTTTGCCGTTTTGTTCCCGTTTTATGGCGTGCAGTCGCGGGCGATGGAATATCGCGGCCCGGCGACGCTGGAAAACCGCGCCCCGGCCACCCTGAATGGCCTGGCATACGTCGAGCTGTACAATCCAGACGAATATGCCGCGATCATGTGGCTGCGAGAAAATGTGACCGGACCGGCGGTGATTGTGGAAGCGGTGGGCGGGCAGTATTCGGGATACGGCCGTATTTCCGCCAACACCGGCATCCCCACCCTGCTCGGTTGGGGCGGCCACGAATACCAGTGGCGCGGACCCGACACGCCGGAACCCGCCCTGCGTGATCCGGCCGTCAACAACATCTACACCCTGTCCGATTGGGCTATGACGGCCGCCTTGTTGGACCAATACAACGTGGATTTCATTTACGTGGGCGGTCTGGAACGCGACGCCTACGGTGCGCAGGTGGACGAAAAATTTGCCGGTCGGTTGGCAGTGGCCTTCCAAAACGGCAGTGTCACCATTTACCGCTGGCAGTAACAAAAACAAAACCCCAAGGGTTTGTTTTTGAGAAGGTAAACATCTTGGAAATCAAACCCTTGGGGTCTTTATGACGTATGATAAACGACACGAGTAATGTGAAAATGGACACAAAGACAACCTGGCAGTCCAATTGGGCCGCGCGGCTGACAATTGCTGACGCGCTTTTTGCCCTGGTCGCGCTGGCGGCGGGCGTGCTGCGGCTGGTAAACCTGGGGGGCCTCCCGCTGTCGCCCAAGGAAGCGGAGGCGGCGCTGGCGGTGTGGCGCTTCTGGCAGTCCGGACACACGGCCGTCTTCCCCGGCAGTCCGGCCTACTTTACCCTCACAGCGCTGGCTACCCAGGTCTTGGGATTCAGCGATGCGGTCATGCGTCTGGTTCCGGCTTTGTTTGGCGTGGCGCTGGTGCTGCTGCCCTGGCTGCTGCGCCAACGAATGGGCCTGGTGGGCGCGTTGGTTACGGCCGTTTTCCTGGCCGTCTCGCCCATCACCACCATCACTGCCCGCACGGCCGGCGGCGAGGCGATTGCCTTGTTCGCCATCTTTTTACTGCTGGCGGCGTGGGTGCGCTGGCAAGATTCGCGTGACGGCCGTTGGGCCATCACCCTGGCCGCCGCGATGGGATTGGGCATCGCCAGCGCGCCCTTGTTTTACAGCGGGCTGGCCGCATTGGGCATCGCCTGGTTTTGGCAGACAACCATCGGCCCGCGCCTGAACCAGCCAGAAGAGAGCGCTGCCGCAGACGAGGCAGTGGCGGCGGAAACAGAAAGGGAAAGGGAAAAAGAAACGGCCGTCTGGCCAGCGGCGGCGCTGACCGGCGCCATCGTCTTCCTGATGTTGACGACGACCTTTTTGCTCAATCTGTCGGGCATTGGTGGGGGAACGGCCGTGTTTACCGCCTGGGTGCAACAATTCGGCCGTTCCGACCTGGAACCTGTGATCCAGCCTTTCCTGGCTATCGCCCGCTACGATTTGACGCTGGTCATCGTTGGGTTTGCGGCGTTTGTGTGGGCCAGCTGGAACCGTCAGGCGCTGCCGCGCTTATTCGTTTATTGGCTGCTCGGCGGATTTGCCATCATTCTGCTCCAGCAGGGCGTCATCAGCAATGCCGCCCTGGCGCCTTTGGCGGGTTATCTGCTGCTGGGCAGCTTTGCCGCAGCCATCATCGGCGACAAAATCCATCGGCGCGGGTGGGGTCTAACCCTTGGCTTGCTGATTGTTTGGGGGTTGATGTTTGTGAATATCAGCCGCTTTTTGCGCATCAGTGTGTTTAACCCGACCGATTTCTCGCACATCTGGATTGCTCTTTTTGGCCTGACGCTGGCGCTGACGACCATCTATTTTCTCATCACCTGGGACGTTCGCTCCACCTATCAGGGCGTATTGCTCAGTGTATTGGTAATGCTTTTCCTCTATCAATGGGGCACAGCCTCGTGGTTGGGGCAGGTGGCGGCCAACGACCCGCGCGAAACATGGGTAACCACCGGAACCGACGATGATGTGCGCTCTCTCATCAGGCAAATCGAGTTATTGTCCTGGCAAATGGTAGGCAGCGGCACAGACATAGATATGTACAGCGCCGTTAATTCACCGGTGCTGGCCTGGTATCTGCGCGATTTTCCGCAGGCGCAGATCGGTGATTCGCTGCCCCCGGCGGCCACATTCAGCCTGATTCTGACGCCCGACGTGGCCGAACCGGCTTTTGGCAGCGATTATATGGGAGCGGATTTTGGCTTGCTGCAAACCGGCGTCGTTTCTCCTGGATTATCGGTATCGCCCATTTTGGATACACTGCGTTGGTGGCTTTTTCAGGAGAGCACGGCCGTTCCCCAACAACAGCGCCTCGTTTTATGGCTGCGGGCAGATTTAACCCAATGAACGCCTCAGATCCCAAGGCCATACCCTGGCCGCCCGGCGAAACAACGCCCAATTATGCCGACCCACAGATTCAGGCATTAATTGCCCGCTGCCTGGCCGGGGAAGAATTGGCCTACGTGGCCCTCTACAACGCCCACGCCGACATGATCTACCGGCTCACGTTTAGCCTGTTGCAGCACAAAGAAGACGCCGAAGAAGTGCTGCAAGATAGTTTTGAATATGCCTTTCGCAAACTGGCGGATTATGATCCGCATAAAGCGTCGTTTAAGACGTGGTTGTATCGCATTGCCATCAGCCGCTGCCGCAATAAGCGGCGGCGTAAATGGCTGCCCACCTTTTCACTGAATCAGGTGCTGCCGCAAGATGAAGTGCCCGATGAGCAAACGCTTGGCCCGCCTGAAGCCGCCAACCTGAAGGCCGATCAACAAATGGTCTGGGAGGCGCTGGCAAAATTATCGCCTAAACTGCGGGAAACGGCCGTTCTGCGCTACTACGAAAACCTTTCTTATCCGGAAATCGGGGCCGTGTTGGGCATCCCCACCAAAACGGCCGAATCGCGCATGAGGCTGGCCCACGCAGCCTTACGCG
>JAKQCM010000017.1 GCA_029559155.1 Chloroflexota bacterium
GACGACATCGCCCGCGACGTGGCCTTTGGCCTGCCGGATATTCCGGCGGAGCCGGTAGTTATGAAGAAGCAGGTGGGGTGGGAAACGGCCGTGCTGGCCGCCGGAGTTTTGGCCGGTGGAATCCTCGCCTGGCGTTTGTGGCAGAAAAGGCTAAAGAACTGAGATTGGAGACTGGAGATTAGAGATTGGTTCAATCTCCAATCTCTAATCTCCAATCTCCTGTGGGTTGTCTGGTCCGCCTTCTTTAGCCGTTGAATGTTTCCAGATAGGGCAGCACCTGCGCCCGGATGTCGTCGCGGACCTGGCGGAAGACGGCCGTTTTCTCCGCTTCCGTGCCGGTAGCTTTGGCAGGGTCGGGGAAGCTGATGTGGGTGACGCGGCCCTGGCCCAGCCAGAGCGGGCAGTTTTCGGCGGCGTCGTCGCAGACGGTGATGACCAGGTCGAGTGGCGTTTGCCGGAATTCGTCGGCCGTTTTGGAGGTGTGGCCGCTGATGTCGATGCCCAGTTCGGCCAGGGCGGCGATGGCCAGGGGGTGGACGTAGCCCGATGGCTGCGTGCCGGCGGAGACGGCTTCCCAGGTATCACCCAGGAAGTGATTGGTCAGCCCTTCGGCCATGTGGCTGCGGCAGGAGTTGCCGGTGCAAAGGAACAGGACGCGTTTTTTCATGAAGTGGTTTCTCCGGAATTAAGCGATCAGAAAAAGTTCTCAAAATTCTTTGTCCACAGATTTCGCAGATTTCGCAGATTGATCTGCTCTCAATCTGTGTAATTGGTGAAATCTGTGGATGTTAATTTTCCAAAAAGTTTTATCGGTTTACCTAGAAATAGGACGCGGATTTGCACGGATGCGGCGGATTTTGCCTGGGGAAATGATACGTTGGTGGGGGTGGCAGGACAAGAGGGGGACGGTTAAGGTTTTGTTAACGGCCGTTTAAAGCTGAAAAGGACAGCCCGTAAGCTGTCCTTTTCAATTCCCACTATTTCCCACTGAACCGCGCATTTCAGCACAAGTCACTTAGAATGATAGGGGATTTAGCCCGGTTTATCCAGGGGAAGATTAGCCGAAAAACGGCCGTTTCTCTTTAGATAGTGTGTCCTAAACACCGGTAAGATTGGCATGCAAACTGGCTGGCATGTGGTAAAACTGCGCCAGAGAGGAGAATTTATCTATGTGGAATCGTTTTTCCCCGCACACACGCGCAGTCTTGCAAGCGTTGTTGGTGACTTTTCTTTGGTCAACTTCCTGGGTGTTGATCAAAATTGGGCTGGCGGATATGCCGGCGCTGACGTTTGCCGGGCTGCGGTATACGCTGGCTTTTATGGCTTTGATCCCGTTGTACTGGCGAACGGCGCAGGCCACGCCGCTGCGGGCGTTAACCCGGCGGGACTGGTTGGCGCTGGCGCTGCTGGGGCTGGTTTATTACACGATCACCCAGGGCACGCAGTTTTTGGGGCTGGTGTATTTACCGGCGATTACGTTTAGCTTGCTGCTGAATGCCACGGCCGTGGTGACGGCCGTATTGGGCGTGCTGTTTCTGGCGGAACGGCCGTCATGGAAGCAATGGGTGGGAACGGCCGTGTTCCTTGGCGGTGTGCTGGTTTATTTTTTGCCTAAGCAAATTCCGGCCGGGCAGGCCATTGGCTATGTGGTGGCCACCATCACTGTGCTGGCCAATTCCTTTTCCGGCATTTTAGGCCGGGCGGTGAACCGGCAAAATCGGCTGCATCCGCTGACGGTGACGCTGGTGAGCATGGGAATTGGCAGCGTGTTGTTGTTGGGCTTGGGACTGGCGACCGAGCCGTGGCCGGCGATGACCTGGCAAAGCTGGCTGTTGATTTTATTCCTGGCGGTGGTGAATACGGCCGTGGCTTTTACGCTTTGGAACCATACCCAGCGCACCTTGTCGGCGATGGAGTCCAGCATCATCAACAACACGATGCTCATTCAAATTACGCTGCTGGCGTGGTTGTTCTTGGGGGAAACGCTGACCTGGGTAGACGCCGCCGGTTTGGCGCTGGCGGCCATCGGCGTGTTGATGGTGCAGTTTGAGTGGCCGACAAGCCGCAGCCTCAAGGCTGGTCATGGGTAGATTGGGCGGCTCACAGATCTTGCTGCCTGGGCAGGCGGATAAAAAACGTGCTGCCGGGGCAGTTTACTTCGTCCAAACCGTCGCTCTCGACCCAGATTTCGCCTTTGTGGGCGTGGACGATGCCCCGGGCGATGGCTAAACCCAGGCCTGGCCCGCCGCCTTTAAATTTGGTTTTGCCGGTGGAATGCAGGTCAACCCGGCCGATCTGGTAAAATTTGGCGAAGATAAATTCGTGTTTGTCCGGGGCGATGCCGATGCCGGTATCGCGGATGCTGATTTCTATGGTGTGGGGGGTGGGGGTACGGCCGTTAACCGTAATGCAGCCGCCATCCGGGGTGTATTTAATTGCGTTCACTAAAAGGTGAGTAAAAACCTTGTATAACGCTTCTGCATCTCCTTCAATGGGATTTAAGGTGAACAATCCGTCTAGAAAGGTCATTTCGAGGCGTCGGTTGACTAAATCCTGAGCCATTTCTTGTTTTAGCTGCTGCCACAGAGCGGCCAGGGAAACAGATTGGAATACCAGGTTCAGGTCGGCGTTGTCGATTTTGGCGATGTCCAACATGCTGTCTACGATTTCAGTTAAACGTTGAGCGCCTCGGTCGATGCCGCTGACGATACGCGCCAGGTGTTCGTTTTCCATAATCAGGCTTTGTTCATTGAGAATTTGGGAATACCCTTTGAGCAAGGCGATGGGGGTGTAAAGTTCGTGCGAGGCGACGTTGATGAAGTCTGATTTGGCCTGATCCATCTGGATGAGTTGGGCGTAGGCTTCTTGCAGGGCGGCCGTGCGCCGGTTGACTTCTTGTTCCAGATGGTGATTGAAGCGGGCTAAACGGCCGTACGACTGCGCATTTTGCAAGGCAATCGACAACTGATCGGCCATCATGCGTAAAACAATGCGGTCTTCCTGATCAAACGCGTCCACTTTGTCATCTTGCACATCAAGCACGCCCACCAGCGTTTCGCCTACTTGCAGGGGAATGGCAAATTCAGAACGGGTCAGGGGCACGGTTTCACTGAAGAGAAAATTGGCGTCTGACCGCACATCGTTGGTCAGGTGAACGGTGCGGCTGCGCCAGGCATGGGCAATGATGCTTTGTGAGGCATTGAGCGATAATTCGCTGGGTTTGATTTGGCTGGCGTCAAAATCACGGCCGGCTAAAGCTTGCAGGACCAGGGTGTCGGTGCGCGGATTTTTAACCCAAATGGTGACGCAGTAATACAGGAATCGAGATTGAATCAGACGCGTTGCTTTGGATGTCAGTTCCTCCATGTCTAATATGGATGTGATTTGTTGGCTGAGTTTACTGCTGGTTTCCAGATAATTGGCCTGTTGTTGGTAGCGGCGCGTGAGGGTCTGGTTTTTCAGGTGGATGGAGATGCGAGCGATCAGTTCGCGGTTGTTTAACGGTTTGGTGATGTAATCGACCGCGCCGGATTCCAGGCCTTTGATTTTGTCTTGTGTGTTGGAAAGGGCGGTCATGAAAATGACGGGGATATCGGTGGTGAGCGGATTTTGTTTGAGCGCTTTGCAGACCTCAAACCCGCTCATTTCTGGCATCATGACATCTAGCAAAATGAGGTTGGGCAGGGATTCAGCCGCCAGGGAGAGGGCGGCAGTACCGTTTACTGCCGTCAGCACGCGGAATCCCATATGGGTCAGGTATAACGAAACGATGGTCAGATTTGATGGGATATCATCAACTGCCAAAATAGTGAACTGGGAAAAGTCAAGTTCAAGCGGGTCCATAGCGCTTGCCTTCTGCTTGCGGGTAGGATGAGGGCTTAATACGAAGTTCATACATGCAAGATGTAGCCCACAATAAACTTGATTATACATCAATACATTGATGACTAAAGTTCGATCTGGCATTGAAGTGTTGAAATGCAAAAAATCCGGATTCGGGCAACCGAATCCGGATTTTTTGCGCGACGGGTGTGAGAGGAGGGGGTCAGGGAATGACGGCCGTTTCCGCTTCATACCCGCTGTCCATTTCCACATACTTACCGGCAGCCTTGTATACCACCCATTCACAAATGTTGATCACCCGGTCGGCGGCCCGCTCCAGGTTGTGTACTGCCCATTGTATCAGGTTGGCCTGTTCATACGTGGCCTGCCCGGCCGTGACAATGAGCGCCAGATCGTAAGAAATCTGGCTGTACAATCCATCAACCGCGTCATCTTGCAGCGGGATGCGGCGGGCGGCGGTGGCGTCGTTGATCGTAAACGCTTCCACTGCCTGGCGCAGCATGTCGGCGGCAATTCCGGCCATTTCGGGGATTAAGCCGACGATGGCTGTGGGTAAAACGGCCGTATCCAACTGCAAGCTAATTTTGCCAATCCCTTTGACATAATCATGAATGCGCTCCAATTCACCGGCAATCTCCAGCGTCGCCGCCAGGGAACGCATATCTGGGCCGGTAGGCTGCTGCGTGGCGATGAGCGTAAAACAACCCATCATGATCTCAATACGCTGCTGGTTTACCCACTCATCCAGGTCGATCATCTCTCTGGAAGTGCGCAAATCGCGCGTTTTTAGGGCCACGGCCGATTTTAGAATGCCTTCTTCTACCGCGCTGCCCAGGCGTAATATCTTGGTGTCGAGTATCTTCAATTCACGAGCGAACGATTCTCTGGTCATGATTGTATTCCTCCCTAAACGGCCGTTAAGCCACACGCCCAACTTCAGGCGATTATGCTCCGGTCTGTTAGCCGATCATCCGAAACGGCCGGTAATGTACTGTTCCGTTAATTCATGTTTCGGGTTGGTGAAAATCTCATTCGTTTCATTAAATTCCACCAGATAACCGGCGCGGTCGGCGTCCATATTGAAAAACGCCGTAAAGTCAGAGGCGCGCGCAGCCTGCTGCATGTTATGCGTCACAATGATGATGGTGTAATTTTCTTTTAGCTCCTGGATCAGGTCTTCGATCTTCAGCGTGGCGACCGGGTCCAGCGCCGAGGTTGGCTCATCCATCAGGATGATTTCAGGCTTCACGGCGATGGTTCGAGCGATGCACAATCGCTGCTGCTGCCCGCCGGACAGCGAAAAACCGCTCTCGGCTAATTTGTCCTTGACCTCATCCCACAGAGCCGCCTGCCGCAAAGAGGCCTCGACCAGTTCGTCCATATTGCCTTTATAGCCGTTAATGCGCGCGCCCCAGGCCACATTCTCATAAATGCTCTTGGAAAAAGGATTGGGCTTCTGAAAAACCATGCCAATTCGCCGCCGAATTTCTACCGGATCGACGTTGGGGGCGTAGATGTTGTTGCCGTGATAATGAATGGCGCCTTCCACGCGCGCGGTAGGAACCAGATCGTTCATGCGATTGAACGAGCGCAGGACAGTGCTTTTGCCGCAGCCAGACGGCCCAATGAGGGCAGTGATGGCTTTTTGCGGTATTTGTAACGAAACTTCTTTCACGGCGCGGAAACCGCCGTAATATACGCTCATCTTGTCTGCTTCGACGGCCAGATGTTTGTTTGGGGCATAAGAATTTAGGGTCATGCTGCTCTCCTTGCGTAGCGATTGCGTAACAGAACGGCCGTTGCGTTCAAACTCAGCAGCAAAATGAGCAGAACAACAATAGCCGCGGCCGCCAGATTTTGGAATTCTGGCTGCGGCCGTGAGGTCCATTGGTAAATTTGCACCGGCAGGGTGGTGAATTTGGCGAACGGGCCGGTGGGGTCGGTGGTAATAAAGGTGGATGCGCCCACAACCACCAGCGGCGCTGTTTCGCCCAGGGCGCGAGAGATAGAAAGAATGGTTCCGGTCAGGATGCCGGGCAGGGCGCTGGGCAGCACATGCGACCAGATGGTTTGCCACTGCGTAGCTCCCAAAGCCATGCCGCCCTGGCGCAGAGAATTCGGTACAGAGCGCAGCGCCTCCTGCCCGGAGATGATGATGATGGGCAAGATGAGCAGGGCCAGGGTCAGGCTGGCGGAAAGGATGGTACGGCCGTTTGCCGTCGCCCCCGCCTCCACAGCCCCAAAAGCCGTGCCGCTGGTAATCACCTCCAGGGCGCGCACAAACACCGCCAGCCCCAACATGCCATAAATAATGGATGGCACCCCGGCCAGGTTGCTGATGTTGGTCTGGATGAGCCGGTTGAGCCGGTTGTCGGTGGCGTACTCTTCCAGGTAGATGGCCGCGCCGACGCCCAACGGAAAAGAGACCAGTGCCGTAATAGCCACCACCCACAGCGAACCGAGAACGGCCGTGCGTACTCCGGCCAATTCGGGCGTGCTAGACTGCGGGCTGCGCAGAAATGCTGTATTCACCCACGACGTAAATTGGAGACTGGCCGCAGGATATTTCTCCAAAGCCTCCTGCTCGATGGCTGCCCGGTTTAAGAGGGAGGGAACCAGTTTCCAAACCGCCACAATGTTCGGTTCGGTCACGTTTTCGTTCAGGAGCTGCAGAACGCTGTCTTTTGCACGCGGGGGCAGGGTGCAGCCTGCGTAGGGCGTCGCGCCATCACACGCTTCCGCCCACTGCTCCTGGCTAAAAAAGACGAGCTGGTCGGCAAAAAAGCGTTGTTCGCTTTCTATGCGCCGCCCCAAACCAAGGGAGATATTGTCCGTCAGAATAGAAACCAGGCTGGGTTGGGGCAGCTCTTCCAGGGCAATGGGGAACACAGTTTCGACAAAGAAGTCGAGTGTGCCGCTGTCTGTGCCCGGAATAAATCGTTTGATGGGCTGATCGGGCCAATTGGGGTTTACGTCGGACCACTTTTCGGCTGTGGTGAAAATGAGCCGCAGCTCATCGGTGGAAACGGCCGTCAGGAAATCATTTTGCGCGCTGACCACAATCGCCAGCGCGTCTGTGCCCACGGCAAATTCCAGCGGCAGCCGCCCGATTTTGCGGCAGGAGGCAAATTCATTCTGGTTCATCGGGCGGCTGCCGGCGGCGATGTCGGTCGCGCCGTCCACACAAAACGCCCGATACCCGGCCGTGCTGCCCACGCTCTCGTCGCTGGTATCACCCACAAAACCATCGGCTTTGATGCGCTCCAGCATCCGCTGCGTCAGCGGATAAACGGTAGAACTTCCGGCGATGGAGAGGCTGCCGCCCACACCGTCCGGGTTAATAGCGGCCCATTGGCCGGCCGGTAAATCCAGGGCGTTCGCCTGTTTCCAGATTTGCTGTGCCTGGGAAATGCGCCCGGCGCTGAGTGGAAAGTAGCCTACATCGCTAATTTCTTCGTTGACGTGGGTGAGGTAGTAATTGATGAAGACGTTGGCGGCCTGATTGTTTTCCAGAACCCGCGCGTCGCTGTAGAGGAATAACGGCCGTGCCAGCGGATACGTCCCATCCTCCACATTACCGGCGTCCGGCGTAATGCCATCCACAGCCAGCAGCGTCAAATTGTCGCTGCTTTGTTGATAATAAGCGTAACCAAAAAAGCCAATCGCGTAGGGATCGTTCATAATGCCGGCGGCCAGTTCGCGGTCATCTTCGCTGGAAACCGTGTCCCGGTCGGCCAGCATGACCTTTTCTTGCTGCTCCACCACCAGGCGGGTCGGATCATTTTTGTATTCCACCGCCGCCAGCCCAAACGCATCATTGACGATGGTATATAGCAGGGCGATCAACGCCAGGATGCTCACAATCAACGCCGCGCCCAGAAGGACATACCAAAACTGCCCCCGGCGGTGGCGCGCCCTGATCTGGTGGTTTAATTTGGGGCCGGTCGGGTAGCCAAATTTCGGTTCCGGCGGGGTGTAGGTTGTGGATTCGTCGCTCATTCGTACACCTCGCGGTATTTGGTCACAATGCGGCGGGCAATCAAATTGAGGATGAGCGTCATCACAAAAAGCAAAAGACCAATCGAGAAAATAGACAGGTATTCCACCGAGTTGTAGCTCAAATCGCCGCCGCTGATGCGCACCATGTGGCCGGTCATCGTTTCTCCGGCGACAAACGGATTGAGAATGAAGCCGAACAGGGAGTCTTTGCCCACCTCAAAATTGCGCGGGCCGGACCCGGCGGCAATGGCTACGATCATGGTTTCGCCAACGGCGCGCGAGATGGCGACGACGAACGCGGCCGTTACGCCAGACAGCCCGGCCGGCAGCACAATTTGCCGCGCAGTCTCCCATTTTGTGCCGCCCAGGGCATAGGCGGCTTCGCGCAGCGACCGGGGCACGGCCGACAGCGCATCTTCACTGAGCGATGTCACCAGAGGAATAATTAGAATTCCCACCACAATACCCGCCGAGGCCACGTTAAAAATCTGCACTTGCTGCACGCCGAAGATGCTGCGCAGCACAGGCGTCATAAATTGCAGCGCAAAATAGCCGTAGACCACCGTGGGAATCCCGGCCAGAATTTCCAACAATGGTTTCAGGATGTTGCGCGCGCGCGGCGAGGCGTATTCGCTGAGGTAGATGGCGGTTAGCAGGCCAATGGGCAGGGCTACCACCATGGCGATGCCGCTGATCATCACGGTGGCTAAAACCAGGGGCAGCACGCCAAAATGGCCGATGGCCGGCTGCCATTTTGTGCCGGTGAAATATTCCAGCAGGGTCACTTGCGGTAGGGCGAAAAACTTGATCGCCTCTTCGGCCAGCACGATGACGATGCCGATGGTTGTGAAAATGGAAATAATGCCACAGGAAAATAAAAATACCTGGATGAGGGCCTCGCCGATGCGCGGCCGTTTGGTCAGGGATTCGGCCGAGAATGTTTCCGCTGTGATGGGCGGCACAGAGCTTTGTGTGGCCATACCTTTCTCCTTTTTCCGCCCCGATGGCTCCCAGGCGGTCTTTTTTTGAACAGGAAAATGAGGAGGGGGCAATGGATTTGTCCTTCTCCTCATGATCACTCCAATATGGGCGTGACACGATGTAATGATCAACCTGGCAGGTTTGTTCGGGTTGAAGCCCAGGAACCTGCCAGGTTATGTCACGCGTTTAGCTGTTAGTTTGCGCCCAGCGCTTCAAGCAAAGCGGTTCTTGCCTGGCCGAGTGCGGCGTCGCTGGCCGGGAAGTAACCAACGTCGGTGATTTCGTCCTGTACATTGGCCAGGAAGAAGTTGATGAAGGCGGCGACCTGCGGTTTTTCTTGCATGATGGCAGCGTCGGAGTAGATGAACAACGGCCGTGCCAGCGCATACGAGCCATCTTCCACGGTTATGTCATCCGGAACCACGTCGTTGATGCCGACGATCTTCAGGATGTCCTGGTTTTCTTTGTAGTAGGCGTAGCCAAAATAGCCGATGGCGTAGGGGCTGCCGGCGATGCCTTGCACCAGGACGTTGTCATCTTCGGAAAGCTGTAAGTTAGCCGCCGAGAGCATGGGTTCGGGATTTTCTTCAAAGACGACTTCGTCGAAGTAATCGAACGTGCCGGAGTCGGTGCCGGGGATGAAGCGCTGGATGGGTTCGTTGGGCCATTCGGGGCGCACGTCGGACCAGTTAACGGCCGTGGAGAAAATCGCCGCCAATTCTTCCAACGTCACATCGGTCACAAAATCGTTCTCGGCGCTGACGCTGACGGCGATGGCGTCGGTGCCCACGCGGAATTCAATCGGATTACGGCCGATGGCCTGGCAGTCGGCGATTTCGGACTCTTTGATGGCCCGGCTGGCGTTGGAAATGTCGGTTTCGCCGGCTTTGCAGAAGCGTTCGAACCCTGCGCCGGAACCGATGGAATCAATGGTGATCTGCCCGGCGTATCCTTCGTTTTGGAAGCGTTCGGCCATGCGTTCGGCCAGCGGGAAGACGGTGGAACTGCCGGCGCTGACGATGTCGCCGGTGACGCTCAGCGGGTCAACCGAAGGCAGCCCAACAACCTCAACGGTTTGGGTTTCGACAACGGTTTCGACCACCGTTTCGGTGACAGTTTCCGTTTGGACGCGGGTCACTTCCACGGTAACAGTTTCGGTGATCACTTGTGGCTCTGAGGCCGTTGTGTCCGTGGCGGCGGTTCCACCACAGGCTGCCAGCAAAAGGGTGAATAAAGTGGCTAGTATGATAAGTCTAAAACGCATTTTCCTTCGTTCTCCTAAAAGTGTATGAAAGTTGTTGGGCAAAAAGAGCGCGTGTCTTCCCCAGGAAAACACGCAGATATGCCGCTTTTAATTTACTTGCTGGATTCTAGCCGTCGTTTTTTAACGATTTGGGGGTAGATGGTTAACAGGTTGCTATGGTTTTGTAAACAATTTGTTAATGGCGGCTGGGCGGAACGGGTGATTGGGCGGCGGTGGGGAACGGCCGTTAATCATCTGTTAACAAAAAACGGTCTGGCAGCAGGGTTTTGTTAACAAATCCTTAACAGTCATGGCGTGTTAACAATTTGTTAACCAAGTAAAATCAGAGGTAATGGCAAACCGCCGTTAAGGTAAGGAAAAAGGTAAAAAAACCATGATGCACCTGAAATGTTTGCACCGTAAACGCCCTGGTAACAGGGCTTTCTTGTTGTTCATTGGGGGTGTGCTGCTGTTGTTGGCCGGTTGTGGGCAGAGCGGCGGGGGAACGGCCGTGGCCGCCGCCGAAACCGAACAGCGCGCCATCCAAAACAAAGGCTCAGACACGTTGGTCAATGTGGCTCTGGCCTGGGCTGAAGCATATCGTGTGGTCGACCCAACCGTCTCCATTGCCGTCACCGGCGGCGGCTCCGGCACCGGCATCGCCGCGCTCATCAACGGCACGGTAGACATCGCCAACGCCTCCCGCCCGATGAAGGAGGACGAGATCAATCAGGCGCTGGCTAATGGCATAGACCCGGTGGAACACATTGTGGCCATTGATGCCCTGGCCGTCATTTTGAACCTGGAAAATCCGGTCAGCGAATTGACAATCGACCAGTTGGCCGATATTTACACCGGCCGAATTACCAACTGGCAGGAAGTGGGCGGCAACGACGCGCCGATTGTCTTGCTCTCTCGTGAAACCAATTCTGGAACCCACGTTTATTTTCTGGAAGAAGTGGTGCGCAAAGGGGAGAAAGAGAACAAAGACATTTTTGCGCCGCAAACGCTGCTTATGCCCTCGTCGGTGGGCATTACCAGCGAGATTCGGCGTAATCCCAACGCGATTGGCTACGATGGTCTGGGTTACGTGGACACCACTCACGAAAAAGTGGTCGCCGTAGCCGCCGACAGCGACAGTCCGTTTGTGTCGCCGTCTGTGGCGACGGCCGCCAGCGGTGAATATCCACTCTCGCGCAACCTTTTCATGTACACCGCCGGAGAACCAACCGGCGTGGTGGCGGAATATTTTAGCTGGATTCTCGGTCCGGAAGGCCAGGCCATTGTGGCTAAACTTGGATTTGTACCCCTGACGGCCGAATAAACGGCCATTTGTACGAGCGAACCATTTGCCCCTTACTTCTGGAGAAAAGCCTATGTCGACTTTAGATGAAGCGCCCGCAGCCTGGCAAGAGCAGCAGCCATCCGGCGCGCCTGCCGCCAGGCGAAACTGGCGCGAAACGATTATTGAGACAGTGATTCGCCTGTGCGGCATTTCGGCCGTGGTGATCATCACCCTGATTTTTTTGTTTTTGTTGAAGGAGGGCGCGCCCGCTTTTATGCAGGTTCCCATTCGGGATTTGCTGGGCGTGCGCTGGTATCCGATTGAAGATATGTTTGGCCTGCTGCCGCTGCTGGTGGGTTCGTTGTTGGTGACGATTGGCGCCGTGGTGATTGCCGTGCCGTTGGGGCTGACAACGGCCGTTTACCTGGGCGAATTTGCTCCTCTCTGGCTGCGTGAAATCTTAAAGCCGGTAATCGAAGTCCTGGCCGGGATTCCTTCCATCGTGCTGGGCTTTTTGGGTTGGGTAGCGCTGGCGCCGCTCATCCAGGCTGCCGGGGCGGCCACCGGACTCACCGCTTTCACCGGGGCCATCATCCTGGCCTATATGGCGCTGCCCACCATCATCAGCATTACCGAAGACGCGCTGTATGCCGTGCCCAAAGAGTACCGCGACGGCGCGCTGGCCTTAGGCGCGACGCAGTGGCAAACCATCTGGCGCGTTGTCTTACCGGCGGCGCGTTCGGGCATTGTCATTGCCGTCATGCTGGGCGTGGGGCGGGCGATTGGCGAAACGATGGCCGTGATGTTGGTGACCGGCAACGCGGCCAACATCCCAGCGTTTGGTCTGGGCGCCTGGTTCCAGCCTGTGCGCACCATGACGGCGACGATTGCCGCCGAAATGGGCGAGGTGGCGCAGGGCAGTCTGCATTATTCGGTGTTGTTTGCCATCGGCATTGTGTTGTTTTTAATCACCTTTGTCTTTAATTCGTTGGCGACGCGCTTTATTGGCGGCCGTTCGCGGCGGCGTGGAGGGCAGATATGAGCCGGCAGCAAACGCAAGTGTTGGCGACGTGGTTGATCTCGATCACGGCCGTTGTCGTCATATTTCCGATTGTCCTGGTTGTGTTTTACGTGGTCGCCAAGGGGATAGGCACGGTTAATTGGCAGTTTCTCTCGCAGCCGCCCAGTAACGGCATGACCGAAGGCGGCATTTTTCCGGCGCTGTTGGGGACGGTGATATTGACATTTGGAACGGCCGTGGCCGCCATTCCCCTGGCCGTTGGCGCGGCCATCTACCTCGCCGAATACGCAGGCGACAATCGCGCTACCCGCGCCATCCGTCTGGCCATCGTGAACCTGGCCGGAATCCCCTCCATCGTCTATGGCTTGTTTGGCCTGGGCATGTTTGTTCTGTTCCTCAACTTCGGCACCTCCATTCTTGCCGGCGCGCTGACCCTGGGCCTGATGACTCTGCCTGTGGTCATCAGCACGGCCGAAGAAGCGATTTTGGCTGTGCCGCAGGAGTTTCGCGTGGTCAGCCTCAGTTTAGGCGCATCGCGCTGGCAAACCATTCGGCATCAGGTGCTGCCCCACGCCCTGCCCGGCATCATCACCGGCATCATCCTCGGCCTGGGCCGCGCCGCCGGTGAAACTGCGCCCATCCTCTTTACGGTAGCCGCTTTTTACCTGCCGGAACTGCCCCAATCGATCTTCGATCAGACGATGGCGCTGCCGTATCACCTCTATGTTATCTCTACGCAAGTTCCCGGAATGCCACTGTCCATTCAATATGGCACAGCGCTGGTTCTGCTCATCATTGTTTTGTCCTTCACGTTGGTCGCCACCGTCATTCGCACGGTGATGCGCCGCCGGCGGGAATGGTAAGGAACTCAGACCTATGACAGCCAAACTATCTATTCGAGACTTATCGTTCACGTATGATGATGGCGCCCAGGCTTTGCAGCACATCAACATGGAGATTTTTGCCAACGAACTTTTTGTGCTGTTCGGCCCTTCACGAGCCGGCAAAACAACGCTGCTCAGGTTGATCAACCGTCTGGCCGACCTGCTGAATGGCGTCCAGCGCACCGGAGAGATTTTGTTTAATGACCAGGATATCTACAACCCGAATCTGGATGTGACACATCTGCGGCGGCGAATTGGCATGGTGTTTGCCGTGCCCACGCCCTTGCCCGGTTCCATTTACGCCAACCTGGCCTATGGCCTGGAAATGGCCGGCATTAAAGACCGCCGGGTAATTGATGAACGGGTGGAGCGATCGCTGCGCCAGGCCGCCTTGTGGGATGAGGTGAAGGACCGATTGCAAGATTCCGCGTTTGCGCTTTCTGGCGGGCAGAAGCAGCGCATGTGCCTGGCGCGCAGTCTTGTTTTAGAGCCTGATGTTATTTTGTTAGACAATCCCACGTCGGGTCTGGACCCCATTTCGACGGCGTTGGTGGAAGAATCGTTGTTTGAATTGAAGCAGCAGTACACCATCATTATGGTTCCGCATAGTGTGCAGCAGGCGTCGCGGGTGGCTGACCGGGCGGCGTTTTTGCTGGATGGGGAAGTGGTGGAAGTTGGTTCGCAGCAGCGAATTTTTATTCACCCGCGTGATAAGCGGACGGAAGATTATGTGACCGGCCGTTTCGGCTAGAAGGTGGTACTGATACAGACCCTGAGGGTTTTCTTTAAACCCTCAGGGTCTCCCCAGAGTAGAGGATGCATGGAAAATAAAATCGAGGTTCGCAACTTTAACTTTTATTACGGCGAATTCCAGGCGCTTATCGACCTGAACCTGCCGATTCGGGCCAATCAGATTACAGCGCTGATTGGGCCTTCTGGTTGTGGCAAGTCTACGTTTTTACGGGCCTTGAACCGTATGAACGATACGATTAGCATTGCCCGCGCCGATGGCGAAGTGCTGCTGGATGGCAAGAATGTGTATGACCCGGATGTAGACGTGGCCGATTTGCGCCATCGGGTGGGCATGGTCTTTCAACGGCCGAATCCTTTCCCACAAAGTATTTATAACAACGTGGCTTTTGGTCCGCGCGTTTTGGGCATGGCCAAGAAGCAAGACCTGGACCAGGTCGTGGCGGAAAGTTTGCAGGGAGCCGCGCTGTGGGACGAAGTGAAGGACAAGTTAGATAAACCTGCCCTGGAGCTTAATCCGGGGCAGCAGCAGCGGATGTGTATTGCGCGCACCATTGCTGTACGGCCGGAGGTTATTTTGATGGATGAGCCTTGTTCGGCGCTGGACCCGGTGGCGACGCTGCATGTGGAGGATTTGATGCGGCGGTTGGCGGAAAAGTACACCATCGTGATTGTAACGCATAACATGCAGCAGGCGGCGCGAGCTTCTGATTGGACGGGCTTTTTCTGGTTGGGGCGGTTGGTGGAGTTTAATGAAACGACGACGCTGTTTACCAATCCGCATCAGGAATTGACGGAATCGTATATTACCGGGCGGCAGGGGTAGAATTTTGTTGCTGGTTGGGAGTAAGAGCGAGAGCGAGTGGGGGATTTTTTAAGCGTGGAGCCAACCGGCAACAATCAACTTGTCCGCAAGGTGAAATAAAAGGTGCTGCCTTTGCCTTCTTTGCTTTCGGCCCAGATACGGCCGTCATGCGCCTGAACAATGTGCCGGGCAATGGCTAACCCCAGACCTGTCCCACTTTGACCCCGCGTGCGTGCTCGATCCGACTTGTAAAAACGCTCAAAAATGCGCTGCAAATCCTCCGGCGGTATGCCGACGCCGGAATCGGTCAGGGCGATGATTACCGATGGCGGCAGGTCGGCTATCGCCTGGCTGACCTGTTTGGGGGCATTTTTGGCGGTGAAGGCGGAGATGGTGATACGGCCGTGTGGCGTAAATTTGAGCGCGTTATGCAGCAGATTGGTGATCACTTGCTGCACCCGATTGGCGTCGGCCAAGACTTTGGGCAAATCGCTGGGAATGTCGACGACCAGTTCGATATTGTCGCGGGCGGCCCGTGTGTAAAAGCGCTCTAGCGGCGGGAGGACGAGGTCGGAAACGGCCGTGGCTGACAATTTGAGCGGTACGCGCCCGGATTCAATGCGCGACAGTTCCAACAATTCCTCAACCATCTGCGTCAACGTTTCCACCTCATGTTCCGCCCGGCTCAAAAAGCGGGTCGCGGCCGGCGGATCGGTCATGGCGCCGTCTTGCAGCGTCTCCACCACCGCGCGCAGCGAGGCCAACGGCGTCCGCAGTTCATGCGACAGATTGCTGATGAAATCGCGCCGGATGGTTTCTAACCGCCGAATGGTTGTCAGGTCTTGCAAAATCACCAGATACACCAACGAGCCATGCCGCAAGATGGGCGTCATTACCGCTTGCAAGAAAAGGTCGCGGCCGATTTCCACGGCCGCAAGCTGCTCTTGTTTTTCTCGCTGGCACTGCTGCCACAGGTCAATGAGTTGGTGGTGCCGCAGGGTTTCGGCGATGGGGCGGCCCAGCGCTTTTTTTTCCGTGGCGTTGAGCAGGCGCATGGAAGCCGGGTTCACCTGGCGCACGTAGCCATAAGCGTCGGCGATAATCACGCCGTCGGCCATGTAAGCCAGCACCGAGGCGAGCTGGTCGCGTTCTTCTGTTAGCTCGTCGATTTGTTGGTTGTCCAGGTCCAGCAGTTGATTGTACAGATGAATGAAGTCGCCAGCTTCGCCACGGCCGTAATGCATCATGCGCGCTCGCCGGTCGCCGGTCAGGACGCGGCGGGTGGTGAGGGTCAGGTTGCTAATCCAGCGGGTCATGAAAATGGAGAGGAGAAAGACGAGGGTGACGGCCGTTCCCATCACAATGGCCAGGCCGAGGCCAAAAGTGAGGCGCAAACAAGCCGGGTCGGGCTGGCAAGTGGGGCGGTTGGCAAAATACCAGGTGATGACGGCCGTTGCCAGCATCAGCCCGGCAAAAGGAATTGTCAGTCGCCATCGCATCTGTGAAAACATGGCCGAATCGTGCCCCTCAATAAATCTGTTAAACCAATTCCCTGCCGGAAGATTGGGGTCTGGACCTAGCCGTCAAAGCGGTACCCAATGCCCCGAACGGTGACAATCCGGCTGGCGTTTGCCGGGTCTGGCTCGATTTTTTCGCGCAGCCAGCGCACATGGACATCCACCGTGCGGCTGTTGCCATCGTAAGACCAACCCCAAACCCGCTCCAAGATCAAATCCCGCGATAAGGCAATGCCCTGATGACGCGCCAGAAACAGCAGCAGCTCGTACTCTTTGGGCTTTAACCGGATAACGGTTTCGTCCAGGCGCACTTCGCGGCGGTTTTGGTCGATAACCAGATTGTCGTAATACAGGGTGGCCATCGGCGGCGAATCGGCGGCGCCATCCTCGATTTGTTCGGCGGCTATCTCTTCACGCACGAGTTTTACCCGCCGCAGCATGGCCTTGACACGGGCCAGCAGTTCGCGCATGGAAAATGGTTTGGTCAGGTAATCGTCGGCGCCCATTTCCAGGCCGACAATTTTGTCTATTTCTTCGCCGCGCGCGGTGAGCATGATGATGGGCATGCTGAGTTCTTTGCGCAAGATGCGGCAGACTTCAAAGCCGTCAATTCCCGGCAGCATCACGTCCAGCACGATGAGGTCGGGTTGGCTGCTGCGGGCCAGGGTGAGGGCGTCACGGCCGTTAACGGCCGTAACCACTTCATACCCCTGATGGCTCAGGTTGTATTCCAACGTCTCCAGCAGCGTTGTATCGTCTTCCACCACTAAAACTTTGTAATCCATATATTCTGTTGTAGCAGTGAAAAAAGGGGGTGTCAACAAATTGGTGATCGATAGACCCGAAGGGTTTCCCCAACCCTTCGGGTCTGGAGAGGTCTATTCTAACCGGTACTGGAAGGGGAACAGCGCCACCGGCAGCAGCTTGAAGTGCTGCTTGGCGAACGGAATGCCAATGATGGTGATGGCTAAAATGAGCGCGCTCACCAGATGGGCAATGGCAATTTCCCAGCCGAACAAGACGATCCAGATGATGTCGAAAACCAGAGTCAGGCAGCCTCCGGCGCGCTTGCTTTCCACCACCTCTTTGCCAAATGGGGCAAAGGTCGCCATGCCCAATTTGATGGATTGCAGGCCAAACGGAATGCCCACGATGGTAAGGCACAACAAAAGTCCGCCTAAAATGTAGGCCATGCCGGCGATAAAGCCGCCAAAAATTAACCAGATAATGTTTCCTAACAGACTCATAAAATTTCTCCCTTTTGTGATGGTTTGACGGTTCGTCAAAATTGACAGTCCGTCAACATTGATGATTGGGTAGAGGCGTGGTTGATACAGCCAACCTTCCATCCAATTTCCTCCACTAATTACGCACGCAGGTGGTCAGCGTTGCGGGTTTGTACGGCCGTTTCCCCACTAACTTAACAACCGCTCATGCGTCCAAAGTATAACCTATCCGCAGCAAAATAAGACAGCCCTGAATTGGCTGTTATAATTTACCCATAGGACACAGACCCTAAGGGTTTAACAAACCCTTAGGGTCTTCGGCGTAATAACGAATCGACACGAGGAGAGACCATGACCGACCCAAATGCAGCATCCAACGGCCGTGCCCGCATCGCCGCCGCTTTTGCCCAGACCCAACAAGCTGGCTCCGCCGCCCTCATGCCCTATTACACGTTGGGATACCCCAACCGCCAGACCTCCGTGGACGTGATCGCCGCCATTGCCCCCCACAGCGATTTGCTGGAACTGGGCGTGCCGTTCAGCGATCCGCTGGCCGACGGCCCGACCATTCAGCACAGCACTCAGGTTTCGCTGGAAAACGGGACCACTGTTGCCGGCTGCCTGGACATGGTGGCCGAACTGCGCCGTCGCGGCGTAGACACACCGGTCATGCTCATGGGCTATTACAACCCCATTCTGGCTTACGGCATCGCCAACTACGTGCGCGGCGCGGCCCAGGCGGGCGCCGATGGTTTCATCGTGCCCGATTTGCCGCCGGAAGAGGCCGACGAGCTGGCGCAGGCGGCAGCGGCCGCCGGATTGGCCCTCATCTACTTCCTGGCCCCAACCAGCAGCGCGGCGCGTATTGCCAGCGTGGCGGAAAAGGCGCAAGGCTTTATTTACTTGGTTAGTTTGACGGGCGTAACCGGGGCGCGCACGGCCGTGCAAACCGATTTGGCCGCTTTTGTAGCTCGCGTGCGCCAGCAGGCCCGCGTGCCGCTCGCGGTAGGCTTTGGCATCAGCACGCCGCAGCAGGCGGCGCAGATTGGCGGCATGGCCGATGGCGTCATTGTCGGCAGCGCCCTCATCAATGCCGTGGACCGGGCAGAGGTGGATAAGCCGGGCGCGGCGGCGGCGTTTGTGCGGGAACTACGAGAGGGGGTGATGGGGAGACGGGGGGCCGTTGTTAAGATCATATGAATCTGAATTGATTAGACTAAAAATAGAAAATGAACCTACCATCAAATAAAGAAGTTGAACAAGCTCTCATTAATCTGTTGATTAGCAAACCAAATCAAGAAATGGATCTGGCTGATGTTTATCAACCATTAGCTGATTTTTTTGACTTAACCGATGAACAGGTCAACACGACGTATGCAGACGAGAAAGGAGTAGCACTTGCTGAGTGGGAAGGTTTAGATACACCGTGGAAAGTAAGAGTCAGGACTGCGAACAAGGCACTCAAAAACAAAGGCATAATTTGGAAAAACCCAAGGAAAGGAGAAACCCGAGGCATAGTAAAGCTGATTAGTTTGCCCGAAGGTTTTTTAGAAGATGCTGATTTATTCGATGAAATGAATCAGACGCCACAAGCATATGATATCGAAGATTATGGTCAGCCGGATAAGGTAAAAGTCTCAACCTATCGAATACTTAGGGATACGTTACTGGCTCGAAAAGTGAAAATTCGAAACAAATATAGATGTCAAATTTGTAATGAAACTATTCAGTTACCTACTGGAAAATTTTATGCTGAAGCTCATCACATCAGACCACTTGGACAACCACATAATGGACCAGACATTGAAGCAAATATCCTTTGTTTATGCCCAAACCATCATGTGCTCCTAGATTATGGTGTGATTCCTTTGGACCTATCTAAACTTATAATTCATGGTAGGCATAGAATTTCTAAAGAATTTGTTGACTACCATAATCAAAAAATTTATGCT
>JAKQCM010000024.1 GCA_029559155.1 Chloroflexota bacterium
CTCATCCTGCCACAACGTGCGGTACAGCTCCTGCCCGATCATGATCGGGCAGGAGCTGTACCGCACGTTGTGGCAGGATGAGGCCATCGAAAGCATGGGCATTTTTCTGCAGCCGGGTGTGGATGTGGACCGGGTGGTGGGCGAGATGACGGCGGCGGTGAACGGCCGTCAGGACGTACTCATCCAATCCAACCAGGCGCTGCGCGCCGGATCGCTGGAGATTTTCGACCGCACCTTTGCCATCACCGCCGCCCTGCGGCTGCTGGCGATTGTGGTGGCCTTCATCGGCGTGCTGAGCGCCCTGATGAGCTTGCAGTTGGAGCGCGCCCGCGAATTGGGCGTGCTGCGGGCCACCGGCATGACGGTGCGCCAGCTTTGGGGTCTGACGTTCCTGGAAACGGGACTGATGGGCGGCATCGCCGGGCTGCTGGCCGTGCCGGTGGGCTACGTGCTGGCCTGGATTTTGATTTATGTGATCAACGTGCGCTCGTTTGGCTGGACGCTGCAAATGCAGTTGGAGCCGTCCTATTTCCTGCAGGGCGTGTTCGTGGCCATTATCGCCGCGCTGCTGGCGGCGATTTATCCCTCGCTGCGGCTGGGAGGGATGGTGGTGGCAACGGCCGTGCGCGAGGAATGAGATTGGCATGTTATAATTACTTAGCGGAGTAAGTACACTTAAAGAAGCACAGGTAAGGTGAAATTAATGATCAGCCAAGTTGAAATACAAAACTTCAAGAGCTATAAAAAAGCCACATTAAAACTGGCACCACTAACCCTATTAATCGGTGCGAATGCTTCAGGTAAAAGCAACGCAATTGAGGCAATACGGTTCTTATCGTGGCTAGCCTATGGGCGGAGGCTCGAAGATATTCTCCAAAGTGTACAACAAACTGACATCAACATTCGGGGAACATTACGAGACTTAACCTACAATTCTGACTTAAATATTACACTCGGCTGCAAATTAGATAATTTAGGAGAGTGGGGAAACTTTTCTATTTCTGTTAACGTCCAGCCTAACGATATGAGGGTCACTGCGGAAAGTTTGGAAAGTGAAACGAGCAGTGTACCACTCTATTGGATCAAAGAACCGGCTGATGGTTACAGTCGAGAAGTACAAGTTGCATTTAATAATTTCTCTCGTGGGGGAAGAAAACCTACTATCCCCTGCTCAGACCGCCAAGCAATTTTTACACAAATAGATATTCCGTCACGATTTGCGCACTCTGCATCAGACAAATCCCGAGAGATTATTCCCAAGCTCGTTCAAGAATTACAGCAAACATTTCAAAAAATTCTTTTTTTAGATCCGATTCCACGGCATATGGGTGACTACAGCTTCATTGTCGATAATGAAATAAAAGGGGATGGAGAGAATGTGTCTAGTGTGTTGTACCAATTATGTCAGGAAATGCATCTTAAAACGGAAGTTCTAAGCTTCATCCGTGATTTACCAGAACAAGACATTGTGGATATTGATTTCATCAAGACGCCACGGAATGAAGTAATGTTGCAACTGATAGAGTCCTTTGGCAATCAAACAATTGTACGCGACGCTCCTTTGCTCTCTGATGGTACTTTGCGGGTTTTGGCCGTAACTGCCGCATTACTGTCAGCCCCCAAAGGTTCGCTCATTATCATTGAAGAAATTGATAACGGTATTCACCCAAGCCGCGCCGGTAGCATCCTTAACAAAATACAAGAAGTAGCAAAGGAACGCGATCTTCGGGTCTTGTTGACAAGCCATAATCCAGCATTGCTGGATACTTTACCTAGTAGTGCTATCCCTCACGTTGTTGCATGTTACCGCGATCCTGATGAAGGCGATAGCCGCCTTGTGCGGCTGGAAGACTTAGTTGATTATCCAGAGCTTGTTGCTCGTGGGTCATTGGGTCAGCTAATGACAAAAGGGATTTTGGACAGATTTTTAAAGAATCAGCGTAGCCAAAAGCAAAAGGAAGAACAGGGCTTAGAATGGTTAAAATCGCTGCATGAACAAATGAGTGCCCCATGACAACCATATGCATCATTGACACATCCATTTTTTGTAACATTCTTGGTGTGCCGAACAGGGCGCAGAGACAGCAACAGGCGCTCGCTGAGTTGAAGGAATTTTTAGAACAAGGGGCAACTTTGTTGTTGCCCCTCGCCACTATTTTTGAAACAGGTAATCATATTGCCCAAAATGGTGACGGCCGTATGCGGCGGTTGGTGGCTGAAAAATTTGTCAAGCAAGTGGGGCAGGCATTTTCTGGAGAAGCCCCCTGGACACCCACGCCGATGCAAAATATAGATGAAATCATGGTCTGGCTAGAGGAATTTCCTGATTGTGCTATGCGTGAAATGGGCTTTGGTGATTTATCCATTCTCAAAGTTTTCGAGAACCAATGTGCATTGCACACCAGTCGCAGGGTTCTGATTTGGTCTTATGATCAGCACCTGAGAATTTATGATCAACCACCAAGTATTTAAACTTCCAATACTCTTTACTTAAGAATTGGACAATCCATGAAACGGATCATTTTTGCTTTAATTCTCCTGGCCACGGCCGTTGGCGCACTCTTCCTCTGGCGGCAGCCAACCCAACCTGCCACCGCCCAGGCCTCCCTGCTGCCCCTGCTCAGCCAGACCGACACCGCCGGCTTCGCCCGCGCCACCGTACCCAACGCCATCCAATTCCCCCGCGACCTCGGCCCGCACCCCGACTACCAGACCGAATGGTGGTACTATACCGGCAATCTGGAAGGGGAAAACGGCCGTCTCTTCGGCTACCAACTCACCATCTTCCGCCGCGCCCTGACTCCCCAATCTCCAATCTCCAATCTCCAGTCTCCCCCATCCGCCTGGCGCACCAACCAAATCTACCTGGCCCACTTCACCCTCTCCGACATCGCCAACAATGCCTTCTACCCCCACGAGCGCTTCAGCCGCGGCGCGGCCGGATTGGCCGGGGCGCAGGCCCAACCCTACCGCGTCTGGCTGGACGATTGGACCATCGCCGAAACCGCGCCCGGCGTCGTCCGCCTGCAAGCCGACGGCCGTGACGCAGCCCTGGACCTCACCCTGACGCAAACCCTGCCCCCCGTCCTCCACGGCGACGGCGGCCTCAGCCCCAAAGGGGAAGAGCCGGGCAACGCCTCCTACTACTACTCCATCATCCGGCAAGAGACGGCCGGAACGGTGCGCGTAGGTGATGAAACCATCGACGTGACCGGCCTGAGCTGGAAAGACCACGAATATTCCACCAGCGCCCTCGGCGCGAACGCGGTGGGCTGGGACTGGTTCTCGCTGCAATTGGACAATGGCGGCGGGCTGATGCTCTTCCAGATTCGCAACGCCGACGGCGGGCTGGAGCCGCTGTCCAGCGGCAGTTACATCGCCCCAGACGGCGCAATCACCCACCTGGAACTGGCCGATTTTGACATTACCGTGCTGGATACCTGGACCAGCCCCGCCAGCGGCGGCGAA
>JAKQCM010000028.1 GCA_029559155.1 Chloroflexota bacterium
TATTATGACAACTCAACTTAGTGGAAACCCGGTAAAAATCCTTTTGGTTGAAGACAACCCTGGTGACATACGCCTGACAAAAGAAGCCCTAAGAGAAGGCAAAGTCAATAATGAAATGTACATCGCCACAGATGGCTTAGAAGCCCTTGCTTTTCTCAACCAAGAAGGACAATACGCTGATGTACCTCGCCCTGACGTAGTTCTATTAGATTTGAACCTACCCTTGATGAACGGGGTAGAAATATTGGCCAAAATCAAGGCGGATCCTCATCTGAAACGTATTCCAGTCATCGTTCTGACAACATCGGAAGATGAACGAGACATTTTGAAAAGTTATGACCTTCATGCCAATGCCTATGTCACCAAGCCCGTGGATCTGGAACGTTTTATTGAAATTATTGGGCAGATTGAAGGATTCTGGCTCACCATCGTCAAACTACCGCCAACTGAACAATCATGATAATACCAACCATCGAAATCCTGCTCATCGAAGATAATCCGGGCGACGCTCGCCTCATTCGCGAACTGCTAAAAGAAGCTGAAAGTGTACGCTTCGCCGTGGCTCACGCCGAGCGGCTTGATGCCGCTCTAGACCACATCCTCAACAAACATTTTGATGTGGTTTTGCTCGATCTCGGATTACCCGATGTAAAAGGACTTGACGGGTTGGTAACCCTTCATCAGGTTGCTCCCAGCATGCCCGTTGTTGTGCTGACGGGTTTGGATGATGAAGAGACCGGCTTTCAGGCGGTTAGCATTGGCGCGCAAGACTACCTCGTCAAGGGACATGTAGAAAGCCGCCTGCTGACGCGCGTGCTGCGTTATGCCATCGAACGCAAGCTGGCCGAAGATGAAATCCGTTCCTCGCAACACCTGGCCCAATCGACCATCAACTCCCTAAACGCCAACATTTGTGTTCTCGACGAGAAGGGCGTGATCATCGCCGTTAATAAATCTTGGGAAGAATACGCCGTTTCCAATTTTGGCGAGCTGGCCAAAGTTGGCATCGGAACCGATTACCTGGCTGTTTGTGACGCCGCGAAAGGCAAAGATGCGGCGTTCGCCGCTCATGTGGCCGCCGGCATTCGGGCCGTGATGCGCGGCGATTCCAGCATATTCGAGGTGGAATACCCCTGCCATTCCCCAGAAGAGAATTATTGGTTCTTAGAGCGAGTGACCCCTTTCCCAAGCTCTTATTTAGGGAAGCGGAAGGTTGTTGTTGCTCATGAAAACATCACTGATCGGGTCAAAGCGCAAGCAACGCTGCGCCGCCAGCACCAATATTTACAATCTTTGCAAGAAACCTCGATCGATCTGGTGTCCGAACTCGATACCGATCAGCTTTTGAAGAATATCGTCCAGCGCGCAGGCAGCATCGTCGGCACTTCAGATGGTTTTTTGGATTTGATCGATCCGAATACCGGACAGCTTATCCCCAAAGTTGGCTTAGGGCTGATGAAAGAATCTCTAAAATTTGTTGTCCAACCCGGTGAAGGGCTGGCAGGCATTGTTTGGCAGACGGGGAAACCCCTGGTGATTAACGATTACGATAACTGGCCTGGGCGTATTGAAGGCTTTACCAAAAACCTGATTCACGCCATCATTGGCGTGCCCCTGCTATCAGATTCGAAGGTGATTGGCGTCTTGGGTCTGGCCCATGCTGACGAAGCCGTAGACGCCAAATTTGAACAAGAGGCTGTGGAGGTAATGAACCAGTTTGCCCGTCTGGCCACCGTGGCAATGCATAATGCCGACTTGTTTTTCAGGCTTGACCAAGAATTGCGTGAACGCAAACAAGCTGAGGCGACGTTGCGTTTGCAGGGCGCGGCGCTGGAAGCGGCCGCCAATGCCATCATGATTACCGATGCTGAAGGGAACATCCAGTGGATTAATCCAGCTTTTACATTCCTCACGGGCTATGCAGCGGCTGAATCCGTGGGGAAAAACCCACGCGAGCTGATTAAGTCTGGCATGCACGACGAGGCATTATACAAAAATATGTGGGAATCCATATTGGCAGGCCAGGTTTGGCATGGGGAATTGATTAACCGCCGCAAAGATGGCAGTTTGTACACCGAAGAGCAAACCATTACTCCTCTATTGGGTGCGGATGGCGCAATCAGCAGCTTCATCGCGATTAAGCAAGACATAACCGAACGCAAACGCGCAGACAATGATCGTATTCGCCTTTTAAACCAGGTTCGAGAACAGGCGCAGCGCATCCGGCAGATTATGGATACCGTGCCTTTGGGCATTCTCTTCATGGATAGTTTGGGGCGCGTGATGCTGGCCAATCCTGTCGCTGAGGACAATTTGGTTAAACTGACCGGGGGCAGAGGGGATGAGGCTGTTACGCGGTTTGGCGATCACCCGTTGTCTGAGCTGCTGGCTCTGCCTGCGAACAGTAAATGGCATGAAGTACAGGCCGGGGGGCATACTTTTGTTATTATCGCCAGTCCGTTACAAGAGGCGCTTGACGCGGAAAATTGGGTGTTGGTAATTGACGATGTAACCGAACAAAGAACGGCCCAACGTTACCAGCAAGCTCAAGAAAGGTTGGCGACTTTGGGGCAGTTGGCGGCGGGTATTGCCCACGACTTTAACAATGTGATGGGCGTTATCACGCTCTATACGCAAATCCTGCAAGACGCGCCGGATATTTCGCTTAAAAACAAGGAGCGTTTGGGACAGATTAATGACCAGGCGCTTCATGCGGCTAACTTGATTTCTCGAATTTTGGATTTTAGCCGACGTTCTGACATGGAAAAAACGGCCGTTGACCTGCTGCCCATGACCAAGGAATTCATTAAACTATTGGAGCATACGCTGCCAGAGAGTATCTCTATAAAACTGGAGTATGGGCAGACGGAATATATGCTGCACGCAGACCCCACACGTTTGCAACAAACATTGATGAATTTAGCCCTCAATGCCCGAGACGCCATGCCAAACGGCGGTGAACTGCGCTTTGCCTTGTCTACGCTGGCATTAACCGCGACGGAAGCCTCGCCCCTGCCCGATATGGCCGAGGGAGATTGGGTCCATCTGGCGGTTTCGGATACGGGCACAGGCATCGAACCGCACAACCTACCGCACATTTTCGATCCGTTTTTTACCACAAAGCAGGTGGGGCAAGGGACCGGTCTTGGGCTGGCGCAAGTGTACGGCATTATTAAACAGCACAGCGGGTTCATTGATGTGCAAAGCCGGGTGGGAATTGGGACTGTTTTTGATATTTATTTGCCGTTGATTGTTGATCAGAAGGGTGTACGGCCGTCTACAACCACAACCAATAACAAAATAACTGGGACAGAGTGCATTTTACTGGTGGAAGACAATCTGGCCATGCGCCTTTCGGTGGCCGAAGTGTTAATGGGTCTGGGGTACGAAGTAAAATCCGTGGCCGAGGCGAATGGCGCCCTGGCGCTTCTACAGTCCGAAGGAAATATGATAAACCTGATTCTGACCGATTTGGTCATGCCGGGCATGGATGGACTGGAACTATCTAAAGCTGTTCGATTGCTGTATCCGGACATTAAAGTCCTGATCATGACAGGCCATTCGCTAGAGGAAGGGCGTTTAAAAACATTGCAGCAAACGGCCGTTCCCTGGATCCAAAAACCCTTCTCCCTGCAAGAATTATCAAAAAAAATCAGAGATGTGCTGGGCGCGGCCTCAATTTAAGCAGCTGCTAAAATTATGTTAAAAACATAGGAACCTTCAAGCAGACATCATCTTTTCCCACGCAACGAGGATTTCCTGACGCCAGGGTACGTTTTCACTGAAAGAGCGTCGGAAATCCTCGTTTTCTATCTGGCTTTTTTGCTCCTGAATCCGGTCATAGGCCATCTTCAGGACCATTCGGCTCTCATCATGGTTTGCATTTGCCTGCAAAACGCGGTAACAGGCAAGGTAGTTATGCAGGTCATACTCGGTGCCGTCAAATTTGCCCCCGGCGTTCAGATAATCCAGCACTTCGGCCAAAGTCTCCAGAGCCACGGCCGGTTGGCTCTGCGCCAGCCATAAATCGGCCCTAATCGTCAAAACTTCCACAAGCAAATGATGATTGTGCAAATCACGACTCAAAGCAATCGCGGCCTGCAAGTTGATGGCCGCCTGATCAAACTGCCCAAGTCGCGTCTGGGTAAGGCCCAGGCTGGTCAACGCCAGACATTCGCCGGCCCGGTCGCCAATTTCCTGCCGAATGCTCAGGCTTTGTTGATGGTAACGTTCTGCCTGGTTGTAGTGCGCCTGAGCGTAGGCCACAATCCCCAGATTACCCAATGTGTTCCCCTCGCCTTCCCGATCGCCAATCCCCTGCCGAATGGCCAGGCTTTGTTTGTAATAAGCAATGGCCTGATCATATTGCCCCAGGCTGGCGGCGACGACGCCCAAATTGTTGAGGGTTCGGGCGGTACCCAGTTGGTCCCCAACTTCCTGGGAGATGGCTAAACTTTGCTCGTGGTAATGGATGGCCAGCTCGTACTTGCCCTGAGCGCGGGCGACGATACCCAAATTGCCATAGGTAATACCGGCCCGCGAGCGTTCGCCAATCTCATGTTTGATCATCAGGCTTTGTTCATAATATCGGGCCGATTGCTCATAGTCGGCCTGGTTCCAGGCTACCAGGCCCATGTTGTTAAGAATGGAGCTTTCGCCGGTCCGATCCCCGATTTCCTTATAAATTGTCAGGCTGCGTTCATAGAAAGGCAGCGCCTGGTCAGATTTCCCCTGGAACCAGCCCACAATGCCTAAATTTTTTAAGATGTCGGCCTCGATTTGACGATCGCCAATGGCTTGCACAATGGCCAAGCCCTGATGCAGATAGGTCTGGGCGCTCTCATATTCCCCTTGCCGCCAATCTACCGCACCAAGTTCGTTAAGCAGCCAGGCTTCATCGGAACGGGTGCCTACCTTTTGCGCCAGTGTCAAAGCCTGCTGGTAGTATTGCCGGGCAATGTCATGAGCGCCGCGATTGGTAGCGATCCGCCCCAGGTTGCGCAGCGAGTTCGCCTGTTGTCGTTGCAGCTTGTCGTTGCCTGCGGCCAGGGCCAGACCCAGGCGGCTGTGTTCTTCGCTCTTGAGAATGCTGCCTTCTTCAAACAAAATGGCGGCAATATGCCCATGCCCGACCGTTTGCAAGTAGGTATCGTTTAATTCCTGGCCGATGCGCAGCGTTTTTTGCGCTAATAGCAGGGCTTCGTTTAGATTGACAATGCGGCCTACGAAGTAAGATTGTTCGGCGTACAGTTGGCCGAGCAGGAATAGAATGGGGCGGGCAGGCGGCGCTTTTTCCAGCGAGCTGATGGCTTGAGCGAAGGTATCTAAGGCTTCACGGTAGAAGCCAACCAGACGGTAGAATCGGGACAAGCCGGTTACGGCTTTGTCCAAGGCGGCGGTTTGCTGCTGAAGGACAGCCCACTGCCAGGCGGCGCGGATGTTGTTGATGTCGGTTTGTATTTCGCGCAGCACGGCCGTTTCGTTTTCCAGCCGGTCTTGTCGTTGGTGCAAAAAATCGACGAAATAGGCACAATGGCCTGCTTGCACAGGATTGTCGTCTGTTTGCAAATGGGCCAGCTTTTCGGCGGCAAAGTGACGAATTAATTCATGCATATCGAAACGGCCGTTCCCCAACGGCCGTAACAATGATTTTTGCGCCAACGCCGCCAAACGGGCAAAAGGAACGCCGGTAACTGCCTGAACGGCCGTGGCGGCAAATCCGCCCAGAAAAACCGAACACTGCGCCAGCGTCAATGCCTCCTCCGCCGATAAACGCTGCCAGGAATACTCAAAAACCGCCTGCAAACTTTGATGCCGCGACGGCAGATCATGCCACGAAGCGGTCAGCGCATCATAATTTGCCGTCAACGCCTGGACAATGTCCGCGCAAGATTGATATTGCGTCAGCACCGCCGCCAGCTCAATACCCAACGGCAAACCCTCCACCAGTTGGCAAATCCGAATCACATCGGCCAGATTGTTGTCATCCAAAATAAAATCTGGCGTAATCCGGCTCGCCCGCTCGGTGAACAATTGCAAACTGCTCATGGTAATAAGCGCCGGCATATCCATCGCAGCCATATCTTCCGGAACCGGCAGCCCTTGCAACCGAATCACAGCCTCCGCCTGCGCATTCAAACGCTCGCGCGACGTTACCAAAACTGTCAGGTTCGGACAGGCCGTCAGTAAATCCAACACAACAGCCCTGCCGGCAATCAAATGCTCAAAATTATCCAGAATCAACAACATGCGGCGGCGATAAAGCTGATTTTGTACATAAGCAAACGGCGACGAAATGCCGGGCGGAATTGTTAAGCCAAGCGCGTTATCAATAGCGCTAACCAGATGATCCGCAGCCATTTGCGGCTCAGATGTCTCCTCGATAGAAGACAGCGGCACAAACCAGACGCCATCCTTAAAATCAGCGCTGATTTGTTGCGCAGCGGCAATCGCCAGCCGCGTTTTGCCAATGCCACCCTCCCCCATAATGGTAACCAGAGGGTAATCGGGGCTGCATAACAATTGCACCGTCTGCGCCAATTCTTTTTGGCGGCCAAAAAACGGGGTCAAGGAGCGAGGTATATTGTGCAAACGAGGCACAGCGTCGGCCGTTGGCGAGGTAGACCTACCAATTTCGCCCGACACAATCTGCGCATATAACAGTTGGGTCTGCTGCATGGGTTCAATGCCGAACTCATCATCCAGGGTTTGGCGGCACAGCTCATACTGGGTCAGCGCGGCGCTTCGATTGTTGGTGGAAGCAAACAGCAACATGCGTTGGTAATGGGCCGATTCACGCCAGGGTTCCAGTTCCAGCAACCGCTGGGTAAGCTCCAGACCCATCTCCCATTTTTGCTGCTGGATCGCTTGCTCAACCAGCAAGTCCATTTGCTGCAGGGCCAATTCATGCAGCCGTTCGCGCCACATAATTTGCCACTCTTCAAATGGGCCGGCCTGGGGAACAGAAAAACCGGCTAAAAATTCGCCTTTATACAGGTTGATTACTTCCCGGCGCTGTTCAAGTGACTGCGCCTCAATTTGCAACCGTGTCTGAAAAGCTTCGACATCCAGGAAATACGGCCGTTCCCCATTAAACATCAACATCTGCCGGGTAATCAGCAAATGCTCGCCCACCGTAGCCCGCAGCGCCGGCAAAATATCGCGCAGGTTTTTTAATGCCCGGCTGTCTTCCACATCCGGCCAAAGCAGAGAAGCCAGCCATAACCTTGTTTGAGGCTGCGCCGTCACCGCCAGGTAAACCAAAATTGCCTGCCCCTTCAAAGGCAAAATTTCCGTGAGAGTTTGCTCATCCAACGCAATTTTTGGCGTGCCTAACAGGTGTAAAGACAATTTGCTCATACGCTGGGCCATCCATCGCCCTGCCCAAACCACTGCGCCGACGCTGGGTCGGCGTTCTATCGGCGTTGGTTCGGCGTTCAGTTGCTATTGTACTGTAATCAAGAGGAGACGGCATGAGCGCGGCTCAACACTATAAATGAAAAGGACACAGATAAACACAGGTTATCACGGACTCTTATCCGTGTTTATCCCTGTAATTCTGTGTCCTATTTTCGATGGAGATGGCTGAAACAAGTATGGCTACATCAGAACACCCGTATCGTGTGTACATTGTCCGCTGCTGGGAAGATCGTGAAGCGCCAAGGGACAACGCTTCCCGTTTTGTCTTAGAAATCCCTCGTACCGGCGAACGGTATGGGTTTACCTCTTCAGAAAGATTGTTAAGCGCTCTCAAAAATCAATTGGACATCACCCAAATCGCCACGGATTCGCAACCGTAAACAGGCCAATTTCAGACTGCGGCAAATGGCGCGCCGACAATTTTTGGCAAACTGCTTGAATCTGCTCAGGTTTTTCTGGCAAGACCCCAAAGGTTGGCTATCCAACCAATCCAAATTCTCTGGAGCAAACCCTGGATGTTTGCCTAGCGACAACTGCTTTCAGAAGGAAAATATGACACAACGAATATGGTTTATTTTTATCACGCTGGTTGTGGCTTTGGCGGGGGCAACGGCCGTCGCCATTGCCTTCAACGAGCCAATTTCTGTTTCGCAATCTGTCAGACCTCAGGCGTTCAACACTGACGCTTCACCCACAACCGCCGATCCCCTGAAACAAGTCCTGCGCGATTTACCCCAACCGGATACCTACATTGTCACTTTAGCCGACGCGCCGCTGGCCAGCTATAACGGGGGCGTCACGGGCATGGCGGCCACCAACCCCAGAACCACAGGCGCCGACCGGCTGGATATGGCCAGCACAGCGACCACAGCTTACCGCGCCTATCTGATGGCCCAACAAAACAATCTGGTCCGCACCATGAGCAGCACATACGGCCGTCCCGTAGACGCTTTCTATCATTACACTGTGGCCCTTAACGGCGTCGCCGTGCAGCTCAGTGAGAAAGAGGCGGAAATTGCCAACAACATGCCAGGGGTAACGGCCGTTACCCGCGACCAATGGTATTTCCCCACCACCGACGCCACGCCCGCCTTTATCGGGGCCACCGCCCTCTGGGATGGCACAGCCACCGGCGGCATCCCCGGCACAAAAGGAGATGGCGTCATCGTCGGCGTCATCGACACCGGCATCTGGCCGGAACATCCGTCCTTCGCCGACAACGGAACCTATCCGGCGCCGCCTGCTTATTGGGGCGGCTTTTGCCAACCCCCCAGCGACGGGCAAAACTTCCTGGTTTGCAACCATAAGCTGATCGGCGCGCAGCATTTTTTGGCCGCATATGTCCTGGCGGTTGGCGGTTACAACGGCGATTTTTACTCCGCCCGCGATGACAACGGACATGGCACACACACAGCATCCACCGCGGCCGGCAATCAAGGCGTCAATGCTACCATGCTGGGCGTGCCTCGCGGCACGGTTTCTGGCATTGCGCCGCGCGCTTACGTGGCAGCCTACAAGGCGCTCGGTCCCTGGGGCGGCCTTTCTTCCGACCTGCTGTCGGCCATCGACAAAGCAGTAGCCGATGGCGTGGATGTTATCAATTATTCGATTGGCGGCCCCAGCAACGATCCTTGGCAGGATGTAACCGCCCTGGCCTTTATGAATGCCCGCGAAGCAGGCGTATTTGCCGCCGTTTCCGCCGGTAACAGCGGCCCCGGCCCCTCTACGCTCGGTTCCCCTGGCGACGCGCCCTGGGTAACGACAGTGGGAGCCAGCAACAGCAACCGCCACTTTCTCAGCGACATTGTGGTGACGCCTAGTTTAACGATGCCCATCCAGTTGTATGGTTCCACATTGACCAGCGGCGTGACCAATTTTGAATTTGTGGATGCGGCCAATTACACCGATTCGGCGGGTGAAAACGGCCGTTTATGCCTCAACCCCTTCAACCCCGGCACCTTCAATAACCATCAGGTCGTGTTATGCGAACGCGGCGTCAATGCGCGCGTAGCCAAAGGGGACAACGTGAAAGCAGGCGGCGCAGGCGGCATCATCCTCGCCAACGCTGCTCAGGGCGACCTGGGCACAGATCACTTCACGTTACCCGCTGTCCATGTCAATGCCGACGTGGGCGCAGCTCTGCGCAGCCATATCGCCGCCAACAGCCCTGTTACCATCTCGTTTACCAGCAGCCAGGCTGTCTACGCGCCGGACGCCCGCGTTCCCGTCGATGAAATGGCCGGGTTCAGTTCGCGTGGTCCGGTGCTGCAGGGCGACAGCAACTATGTCAAACCGAATGTGACCGGTCCTGGCGTGCAAATTTTGGCCGGGCAAACCGCCTTTGCCGATGGGCAAGCCACCGGCGAACTGTTCCAGGCGATTGCCGGCACGTCTATGTCCAGCCCGCATGTGGCCGGGGCAGGCGCCTTGCTCGTCGCGCTCCACCCCGACTGGACACCCACCGAAATCGAATCGGCGTTGATGACCACGGCCAATGACACCCATTTAAAGGAAGATGGCCTGACTCCAGCCGATGCGTTCGACATGGGGGCAGGACGCATTGATTTGTTCGTAGCCAGCAAAGCGGGCCTGGTGCTAAACGAGGTGCGGGCCAATTATCTGGCGGCCAACCCGGATGGCGGCGGCGACCCATCAACCTTAAATATCGCGTCGCTGGCCAACGGGCAGTGCCTGGCGGAATGCACCTGGCAGCGCACGGTGCGCAGCACACTGGCTTACACCGTGACATGGACGGCCGTTACCACCCAAATCAATGGCATAAACCTCACCATCACCCCGGCTCAGTTCGTTTTAGAGCCAGGAAGCATGCAAACCATAACGGTTACGGCCAATGTCGAAGGGTTCGAGCCTGACGGCGGCTGGCACTTTGTCGGCTTTACCTTAGAACCAGACACCACCCAGGTTCCCGAAGCCCATTTCCCCATCGCCCTGCTCCCCACCAACTCGCTGATGGCCGACAAAGTGACCGATGACACGACCAGCAAATCGGGCAGCATCACCGTCAACGTCGTTTCCCGGCAAATCACCGATTTAAGTCTGACTCCCAAAGGGCTGGCTGTAGGCACAATTCTGACGACCACCTTGTTTGAAGACCCCACGCCCGACAACCCTTACGACAACTTAAATGATGGCACAACTCACTTCATTACCGTAACGGTTCCGGCCGGCGCGACCCGTCTGGTGGCCGAAACCACCGAATCCACGGCGATGGACGTAGATTTGTATGTCGGAGCGGGGGAAGTTCCTTCCTCCGCGACCCAGGTGTGCAACAGCACCACACCTTACCCAATCGAATATTGCAACATCAACACCCCGGCCGAAGGCGTCTGGTGGATTCTGGTCCAAAACTGGCGTGAAGGGGCTGCCCCGCCCGATTTGGTAAAACTGGTCTATGCCGTGACCGCCGACGATACCGGCGAGGTAACAGCTTCCGGACCAACGGGGCTGATCCCGGCCGGACAGCCGTATGACGTCACTGTAAATTGGCAGCAGGCGCAGATTGTCCCTGGCGATCGCGCTTACGGTTCGGTGACGATGGGCGCGGATGCCGGGCATCCGGACAATGTGGGCATCATTAACCTGAACGTGATTTATCGGGGGGCTGCGGTTATGCAGTTGAGCGACACGGCCGTTTCCGTCATCCAGGCGCCCAACAGCACCCAAACGCATACTCTGACCATCGCCAACCCCGGTGATATTGACCTGGTGTGGACGGTCTCGCGGGAAACGGCCGTTTCCCGCATCACCCTGGACATCGCCAACGAGGAACCGGCGGCCAATCCGGCCAGCTTTACCGCCTGGGGCGATTTCTCGCTCTTCCGTTGGATGCCGCGACCAGACGCCGCGCAGCCCGCCACGACCACACCCAATCAAATGTCCGGCGGCCAGATCATCTCTCTGGTATTGGACGATGGCGCGCCGGAAGAAAATTTTGGGGCTTACGGCCGTCAATTCATCTGGCTAAACCGCTTCACACCCCGGCCAACCGATTACCCATTCTCCCTGACCGAAGTTCAGGTCTTGTTTGACAATTCCGCCTTTAGCGGCGTGAATGTTGGCGAACTGGTCGATATCTATGTTTACGAAGATGCCGACGGCGATCCCAATACAGGCGCCAATCATGTCGGCACGATAAAAAACGCGGCCGTCCAGGCAGTTGATGGAACGACTTTCTCCACCTACACCTTCGACCAACCGATCCAGCTGACAGAACCTGGCGACGTGCTCATTGCCGTCGTTAACCGCACGGCCGCTATTGGCAGCAGTGGGTATCCGGCGGCAGTAGATACATCTACCAGCAGGGTTCGTTCCTGGATTGGCATGTACCAGGCTGGCGCGCCGTCTGATCCGCCAACGATTCCGGCCGATACCTCTTGGGGCCTCTTAGATTCCTTTGGCGCGCCTGGAAACTGGCTAATCCGTGGTTTTGGCGAAAAATGCGGCGCGCAAGAAATCCCCTGGCTGACTGTTGCCCCGCAGCAGGGCACAACCCCTGCCGGCGGCAGCAGCGACATCCGATTACAAATCAACACGAACGGCCTGGCTTATGGACCACATACCGCAGTCCTGTGTTTGGATAGCAATGCGGCCGGTCTGCCTGACGTTTTTGTCCGCGTGCCGGTTACGGTGGATGTGCAAGATATTGTTTACAAGACTTTTCTACCCCGGATAACCAAATAAATTGTTTACCGATAGATCGTCGGAAGAATTTCCTTCCGGCGATCTATTTTTTAGATCAGATCTAGAGAGAAGGAGAATAAGGATGCACAAGAAACGAGGATTTTTAATTGCTACGGCCGTTCTTGCTCTGGCTGCCGTGCTGTTTTGGGCCTCATCTGGCGTGACACGCGCCGATGACCAAACCGGCAGTCTGACGCCGCCGGAAATTTGCAACGAGCTAACCGACCCCGAATCCACCCTCAGCGGGATGCCGCGCGTCTGGCTGCAAAATTTATGCGGCGTGACGGTTGAGGTTGGGAAAACGGCAACGGCCGTCACCAACCAGGCTGTCATCCAACAAGCATTGGCCGTCGATGTGCTCGTCAACGACCCGTCAAAAGATGGCGGCCTGGCGAGTGTGCAAAGCACCACTTCAACCGCCATCAACCAGACCACCGGCACGGTCTGCGCCGCCTACATCGATGCTTTTCATGGTCAGGTGGAAAACACAGGCTTCATCGGGTTCAGCCGGTCCATCGACGGCGGAGCCACCTTCGTCGATAAAGAGCACATCGACGCCACAAAAATAAATTACGGCAATCCCAGCCTTGTCTGGCGCCAAAGCGATGGCAACTTCTACCTGGCTGCTTTGCTTGGCGGATCAGACGGTGTGGGCATCTGGCAATCCGCCGATGACTGCCAGACGTTTAATTTTGTGACCGCCTTAGATAAGCGGATTGAATATGGCGTAGACGACATGGAAATCATGGCCGTCGATAACAACGTAAGCAGCGCTTTTTACGGCCGTCTCTATGTGGTCTGGTACGGCGAACATGAAACCATTCAGTTCAGCTCCTCCGACGACGGTCTGACCTGGGAAGGTCGCATGACCATCAGCAGCGGCATCGATTACAACTATATCGCCAAAGCGCCCTGGATCACCGTTGGCCCTGACGGCGGGCTGGTTGTCGCCTGGAACAAAGTCACCTTCCCCTGGGATGGCGATTGGACGTATTCAATCGAAGGGGTGCGTTCTACCGATGGCGGCGGCTCTTTTTCGCCTATCGCCTCGCCCATCACCGATGCGGTGATGCCGCGGGATGCCGGGACATATTGCGGCTATAATTTACCAGGACTTTTAGGGGGGATTGGCTACTATCCGGCCCCGCCGCAAATTACCATCGGCGGCGACGGCGTGCTGCACATGGTTTACGCCTATGATCCCGACGGCTATAATTTTGGCGATGTTGTCGATGTGTTTTACCGCCGGTCGCTGGACAATGGCGCAACTTGGGAACCGGAAATTCGCCTGAATGACGATGCGACCCTGACCGACCAGTTTTTTCCCACCATCAGCGTGAACGAAAACGGCCGTGTCGTGGCCACTTGGTACGATCGGCGCAATGATCCGACAAACAATTACCTGTTTGAATACTTCATGCGCACCTCGTTCGACAACGGACAAACCTGGGAAACCAGCGTCAAAATCAGCGACGCCCAATCGCCCGTGTTTGCGGACCCCACCATCGCCACGTGTTATCACGGTTTTTATGATCAGCAATTCCAAGACACCGACAGCGCCTATATTTTCTGGTCCGATGACCGGAACCTGACCAACGCCGTGCAAGACCCGGATGTCTTTTTTGAAAAAGTTACTTTCCCCGCTGATTTTGTGATCGATGCCACGCCCGCCTCGCAGGCTGTCTGCACCAGCGACAGCCCGGTGTACGATGTAAACCTGGCCTCGGTAAGCGGGTATAACAACAGCGTTAATCTGAGCGTCAGCGGCGCGCCGGCCGGAGCCAATGCGGCTTTTGCGACCAACCCCATCACGCCGAATGCCGCCACCACCCTGACTCTTTCCAATTTAGGCGGGGCAACGGAAGGCAGCTATACGCTGGGCATTATCGGCACGGAAGGCAGCAAGGTACACACCGCCACGGTCGCTCTGGATTTGTCCAGCGCCGTTCCGGGCAGCCTCGCGCTGTCGTCGCCGGCGGATACGGCCGTTAACGTTCCCGTCACCGCCAGCTTTACCTGGACACCCGCAGTCGGCGCAGGTGATTACACCCTGGAAATCGCCACCGACAGCGGTTTTGCCAGCGTGGTTTACAGCGAAACCACCACGGATGTCACCCTGACGCCGTCTACCTACTTGGCGGCCGGGACACTGTACTATTGGCGCGTCACGGCCGACAATGGCTGCGGCAGCGCTGTTTCGGCTACATCCAGCTTCACAACGGCCGTTGCGCCCATGATCTTATTGGTAGACGATGACGACGACGGTCCGGACGTCCGCGCCTATTACACCGATGCGCTGGACGCGATGGGCACGACTTACGACATTTGGGACACAGCCGCAGGCTTGAACCTGCCCGTCGAGGCGGATTTAGCGCCCTACAACATGGTTATCTGGTTCACCGGTGCAAGATACGGTTCTGGCCCCACAGAAGCATCTGAGGCAATCTTGAGCCGATGGCTGCCCCAAGACAACTGCCTGTTTTTGTCCAGTTCCAACTATCTCAATACGATCACTGCCTTTCGCAGCCAGTACTTAGGGCTACGCAGCTACTTTTCCAAATACCCGGAATATGTCAATGTAACTGGGGATTGGGTTGTGTATGGCGGACTCGGCCCGTATAACCTGGTTTTCCCGTACTATGCCAGCACAAGAGGCGTTGTGTTAAACAGCATCGGCCAACCGGCTTTTGTCGAGGCAGCCGACACGGCCGGGTCTACGGTATACGGCCGTTCCTTCCGCAGCACCTACCTGGGTTTCCCCTTCGAAGCCATCGACCTCCTGGCCGAACGTCAAGAAGTGCTGACAGCCGCCGTAGATTGGTGCAGCAACGGAGTTGCCTTCGGTTCGTTGGCCGGCACAGTAACCGACACCGATTACAGTTGGCCGATTAAAAATGCCACCGTAACCGCCGATGATGGAACCAATCAATTCCGCTTCACGACTGATTTGCTGGGCAATTACAGCGGCGATTTACGCACCGGCGCGTATACTGTCACGGTTACGGCCGTCAATTACGCCAGCTTTACCACGCAGGTAACCATCAGTGATGGCGCAACGACGCCGCTGGATGTCAATCTGCAAGGTGGGTCATTGGGCTATACTCCGGCCAATATCGAAGACACTGTGGCCCTGGGCGGCGTTGTTACCCACACTGTTACCCTGACGGCCAGCGGATCATTACCTGTCGATGTGAGCCTGACGCCTTACACCACCTTGTTAGATCGCATCTACGGCATTTACGCCAGTTATGACCCGCAGCCAACCATTGCTTACTTTAACCGCCAGGATCCTGCAACCCTGACCAGCCTCGGCAGTTTTGCCAAAGGCGGCTCGGTCGGCGGCGACTTCTTTGGCGACGATTTCTCTGTGGTCTACGCCCTGGGCGATCTGAATGATTCCGACTCATCGAATGATGAGCTGCTGAAAATCGATACGACCACCGGCGCTGTTACCGTCGTGGGCACACTGCCCCAACCGCCAGGATGGGAGCAATACAGCGCGATGGGGTATGATCCCTCAACGCAGCAGATGTACGTGGTGAGTAGTTACGTCGATTTCTTTAGCACCGGCGGTAAAAGCTTGTTTACCATCGACGTGACCACCGGCCAAACGACACTGCTCGGCGCCATCCTTAGCCCCAGTCAGTTGGACATCGATTCCATTGCGTTTGATGATCAGGGCACGATGTACGCCCACGATAATTGGGGCCAGCAGCTACTGACCATCGACAAGGTCACGCGGCAAGCTACGGCCGTTGGCCAAGTGCTGCCTTATACGAACTTCAACAGCGGCATGGACTGGGATCCGGTCACGAAGCAAATGTATATTACCATCTGGAATAACGATGGCGGACAGCTGCGGACGATTGACCTGACAACGGCCGAAACGACATTTGTTGAGTCGTTGGGCAGCACGACGCCGGGTAACTCCAGCGAAATTGCTTTTACCTGGATAGCTTTTGCTTCGGCGCCGCTGCCGTGGGCCACGGCCGTTCCTGACCAGGTTACCATTCCGGCTAACGGTTCGGCGAATGTGGATGTCGCTTTTGATACGCGCGGTTTGTATGCGCTGGGAGATTACAAAGGCGCAGTCGCCTTCAGCGGCTCATTCGTAAACAATGTCACCGCCCAGCCATTGCTCATGCATGTAACCTGCGCCGATTGCGGCGTGCTGGATGGGTCCATCATGGATGGGTGGTTTAACACGGCCGTTAATGCCAATGTCACCATCACCAGCGCCAACGGCATGAACATCCATCTGGTAGGCGTAGACGCTTACAACGTCACCGTTCCGGCGGGCGAATACACCCTGACGGCTACGGCGCCTGGTTATCTGGATACGACGGCAACGGTAACGGCCGTGTCTGCGACAACCGTCACCACCGACCTCATCCTGATTCCTCAGGCCAGCTTTTTAAGCTACAGCCCGGCCACCATTGACGTAAACGCCCAGATTGGCGACCTGATTACCAAAACCGTTACCGTCACCAATACCGGCAACGTTCCCATGCGCTTTAATGTGCGCATGGACAACTTCGACGTGCCCGTGGCCGTGCGCAACGCGGCCCTGACCGCGATTAACGGCCAGCAGCCAAGCACCACCGACGTCGCTCCCCCCATCATCGCCTACGGCATTCTGCAAGAAGGCATCGGCGGTTCACTGGGCTGGTTTAATCTGAACACCCCCGGCAGCATTTCGAACAGCGATCAACATATCGAGCATGGTTCTTTACACGGCGGCGATTTCTGGGCGAATGATTTCTCCAAATTATTTGCCTTTGAAGAAAGCAGACTCATTGCTTTAGATATTGCCACCGGCAGCAAGGAAATCATCGGCGCGCTGCCCATGATTTCGACCTACACAGTCTATGACGGCATGTCCTACGATCCAATCACCGAGAGCATGTATATCCTTCATGCTTATGATTGTTACCTGGGACAAACCCTGTTCACCGTGAATGTTCACACGGCCGCAACCACTGAGGTTGCTCCCGTGACGGGCAGCGGGTGCCTCAAATCGCTGGCTTTTGCAGACAACGGAACCTTGTACAGCATCGATATCGACAACGACACGCTGGTAACCATCGATCCGGTGACCGGGCAGACTGCGGTTGTCGGCAGCCTGGGCATTGACGCCAACACCTTCACCCAAGGACTGGCCTGGGATTCGGCCACCAATCAATTGTATTATGCGGCGACCGACGCCAACAGCTTCCCCTTCATCCAGAAGTTCTACCGGGTGAATGCCTTCAATGGCGCAGTGCAATACCTGAACGACATGGGCTATTCTCAACTGTCGGGTTTGGCCATCGCTTCCGAAGCGGCGCAATGGGCTGACTTACCGACGGACGACATTGTCGTTCCGGCAGGAATGCAGGCAACGTTTGATGTTGTTTTCGATTTGCGCAGCATGGTCAAGACTGGCGATTACCTCTCTGATGTGGTGTTTGATGGCAGTTTTATTAACACGCCTCCCAATATGCCGGTCAGCCTGGCGTTAGGTTGCACGGATTGCGCCACGTTAGACGGCCGTATCACCGAGGCCGCGACGAGCGATTTATTACCGGCAACCTTGCACATCACCGGCCCCAACGGGTTCGACAAGCTGGTTTTCCACCGTGATGCCTACAACCTGACTGTGCAGCCGGGTGAATATACGATTACGGCTAGCCGGAGAGGGTTTGTGAGCCAGGTTAAGGCGGTAACGGCCGTATCCAACGCCGCTACCACCACAGACTTCAACCTGATCCCCTATGTCGCCAACATCGCCCACGATCCGACTGCCTTCAACGAAGTCGTCACCGTAGGCACAACCGTGACCAAAAGCTTCACCATCAGCAACACCGGCGCTTCGGCCTTCGACTTTGCGGTCCGGGATACCGATTGGTCTCTGATCATGCTGCCGACTGTGCCTTACACCTCCTGCGGTGACGCCGATGCCTTCGGGTATGCCTGCATCGACTCCAATGTGCCCGGAAGTCCCGTCGCCTACAATTGGATCGACATCTCCGCCACCGGCCAGAGTTTAGGCCTAAGCGGGGCCAACGATTTCTATTCCCCGCTGGAGATCCCGTTCAACTTCAGCTACTACGGCCAGGAATACAACCGGCTTTCCATCCATTCCTACGGCCAGGTATACTTTGAAGACAGACAATCTGACCCCACGTTTGCCGGCAACCAACCTATTCCTAGCACCATTTCCGATGGGGCACAAGCCTTTATTGCACCGCTCTGGGACAGCCACAATTATACGGCCGCCAGCAAAACCTATTACGAAGTTCAAGGTATTGCCCCGCACCGACGACTCATCATCCAATGGGAGAATATCGATTCCAGCGGGTGGCCGTCATCAAGTTTGACCTTCCAGGTGGTGTTGTTTGAAAATGGGAACATTCTGAGCCAGTACAAATCGCTCAACGGCTCTACGGGCGACCGGGCAACCATCGGTATCCAGGGCGATCCACAAACGGGCCTGCAATATGGTTACAACCAACCCGTCCTGTCGGACAATCTGGCGGTGTGTTTTGTCCATCCCAATTCCAACAATTATGATTGCAGCCCGGAGCCGCCGGATGCGCCCTGGTTGTCTGAACTGCCGACCAGCGGTACGGTGGATGCGGATGGTTCAATGACGGTAGAGGTGGTATTCGACGCCACGGCCGTTACCCCCGGCATCTACACCGCTGAAATCTATTACGGCGGGGCTTTCAACGCGCCATTGGTCATTCCGGTGGAAATGCAGGTAGTCAATGTGTCTGTGGAAGCCGCCCCAAGCGAGCAGCTTATCTCGCTGTTTGATACCGCGCGGTACACCGTCTCCATCGTTAATACCGGCAATTTCACCGACACTTTTGATCTGACCGTGCAGGCAAATTGGGACACGAGGCTGTTGTTTGGCGGCCGGGCCGGCGATTATGGCTTGAGCGTGACCTTAGCGCCCCAGGAAAGTGTGACCTTCGACGTGATCGTCACCCCGCCGGCCAACGCCAGCGGTGGGTCGGACACGGCCGTGATCACCGCCGCTTCCCAAACCTACAGCGGCTCCTATGCCTCCGTCGCGCTAAAAACAACGGTCAAGCATATGGTTCTTTTGCCGTTTATGATTCGTCAGTAGTACGCAGCAGAGCCAAAGGTCAGCGATCTGACCTTTGGTTTGGGACAAAAAACGGCCGTTGCCTGAAACTGGGCAACGGCCGTTTTGCATGATGTCGCTTCAACCAACTTGCTCTTCAATAAGACATCAATTCTGCACGATTTCGATACTGGCATCCAACTGAATAGACGCCGCAGGCGGTGGGCAAAACTCTCCCACGCACGAGGGAGGTAGATTCGTTAACCAAATTCTTGTCCGCCCAATTTGCTGTTTCGCTTGAAATTCCCAACTATCCCCGGCCTGTTGGCTTACTCCTTCAGAGGTCAAGAGGGTCAGGAACTCCTGATCGTACCCAATTTGCCAATCGGCGCCACGCGGGCCTTGAAACGTAAAGTCCTGCCCTACTTTGATCTGGTAAACTTCGCTCCCGCCAGCGACCACGATGACCCTATCTGGTGGGGGTGTTTCTTCAGGGGTGGGGGTTTTTACAACGGATTGGGTAAGGAAAGCTGTGGGCGTTTTTGTGGGGATGGGCAACGCTTCTTGAGAGATAACGGCCGTTGGCGACGGCGTGATACCAGGAGTACTTAAAACATCCAGAACACTGTCAGGTGTATCTAAAACAGTAGGCGCTGATTCGGTTGCAGTTGGCTCAGCTATTACCGGCACGCAACCAACCGAGATCACGGTAAATAAAATGGTTAACCACAATCCAAATTGCTTTTTCATGCGAACCCCTTTTTACCGTTACAAGCGGCAGAACCATAAATAGTTTATAGTCCTGCCGCCAGGTGCCAGCAAAGGTTATTGAAATTGCCGTTTACTTCGCCACAGCCAAAATGCGCCAGTAACCAAACCGAACAATAAAATGATGCCCGTCATGTTCACCCAACTTGTCTCGGTCGCCTGCCCCGACGCGCTTGTAGAGCGCAAAGTAACATTGGTTGGAATGGGGGTGCCGGCGCGGAGGACGCCACGGCCGTGAGTAAAGGCATACAAATACTCTATTCCTCCATCAAACTCCATGTCCATCCATTCCACAGGAACTCGCGGGAACCCCAAGGCATAAAACCAGCTTGTCCCACCGTCAGGCGTAACGAAAATCCCCCGGTCTGTGCCGACATAAATCCGATTACTGTCGCCGGTTTCTACTAAAACGGACAGGAAAGGCACATCCGGCAGCGCGCCGCCAAAAGCGGACCAATTGGCCCCGCCGTCAATACTACGCCATAAGTGTGTGGCCCCAAATGTAGAAACAGTCGCATATGCCGTGCTCGTTGTATTGGGATCAAAAGAGATAGACGAGATGTAGCCGCCCATACTAGCGACATCTGTCCATGTAGTGGTGCTGCTGGCGGTAGTGGCGCTGGCATTACGATAAATATTTCCGATCTCATCACCGGCTAAAACCAGATCGGAATTAGCGGGTTGCACCGCCCACGAGGTTACAGAGTTTCCCCCACCACCGGTCTGGTTGAGGACGCTTGCCCGTGTCCAACTTGTTCCCTGATTATCTGTACGCCACAATGTATATCCGCCCGTCCACAAACGGTTGGAATTATTCGGATCCATAATAAAGGGATTAATAAACAGGAAATTTCCTGACGCTTCGGTAATGCCCGATATCGATGAGGTAAAAGGGCCTGTGCCTGTTGTGGATTTCTGGATAGATAGATTAGTGTTTTCTGCAAAGAGTGTAGTTGTAGCCGATGGGTTTACAGCCACATATCCACCATCGCCTCCCAACAATGAGCTCCAATTCGTACTACCTGTAGTCCCACGATTTGTGCCATTATCTTGTGTGCCGCCAAAATAGGTTGTCCCGCTGGGATAGGTATCCCCATGATAAAACTGGGTTACATTGTATCCATTATTTAA
>JAKQCM010000065.1 GCA_029559155.1 Chloroflexota bacterium
AAGGTACAAGGAAAAATTAAATGATGAGCCTGAGTAGAATACCAACCTACAACTTAAAAGTTGTCTTACAGGAAACAGACATTAAACCGGATACGCTGCGCGCCTGGGAACGACGATATGGCCTCCCAGAACCAGAACGAACACAAGGTAAACATCGCCTTTATTCCGACTACGACATCGCAATCATCAAATGGTTAATCTCGCGTCAACAGGAAGGCATGAGCATCAGTCGGGCTGTGAAGCTTTGGCGAAACCTGGAAGAAAACGGGCAAGATCCGCTGGCAAAGATGATGGACCAGCCCCCACACGTCATTGAAAAAAACAATAGTACCACAGTACCAATGCGTGTCAACGGTATGCCCACAACAATGGATGATTTTCGGCAAAAATGGGTTACTGCCTGCTTAAATTACGACGAAACTACGGCAGAAGTCGCATTAACCCAGGCTTTTGCACTGTATCCGCCTGATGTGGTCTGTCTGGAAGTGCTGCAAAAAGGATTGGTACACATTGGCGACCTTTGGTATCACAATCAGGCAACGGTGCAGCAGGAGCATTTTGCTTCGGCGCTGGCCATGCGGCGGCTCAACACGCTGGTAACGGCCGCGCCGCCGCCCAACCGCCCTGGTAAAATCATCGTTGCCTGCCCGGCCAACGAGCACCACATTTTTGCGCCCATGTTTCTGACCTTGACCTTGCGTTATCGCGGCTGGGAAACCATTTACCTGGGGGCCAATGTGCCGCTGGAGTACCTGGAGAACACCATCACATCTACCCAACCTGATCTGATTGTGATGACAGCGCAGCAATTGCACACGGCCGCTTCCTTATATGAGGTCGGCGAGTTTTTGCGCCAAAAAGGGATCAGCCTGGCTTTTGGCGGGCGCATCTTTAGCCTGACCCCGGCATTGAGAAATAGAATATCGGGCCATTTCCTGGGCGAAAAATTAGAAACGGCCGTGCAAGCCATCAGCGCCATATTGGACAAACGGCCGTTACCCCCCAACCCCAAACCCGTCAGCCCAGAATACCAGATTGCCCAGCGCCACTTCCGCGAAAGCCAGGCGGAAATAGAAGCCCGGGTGTGGCAATCGCTCAAACGCGAGTCTTTCCGCTACGAACATATCACCAACGCCAACTTACATCTGGCCCGCGACATCAACGCCGCTCTCACGCTCGGCAGTGTCTCCTTCCTGGGTTCCGAAGTGGCCTGGACCGAAACGCTGCTCCTCAACTACGATATGCCAATCGAGTTATTGCACCGTTACCTTATCGCCTATCACAAGGCTGCCCAAGAAATATTGCAAGAACAAGGCGGCCCAATTATTGAATGGCTGGACTGCATTACCGAAAACAGCCAGACGCCATGCGCCTGAAATCGGGATAGACCCATTTTGATCATGCGCCTCATCTATGAATCGGAGCCTTCCTCACCTCTCGCTTTGAGTTAATCGGAACACTTATGAAAACTGCTGTTTGGTGGATTCGGCGCGATTTGCGCCTGAGTGATAACGACGCCCTGACGGCCGCAATCCAGAACGCGGACCAGGTCATTCCGCTGTTCATCATCGACCCGACGCTGGCAAATACCAGCTATGCCGGTGAAAAACGGTTGGCCTTTCTATGGGACGGTCTAAGAAGCCTGGATGATGCGCTGCGCCGCCGGGGAAGCTATTTGGTCGTGCGGCAGGGCCGCCCATCGCAAGAGTTGGCGGCGCTATTGGCCGAAACCGGCGCCACGGCCGTTTACGCCCAGGAAGAGTATTCGCCCTATGCCCAACGACGCGACCGGGCCATCGCCGCCGAGCGCCCGCTGCACCTGACGCCCGGTCTGACCATTCAGCCCCCTACGGCCGTTCTCAAAACCAACGGCCAACCCTACACCGTTTTCACCCCATTCAGCAACGTCTGGCGCGCACGGCCGTTCCCCCGCCCATCAGACATTTTGCCCGCGCCCGACCACATTCCCACGCCTGCCGCCATTCCCAGTTTGCCGCTGCCTACCGAGCCAACCTTGCCTGCCGCTGTCCCCTTCCCCGCCGGGGAAGCCGAAGCGCAGCGGCGGCTGCAGCGCTTTTGCCGCCCGGACGATGGCCCCATCTTCGGCTACGCCGAACAACGCAACCGCATGGACCTGGATGGCACGTCGCAGCTTTCGCCCTATTTGCGTTTTGGCATGGTGTCGGCCCGGCAAACGGCCGTCGCCGCGCAGGCCGCCCATGAAACCGCCACCGCCGACGGCCGTTCTGGCACCGCCGCCTGGCTCAACGAACTGATCTGGCGCGAATTTTACATCCACATTTTGTACCATTTTCCGCACGTTCTCAGCGGCAACTTCAACCCGGCCTACAACGCCATGCAGTGGCAAAACGACAAAACCCAATTCGCCGCCTGGCAAAACGGCCGTACCGGCTTCCCCGTCATCGACGCCGCCATGCGCCAACTGCAAACCACCGGCTGGATGCACAACCGTGCCCGCATGATCGTCGCCTCCTTTCTGGTCAAGGATCTGCTCATCGACTGGCGCTGGGGCGAGCGGCACTTTATGCAGCATCTGGTCGATGGCGATCCGGCGGCCAACAACGGCGGCTGGCAATGGTCGGCCGGCACAGGCACAGACGCCGCGCCCTATTTCCGCATTTTTAACCCCACTACCCAAAGCCAAAAATTTGATCCGGACGGCCGTTACATTCGCCAATGGGCGCCAGAGCTAACGGCCGTGCCCAACACCTACATCCACGAACCGGCCAAAATGCCCCTGTCGGAGCAAAAACGAGTCGGCGTTATCATCGGCCAGGATTACCCGGCCCCTATCATCAATCGTCAAGACACGCGCCAACACACCCTGGCTGCTTACAAACTGGCGCGTGAATCGGTATAATTTTCATAACCCAAAGGGTTTGATCTTCATTAAGGGAGTTAACATGTCACAAAAAGTAATCATCATCGGTAGTGGTTTTGGCGCATTAGGCGCAGCGGCGCGATTGGCCGCCCGCGGCTATGACGTTGAAATCTTTGAAAAATTAGACAAAATCGGCGGCCGCGCCTACGTATTCGAGAAAAACGGCTTCAAATTCGACGGCGGCCCCACCGTTATCACCGCGCCGTTTATGTTCGACGATATTTTCGCTCTGGCCGGCCGCCGCCGCGAAGATTATGTCGACTTTGTTCAGCTCGACCCATTCTATCGCATCTTTAACCACGAAGGGCGTTCCTTCGACTACAACGACGACCCTGACTTTATCTCCAGCGAAATCGCCAAATGGAATCCCGCCGATGTGGCCGGCTACCATCGCTTTATGTCTACCACCAAGGCCATCTTCGAGAAAGGCTTTGTGCAGTTAGCCGACAAACCTTTCCTGACCATCGGCGACATGATGCGCGTCGCTCCGGACCTCATCAAGCTGCAATCGCATAAATCGGTCTACCAATACGCATCCAGCTTTGTGGAAAACGATTTTCTACGCCGCGTTTTCTCCTTCCACCCACTGCTGATTGGCGGCAACCCATTTGACTCGTCGTCGATCTACGCCATGATCCATTACCTGGAACGGGAATGGGGCATCCATTATGCGAAGGGCGGCACGGGTGCGCTGGTAGCGGCGATGGCCAGATTGATTGAAGAGTTAGGCGGCCAGTTCCACCTGAATGCTGAGGTAGAGGAGATATTGGTAAACGGCCGTACCGCCACCGGCATCCGTCTGGCCGACGGAACCATCCACAAAGCCGATCACGTCATCTCCAATGCCGACGTGGCCTGGACCTACCTGAACATGATCCCCGCCAAAGCACGCGGCCTGCGCAACTCCGACACACGCTACAAGAAGCTCACCAAATACAGCATGTCCTTGTTTGTCATCTACTTTGGCACTAAAAAACGGTACACAGACACCAATCTGGCCCACCACAACATCATCCTCAGCGAGCGCTACAAAGGGCTGCTGTCGGACATCTTCCAAAAGAAGGTTTTGTCGGAAGATTTCTCACTCTATCTGCACATGCCCACCCTCACCGACCCCAGCATCGCCCCTGCCGGACACGAAGGCTTCTACGTCCTGTCGCCGGTTCCGCACCTGGGCGCAGATATCGACTGGACCAAAACGGCCGTGCCCTACCGCAACGCCATCATGCAATTCCTGGAAGACAACTACCTGCCCGACCTCCAGGCCAACATCGTGGCCGAAACCCACATCGACCCACTGCACTTCCAGGGCCGACTCAACTCCTACATGGGGTCCGCCTTCTCCGTGCAGCCGGTTCTCACCCAGTCCGCCTGGTTCCGGCCGCACAACCGTTCCGAAGATTTTGACAACCTCTATTTCGTGGGCGCAGGCACACATCCCGGCGCGGGCTTGCCAGGTGTGCTCTCTTCATCTAAGATCGCCGAAGATTTAATCGTCAGCAGTTCGCCGCTGCCGGCAAACTATCGTCGTCCACAACAAGAACTTGTAAAGGGGTAAGACCCCATTCAGGTGGTAATTCAAAGATTGGAGATTAGAGATTGGAGCCTCTCCAATTTCCAATCTCTGATTTCCAATCTGCTAATCACAAAGTTTTTGTTTTACAAGGTCTAATCAAAATCGATGAGGGGATGCCGGTAACCAAATGACAACGAGGAAGGTTACCCATGTCAGAAGAAGAGTCACCCTGCCCGCATAGCCGCCCGCTGCCCATAGCCGATGGTGAAACGGGAGCCAAAATTCTTAAAGGTTTATCACGCGATCGGTCATTGTTAACCGCCCTGTCGCTCATGCGCGAGCACGTCGGGCCGGTTTTTCAGATAACCCTGCCGGTTTTCCGTCCGGCCGTGTTTGTGGGGCCAGACACAAACCGCGAAATCCTGGTTACCCAACGCAGCCAATTTATCTGGCGCAAAGAAAGCGATCCGGTTGCTAAACTGCTGCGGCGCGGCATTTTAGTGGTTGATGGCTCAGAGCACGACGATTTACGAGCCATCATGGACCCGCCGCTGCACCGCCGCCATGTTGTCAACCATTTGGACGCTTTTTGGAAATACACCAATGCAGTGATCGACGGTTGGGAAAACGGCCGTTCCGTCGACATGCTCGTGGAAATGCGCAAAATAGCCCTGCTCATCCTCATGGGGACCATGTTCAAAGTGGACTTCACGCCCGATCTGGACCGCTTATGGCGGCCCATCCTCAAAGCCATCAGCTACATTTCGCCGGGCATATGGATCATTTTCCCCAACCTGCCCCGCCCGCAATATCAACGAGCCATCCAGGAAATCGACGACTACCTCTTCGGCGTTATCGCCCAGCGGCGCGCCGCCCTGGCCGATGGCACCGCAGCCGTCGATCCCGGCGACCTGCTGGGCGAATTGATCCGTGCCGGATTGGATGACGGCCGTATCCGCGACCAGATGCTAACCATGCTCATCGCCGGCCACGATACCAGCACCGCGCTGTTATCCTGGGTCTGGTATCTGCTGGGCAGCCACCCGGAAGCCATGGCCCAGGCCAAAGCAGAGGTAACGGCCGTAATCGGCCAGGCCCACCAGCCGCCCACACTGGAACAAGTCAACCAGTTGTCTTACCTGGACATCGTCATCAAAGAAGCGCTGCGCTTATATCCGCCCATCCATGTGGGCAACCGCCACGCCGGCGGCGACATCACCGTCAACGGCTACAAAGTCCCAGAGGATACCCGCGTCATGTACTCCATCTACCTGGCGCACCGCGACGAGCGGTACTGGGAAAATCCGGCCGAATTTTGCCCCGAACGCTTCGATCACAGCCAGACGGAACAGGGGAAACGGCCGTCACTCACCTATGTCCCCTTTGGCGGCGGCCCACGCAACTGCATCGGCGCCGCCTTTGCCCAGGTAGAAAGCAAAATTGTCCTGGCGCGCATCTTGCAGCGTTTTAACCTGACTCTGCTCAATGCCGACAAAATCAAACCTTACATGGGCGCCACCCTGGAACCAAGACCCGGTGTCCTCATGCAGATTGCCTTTGCAGAGGCCCGCCATGCTGGATAACTTCTTCTCCAAATGGCAGCGGACGATTTACCTCTCGCTGCTGGCTCCGGCGCTGGCTTACCGCGCCAACCGCGCCTACCAATCGCTGCCCGAACTGCTCCAGACGCCCGTCCACCGGACGCTGCCGTCCTTGTCCATCATCATTCCGGCGCGCAATGAGGCGTATAATCTACAGGCGCTGCTCCCATCGCTCCGGGCAGCCCATTACCCCGGCGAGCTGGAAATCATCGTCGTTGACGACAATTCCGAAGACGAAACGGCGGCCATTGCCCGCGCCCACGGCGTGCGGCTGATCAGCTTGCGCGACCTGCCGCCGGATTGGCTGGGCAAGCCCAACGCCCTGTGTCACGGGGCAGCGGCCGCACACGGCGAATGGCTGCTCTTCACCGACGCCGACACCATCCACACACCAGACAGCCCGGCGCAGGCGGTGCAGTACGCCATCGACCATCAATTGGACGGTCTGAGTTTGTTCCTCACGCAGCAGTGCCGGGGAATGGTAGACCGGCTGGCGCTGACGGCCGCGTTTGCGGGCATGTTTGTCGCCTGGCAGCGCACGTCGGCGCATCTGAATGGGCAGTATATTTTGCTGCGGCGGCAGGTGTATGACGAGATTGGCGGCTTTACGGCCGTGCGCCATGAAGCCCTGGAAGACGTCGCCCTGGGCCTCCACCTGCGCCAAAAAGGGTACCGGGTGCAGTTGATGCGCGGCGAAGGAGCCGCGCAAGTGCGCATGTATCGCAACACCACCCAAATCTGGCACGGCATGAACCGCCTGGGGTCACAGTCACTTCGTTTTTCCGGGGCGAAATCACTCCTGACCATCTTTTTTATTACCATTGCCATGAACCCGCTGCTGGTTTTTCTGGCGGTTGTGTCTGGCCGGGTGCGCCGCCGCTGGCTGCCGCTGACATGGGGCGCAGTGGCCATTGCCTTTTGGCCCTGGGCGCGGCGTTATGGGCCAGCATGGCAGGCCATTTTGTCCCCTTTTGGCGCGTTGATTATTCAGGCGGCCGGCGCATGGGGGCTGGTTCGTCGTTTTACCGGGCGGGGCATACCCTGGAAAGGACGCATCGTATGACAGAGATCTCTTTTTTTCGCGAGGAAATTTACCAGCCGTTTTACTGGCAGGGCGGCCGTCAGGCGGCCCTGTTGGTGCATGGCTTCCCCGGCACACCGGCAGAGGTACGGCCGTTAGCCGAAGCGCTCTTTGCCCAGGGTTGGACGGTGCAGGCGCCGCTGCTGCCCGGTTTTGGCACGCAAATCGACAAATTGTTCGATCAGACCAGGGAAAATTGGCTAACGGCCGTGTCCGAAGCCCATGCCACTCTGCGCACCAACCACGATGCCGTGCTGCTGGTTGGTTACTCGATGGGCGGCGCGATAGCCCTGAACGTGGCGGCGCAGCAGCCGCCAGACCGGCTGGTCCTGCTGGCCCCTTTCTGGCGCATCGGAACCGAAGTGCATCAGGCCATCTGGCAAGGCGTCAAACGCTTCATCCCCGAATTTCAGTTGTTTAAACGCGTCGACTTCACCGATCCGCGGATGCAAAAAGCGTTCAGCACGGTGTTTCCCAATATCGATCTGGAGGATTCGGAGATTCAGACCTTCTTGCAAGAGATGCGGGTTCCGGCGCGATTGGTCGACGAGGTGCTGGCCCTGGGGCTGGCGGCCAAAGAAGCGGCCGGGCAGATTCACACCCCCACACTGGTCATCCAGGGCAGCATCGACCAGACCATTCCGCCCAAAGCGACGCACCTGCTGCTGCGGGAGCTGGCCGGGCAGGCGCGGTATGTAGAGGTTGCCACCGGGCACGCGCTGACGGATGTAGAAACGGCCGTCTGGCCACAAATCAAACGCGCCCTTCTGGATTTTGCCAAACCCTTGCAAGCAGACACGCCCACCTGGAATCCCTAGTCGGTAAACCGCAGCCCGCCATCCGAAAGACCTGGGCCAAATGCGCCGGATAACGGTAAACAGTCTTCAAGTTACACATTCCAGGCTGTAAAACGTGCAGACAAGCGGCCAACTCTTGTGCTAGAATTAAACTCAAAGTGTATTCGGGGTTATTATTTGCCTTTGGCAATCAGGGAGGGTTCCGTGTCGAAACAAATTCCCCGTTGGCAGCTTATCCTCTATTCCTCTGGGTCATTGGCTACGGCCGTTTCCTATCAAGCATTTTCCACCTACGTTCAATTCCTCTACATCGACGTGTATGGCCTGCGCGCCGCATGGGTTGGGCTGATCTGGTCCATTTACGGCTTGTGGAACGCCGTCAACGATCCCCTGGCCGGTTTCCTGTCTGACCGCACCCACACCCGTTGGGGACGGCGCATTCCGTGGATTGCCGGGTCATTCATCCCCCTCAGCCTCACCTTCTACTTGCTCTTTGTGCCGCCGGCTGGGTTAGTTGCCCAGCCGGATTTGTCTCTGCTGTTTTATTTCCTCTTCTTCGTCCTGGCCTTCGATCTGCTGTGGACCATCGCCGTGATGAACTGGACGGCGCTGTTCCCGGAGATGGTTCCGGACGAGAAACAGCGGGCCAACGTTTCCGCCTGGCGGCAGATTTTTTCGGTGGTTGGCTTGCTGGTGGGCGTGGCGTTGCCGCCCATTCTGGCCGGGGAAGATTGGAGCGGGGTGCGGATGGTGGCCGGGCTGGTGGCGGTGGTAACGGCCGTGTTCTTTGCCCTATCGCTTGTCGGCAGCCGCGAACGGCCGGAATTTGCCGAAGACGAACCGCTGCCTTTAATTGATTCGCTGCGCGTTACCATGACCAATCGCAACTTCCTGGCCTTTTTAGGGACCAATTTGATGGTCCAATTTGTGTTTTTGGCCCTTACGTCCACCGCGCCGTTTTACACCAAATACGCCCTACGGCTGCAAACCAACCTGACAGTAGGCGGCGTCACGCTGGATGTAGCCACGCAAAACTCCGTTTTTTTGGCCTCGGCCTTCCTCATGGCTCTGATCGCCATGCCGGTGTGGACCAAAATCACGCAAAAGCGCGGCGCATGGCAAACCCTGCGCCTGTGCTGCCTGACATCGGCAGCTATTTTGCTCACGTTTTTCCTGGCGAATGATTTTTATACTGGCGTGCTGGCGATCATGTTGTTTGGAACCAGCCTGGCCGGGCTGCTCATGCTCACCGATTTGCTCATCGCCGACCTGGTGGATGCCGACGAACTGGTGACGGGAACGCGGCGTGAAGGGCTGTATTTCGGCATGAACGGCTTCATCATCCGTTTTGCCTTCACCATTCAGGGCATCATCACCGGCACGGTGCTGACGCTGAGCCGCTATGTCCAACCGACGGCCGGCGTGTTGTATCCGGAACAGCCGGGCACGGCCGTTTTCGGCTTTCGCCTGATGATCGCCGGCATTCCCGCCCTGGCGTTGGTGGCTGGTTATTTTATTTTGGGCAAATACTCGCTGCACGGAGAAAAATTGGTAGCCATGCGCACGGCCGTGTCCGCCCTCCACGCCCAAAAACAAGCCCAACTCTCGGCCGATTAAACGCAAAAGCCTTCGGCGCCTAAGTAAGCACCGAAGGCTTCGATCTGAATCGTGATGCGTGATGCGTGATTTTTCTCACGCATCACGCATCACGCATTGTGCCTCACGCCTCAGCCTTCAAATCCCACCATATTAAACGAGGCTAGCCTGCAACGAAATCTCGGCGGCGGCCAAAACCTTAGACACCGGGCATTTTTCTTTGGCGGCCTGCGCCAATTCCTGAAACTTCTCCTCGGAGATGTCCGGAACCTGAACATGGCAGATCAAATCAATGTTGGTAATGGTCGGTCCTTCGCCCAGATGGACTTTGGCAGTTGTTTCAACACGCACGGGCGGCGTGCCGTTGCCGGTTAATAAGGCCGACAAAAACATGGAAAAGCAGCCGGCGTGAGCCGCGCCAAGCAGTTCTTCGGGGTTCGTGCCGGGACCATCGGCAAAGCGCGACGCCCAGGTATATGGTCCTTCATAAGCGCCACTTTGTAAGCGCATCACACCCTTGCCTTCTTTCAGAGTGCCTTCCCAGGCGGCAGTCGCTGTACGTACAGTCATTTCGTCATTCTCCTTGATTGATAATTTGCAAATTGCAGCTTGTGACTTACGCTGACATCATAACGAGGTTGCTTTTAGCAGGCAAATGATCTCAGCAATTGTTCAAAAAAGGGCCGGTGTCGCGGCCATTTTCTGGCGCAGCTCGTCAGAGTTTAGGTTGTTGATTGTAATTATTCAGACCCCAAGGGTTTGCTCCTGAGAATTTGGATTTCTGGTGAACAAACCCTTGGGGTCTTACCGGAGAAACCTGAATAGCTACCGTTGACTCGCCATTTCGTCGATTGATTCGGCTAACATTTCGGCAAATTCTTCGTTTTTTGCCGTCAGCTCATAGAGGGTCACTAAGGTGGCTGGCTGTTTCATGTCCATAGAAAGCCAATACGGCCGTATCGTCATGCTCAGGCTATGGCCAGGAAATTCATAACGATAGGCGTCCTCTTCGGATTTTCGGTAAAAACGAATATATTTTTTGTCAAACAACATCCGAAAGTCACGTTCAATTTCTTCATAGTCAAACTTCAGGATGCGTACCATCGAATTAGCAAACCGATTATTGAGGATGAATGCCAACGAGACTCTCGTGATGACAAAAATAATAATGAAATAGATACCCGCTACTTCTATCCGGAACCCAAACGATAACAAGAAAATTAACAGCAAGATAGAGACTACCGCCGAACTTGCCCAAACAATACTCCGGAAGTAAATGTGCTGTTTTTGCCACCGAGAAGATTTCATCTTGCATTCTCCTTCTATTGTGGTCGATAAGCGGAAACAAAGTGTTGCGCTCTATTGTACAAAATCATCTCACCGAAACATGATGACGTTTGTCAGTCTTTCATCACCTGGATGATCATCAATTCTACAGCCGCCATCGCTTTCTCCTCAAACACACTTCCCTAAAAGATGCGCATCTCTTGCCCAAATTATCAAGACAATTTTAGTAAGAGATGCGCACCTTTTGCCTCACTCGTCTAAACTTTTTGGAAGACTGAGCCGCTCAGGGCTTGCCGGAACTCCTTACTTGGCGTAAACCTCACATGGAGGCCGGTAATGTTTTCGGCGGACACATCTTCCGGATTGTCTGAGCCTGCGGCGGTGATGGTGACATGAAAAGAACCAAACGGGCTTAATTCAACGATGTTGCCGGCCATAAGTTCTTGCGGGATGATGGCCAGAAAGGCCTCAACGGCCGCTGCCATGTCGGCGGTGGTGAGCGTGCACATTTGCGCCGCCTTGCGGGCGATGTCTCGCTGGTTGCTGCGTCCCGCGCTCTTGACGACCGGATAATAACGTGGGGGCGCGGCGTGGTTCTGTGGATTCTTTTTCGGGACGACGTTATAGTTGATGGGCATTCTAGCGGCTCCTTTTTGCCTGACGATTGGTGCAGGAAAATTAATCCGGAGTGGAAAATTTGTCAAATACACCCATGCAGACGCTCGTTGACGTTGGCCGCCCCAAAACGGCCAAAGAAGAAAAGACGGACACGGCCGTTGCCCACGACCCATTGTGGAAGGTCATCGCCCACGACGACCCCGTCACCACTATGGAATTTGTGGTGCGCATCATGGTGCAGGTCTTCAAAAAGCCGCTCATTTTCGCCGAAGCCATTATGTGGCAAGTCCACACCGAAGGCCAATCCGTGGTCGACGTGTTACCTCGAGCCGAGGCCGAACACCGCGTGGGTAAAGCCACCGCCGCCGCCCGCCTGGAAGGTTTCCCCTTCCGCTTCACCATCGAGCCAGAAGACTAACCGCCAATCCCCACCATCAGTAAAAAACTACGGCTGGTGGATCACGCCGAGCGCCGCCGCCAGATCGTAATATCGCTGCGCCTCGTCCAGCTCGCCCAACGTTTCGTAAGAGCGCCCCATGTTCAAATACAACGACGGATAAAAAGAGGCGGCACGGCCGTCGCTCACCTTTTCCGCGCGGGACAACGCTTCCTGGTTCCAGCGCAGCGTTTCCTGGGGATTGGTCTGGTGGCGGGCGACGTAATGGGCGGCGATACACGCTTCATAATCGTCCTGGGCGGCTTCCCAGGCCTGCCGGTAACAGGCGCGCGCGTCGTCGATACGGCCGTTAAACTCAGCCTGCGTGCCGGCCATACACAGTTGGATGACAGGGTTGTCGGGATTCATGCCTCACTCCACACACTTAAAAAATTGCGCCGTTTCACCGCGCCCGCCGATTTTACCAACTTTCACGCCCGCCTGATACCCGCAGCCCAAAGCGCGTTCAATGTCACGCGACGTATTTCCCCAGGTTAGCCCAGCGGATGACGATCCGGGGATTATCGAATACGCGTGCCAGGCCCTAGGGCAATCGCACACTCGCGCCATTTAAGTGTCTAGGAGGGTTTCGCCGGGGCGTAAACGCCCCGTCTGCGCAACAACGCCGGTTGAAACCGGCTAGAAGAGGGCAAAAGCCCCGTTTACGGGGCGTTGTTTGGCAGCCCGGTGGCTTCAGCGCCGGGCGATGCGGGCCATAAACCGAATTTGCGATAGCCCTTGTTAGACCCATGACGGCCGTTCCCAACCATGTTATCATCCCCCCCATGAACGCCATCGACCCGGCCAACTTCACCCACCTGCACGTCCACTCCCACTACTCCTTGCTTGGCGGCACGGCGTCTGTGGCGCAGTTGGCCGGGCGCGCCGCCCGCGACGGCCTGAAGACCCTGGCCCTCACCGACAACCACGCCCTTTACGGCGCAGTCGCTTTTGATCGCGCCTGCCGCGCCGCCGGAATCCAACCCATCATCGGCATGACGGCCGTTCTCCCCCCACCCGACAACGCCCCCGCCCTCGACTCGCCCGACCTGGGACAAATCATCCTGCTGGCGGCCGGACCGGAAGGCTACCGCTCCTTGTGCCGCCTGTCTTCGCACATTCAGGGCAGCCCGGAACGGCAGGCGCGCCCTTTGCTGCACTGGGAGGAGCTAAAAGCCAATCCGGCCGGGTTGATTTGTCTGGACGGCGGCCAAAAAGGCTGGTTGGAGCGGTTTATTCGCGCCGGAAATCTTCAGGCCGCCACCCATTATGCCGGTCGATTGGGCGGCATCTTTGAAGACAAAGGTTTTGTGGGTTTGGAATGGCAGCAGGCGGAGGACACGGCCGTTCTTCAGGAAGCCATCGCCATCGGCGCGCGGTTTGGTCTGCGCCCGGTCGTCGCCCAGCCGATTTACTGCCTGGAACCTGACGACGCGCCCCTGCTGCCCCTGCTGTCGGCCATCGACGCCAACTGCGCCGTCGCCGCCATCCCCTTTGACCCTACGCGCACCGTCCATTGGCTGTCGCCCGACGACATCGCCGAACGTTTTGCCGCCTTCCCCGATGCGCTCACGGCCGTTCACGACATCATCAGCCAATGCCAACCCTGCCTGCCAGACGGCCGTCCGCTCTGGCCTACGCTCAAACTACCCGCCGGCCAAACCGTCGAAGAGGCGCTGCGCGAGCAGGCGCAAGCTGGATTAACAGCGCGCACACCGGCTTCGGCCAGCCCTCATCCATCAACCCGCCACAAATCGCGCCCCACGCCTCACGAATCGCCACCCCCAGACTACGAATCCCGCCTCGCTCATGAACTGGCGGCTATCAACCGCCACGGCTTCGCGCCCCTTTTCCTGGTGGTGGCCGATGTGGTGCGGTATGCGCGAGAAACGGCCGTGCCCGTCAGCACCCGCGGCAGCGTCGCCGATTCGTTGGTCGCTTACGCCCTGGGCATCACCACCGTCGATCCGGTCGCCAACGGACTGCTGTTCGAACGATTCCTCAACCCGGCGCGCACCAGTTTGCCCGATATTGACCTCGATTTTTGCAGCCGCCGCCGCGACGAAGTGCTCCATTACGTGCGCCGCGCCTACGGCCCCGACCGGGTTGCCCTGGTCGCCACCATCAGCACCATGCAGCCCAAATCGGCCGTGCGCGAAACCGCCAAAGCCTTCGGCTTCGACGAACCCGGCATCAAAAAGCTCGCCGCCCTCGTTCCGCGCGGCTGGCATCCCGACCCGCGCCGCCGCGAACCCATCGACCTGGAAACCATCCTCGCCGAACTCGACGACGAGAAAAGCAAGGATGTCTTTCGATTGGCGTTTCGTCTGGTCGGGCAGCCCCACCACCTCAGCATCCATCCTGGCGGGGTGATCATTACCCCTGGCCCACTCACCGATACCGTGCCGGTGCAATTTGCGCCCAAAGGGTTTCTTACCACACAGTATGACCACCACGATGTGGAGGCCATCGGCCTGCCCAAGCTCGATTTGCTGGGCATTCGCGCCCTCACCGTGCTGGCCGACGCCGCCGAAATGATTCGCACCGGCCGCGACGGCCGTTTCCGGCTGGAAACCATCCCCCTGGACGATGCGGCTACCGGCGAAACATTGGCGCGTGGGGCGACAATTGGCGTATTCCAGTGCGAATCCGCCGGGGCGCAACGCACCTTGCGCCAGCTTCAGGCGCGTTCCGTGTGGGACCTGGCCGTCGCCAATGCCTTCTTCAAACCCGGCCCGGCGACAGGCGGCATGGCCAAGGCCTTTGTGCGCCGCTACCGGGGCGAGGAACAGGTCAGTTACCTGCATCCCGCGCTGGAACCGATTTTGGGGCCGACACAGGGCGTGCTGCTGTTTCAGGAGCAAGTGCTGCGCGTGGCCACAGAAATCGCCGGACTGACCTGGGCGCAAGCCGACCGCCTGCGCCAGGGCATGAGCAAATTTCAGGCGCGGGAAATGGCCGCGCTGCGGCTGGCTTTTGTGCATGGCTGCCAGCGCCAGCCGCCTGGCGGCCCAGGCTTTACGCCGGAGCAGGCGGCGACGCTGTGGGAGCAGGTGGCGGCCTTCGCCGGCTACGGCTTCAACCAGGGACACGCCACCGCCTACGCCGACGTCAGCTACCGTTCGGCCTACCTGAAGACCCATTACCCGGCCGAATTTCTCTGCGCCCGGCTGGCCGACCACGGCGGATTTCATCATCCGGCGGTGTACATGGCCGAAGCGCGGCGGCTGGGTATTGCCGTGCGGCCGCCGCATGTCAACTTTAGCGGCCGGAAGTTTACGCTGTCCGTGGGCGAGATGGGGGATGGGCGATGGGAGACTGCTCAATCGCCAATCGCTAATCGCCAATCTCCCATTCTGTGGCTGGGTTTGGGGCAGGTGCGTGACGTGCGGCGGGAATCGGTGAAGAAGATTGTGCGGGCACGGCCGTTCACCTCCCTGGCCGATTTATTGGCACGCGTGCCGCTGCAAACCAAAGAAATCCGGCATCTGATCCAGTGCGGGGCGTTGGATGGTTTGGGCGACAGCCGGTCCGGGATGCTGGCCCAGGCGGAAGAAATTTTGCGCGCCGGCAGCGCGCTGCAAATGGCCTTTGATTTTGCCCGCGCCAGACCTGAGCCGGAATCGGCGGCGCAGCGGCTGGCCTGGGAAACCCACCTGCTGGGGCTGCCCATCAGCGTGCATCCGTTGGCATTGGCGGCGGGGCAGATTGGCCGCACGCTGCCCATCCGCCGCCTGCCAGAAAGCAGGGGGCAGTTGGTGAGCGTCGCCGGGGCGCGCCTGCCGGGATGGACCGGCGGGAAAGGCTACTTTTTGGATGATGGCGACGATTTTGTGATTGTGCAGGGTTTGGAGAAAGGAGCGCTGCCGGTGGGCGAGGTGGTGGTGGTAGACGGCCGTTATCGCCACGACGAATGGGGCGCTGCCTGGTTCCAGGCCACATCCGCCCGAACTGTGGCACACTCTCTGCTATAATTAGGCCCATGACTGAAATGTCTACATTTTTTAGCGAGCATATCGATCTCGTTTACTTTTTTTACGGCCTGGCGTTCTTCAGCATGGGGCTGGCAATTTGGTTGGAATCGCGCCGCGCTTCAGAATTTCGGCTGGCCGGGGCAATGGTTTTTTTGGCCGGTTTCGGCCTGATCCATGGGATGCATGAATGGTTCGACATGTTTATCCGCATGGGCAAATTCGATGATTTATCGGCGCAGGGAACCTTCTTTTTCAATGGCATGCGGCTGGGGGAACTGGCGCTATCTTTTTCTTTGTTGATTGTTTTTGGCATCCGGCTCATTTTTTCCGATCGGGCAGAAGACCAACGCGGCGTCACCTTATCGTGGATGGCGGCCGGCCTGCTTTCGCTGTTTTGGGTGGGCAGTATCGCGGCGACCCGCTGGGTTTATAACCCCAGCATGACCGATTTTGTGACCGGGGCGGATGTTTTGGCGCGTTATATTTTGGGGATTCCCGGCGCTATGCTGGCCGCCTGGGCTATTGTTCTGGAACAGCGCGCGTTTCGCGCGCGAAAAATGCCGGATTTTGGCAGGGCGTTGTTATGGGCAGCGGTGGCCTTAATCTTGTATGGGTTGGTGGGACAGGTTTTTGTCACACCATCTTTTCTATTTCCGGCCAATATCATTAATTCCGCGCTATTTTTGCAGGTGTTTGGTTTTCCGGTGCAGTTGTTTCGGGCAACCATGGCCATGGTGATGGCGATTTTTGTGATCCGGGCGCTGCGGGTGTTTGAGGTAGAAAGCCGGGAAAAGCTAGCCGAGGCCAATGAGGCCCGGTTGTTGGCGCAGCAGGCCGCGCTAACCACGCAGGAGAAGGCGCGTATTGAAACCGATTTGTTGAATCAGGAATTGCAAACGGCCGTCCAAGAGCTGTCGATCCTCTATGAACTATCGCGCAATCTGGCGGCGACCATTGACCGGGACACGCTGCTGCAATCGACCATCAGCAAGATTTTTGATTCCTTGCCGCGCATTGGCGGCGGCATGATTTTACTACGGGAGAAACCGGGACGGCCGTTGGAACTCATCGCCCGATCCGGTTATAAAAGTGTCGATGGGAACGGCGTGCAAACATTCGATTGTACCTACACGCAGGCCTATCTATTGGGCGAATATGTCGCCAACACAGGGCGGCTGGCATGGTGCGACGGTCTAAACATCATCGATTTGGGCGAAACGGCCGATATTATCGCCGATTATAACAACCCGTCGATTTCGGTCGATGCCAGCGGGCATACCATCGGGGTGCCGCTGACAGTGCAAAGCCGCACAGCAGGCAGTATGGTCTTGAGCGTTAATCCCTTCACGGAGCCGTTTTCGCAGCGCGATTTGTCGCTGATTATTGCCGTGGCCGGGCAGTTAAGCATTGCCATTGAAAATGCGAACCTGTATCAGGCAGTGCAAGAGCGCGAGGCGCTGCTCGGCGAACTGCTGCATCAGGTGGTGGCGGCGCAGGAAAAAGAGCGGCAGCGCATTGCCCGCGAACTGCACGACAGCACCGGGCAAACATTGACGGCGCTCGGGTTGGGGTTGGCGGCGGCCAGCGAAAATTTGCACAACAATCCGATCACCGCCGCCGCGCAGCTGGTTGAGCTGCGGTCGCTGAGTTCTCATGCGCTGCAAGAGATTCATGATATGGTGGCCGATTTACGGCCGTCGCTGCTAGACAATCTGGGTCTGGTTTCGGCGCTGCGCAGTCAGGTGCAAGCGTTTGAACGGCGGAGCAAGGTGGCCGCCTCTTTCTCGGTTGGCGGGCTGCGCCGCCGGTTAGACCCGGATGTGGAAATGTCGGCCTTTCGCATTGCGCAAGAGGCGTTGACCAATGTGTATAAACATGCCCAGGCGACTGAAGTGAAGGTGCGGATTATTTTCCGTGATGATCGATTGTGTTTGCGGGTGCGAGATAACGGCCGTGGGTTCGATCCGGACGCTGTGTTAGATACGGGCGTGAAAGAGCGAGAATCATGGGGGCTGTTGGGGATGCAAGAACGCGTATCGCTGGTGGGCGGAACATTTTTTATCCGTTCGCGCCCTGCTCTGGGCACAATTATTCAAGTTTGTATTCCCATAACGAAAGAGGATGTAGCCGATGTCGAAGATAAAACTCTTGTTAGCCGATGATCATGCTGTGGTACGGTCTGGTTTGCGCATGTTGTTGGAGGCGCAGCCGGACATGGAAATTGTTGCTGAAGCGGAAAACGGCCGTGAAACAATCGAAAAAGTCCTGGCCTTTCAGCCGAACATTGTCCTAATGGATATTGAGATGCCAGGCATGAATGGGATTGAAGCGACGCGAAAAATTAAGGAGGAGTCGCCGGAAACGGCCGTCTTGGCCCTGACTATGTACGAAGACGACCAATACTTCTTCGAAATGCTTAAAGCGGGAGCCGCCGGTTACATTCCCAAACGCGCCGCGCCAGACGCCCTCGTCAACGCCATTCGCACCGTCAATAAGGGCGAGGTGTTCCTTTACCCATCGATGGCCGCGTACCTGGTGGAAGATTATTTACAGCGAGACGAAGCGCCGGAAGAAGATGAAGCTGACGTTGTAGACCTGACAACACGGGAACGAGAAGTATTGGTGCTGATTGCCGAGGGACTGAGCAACGGCGAAATCTCCGAAAAACTGGTGATCAGCATTAAAACTGTGGACCGGCATCGCGAAAATATCATGCGCAAACTGAACATCCACAACCGGATTGATTTGGTGAAATTTGCGCTTAAAAAGGGCATGATTGATTTAGAGGATTAAGGCGGGGAGATGAGCGAAAGGTGGCAGGAAGACCCCAAGGGTTTAAGAAAACCCTTGGGGTCTTTTGATCAGGCGTGGGCCTGACGGTAGACGGGGCAGTCGGGACAGTCGGCGGGCAGCGCGCCCTCGGCTGACAGGCGGGCGACCCAACAAGGCTTGCCGCGCTGCTGATTGGCCGGGCAGTCTGCGCGACGGGCAGGATCGCACCCTTTTGTCACCCAACAGGGCAAGGCGATAGACGGCCGTTTCTCTTTAGCTACCGGCAGAAAGGGTTCCGGTGATTGTGCATTCTTCTGCTCGGCCGCTTCCCGCTCCCATTTGTCTACCATCCGGTTCATCAGACGAGCAATGGTAAATGTCAGGGCAATGGGTACTAGGCAGCGCACCGTAAACAGTAAGATCTCAATTCCCGTTCCTTCCAATTCGTTCATGCCGATTATCCTCCGCTAAAAACTTCAAAATAAGAGGTAGACATCCGGTCTCGAGAAACCGGATGTCTGAAAGTGAATAACCAACCCCAATAAGCTGGTCGAGAACCCAATGATTAATCGGTGGCCACAGGCTGCAGCGAAACTGCCTGCATGTCGTGTTCCTCCACCAGGGTATGATCCACAATCCCCAGGCTGCGCACACCGATCGTAAAGGCTAATATGCCGTAGGCAATGACCCCGGCCCCGGCCGCAATCTCTACCAAAGAGGGCCGATAATGCGTGTACTGCGGGATCAGGCTTTGCGGAATCTGATTAAAGACCACTAACTGCCCAACCATATTGGTGTCCCAGCGGTAACAAATCAGGCCAATCACCACAAAAGTCAACGCGGCAATTAACAAGCGCGTATTTTGCCGCCACTTGCTGTTTAGCAAAATCAACATCGGAACGATTATGCCCAGCGTGATTTCGCCTATCCAAAAATTGATAGCCAACGGCCCCTTGGTCAGGTAGGTTAATCCTTCGCTGCGACCGGGTTCATAGGTGTAACTCATCGACAACGCATCCCAGAAGCGCAAGTACAGGTATACTACCAACACCCAGCCGATGAAACGGGCCACCGTGTCGATTATGGAAAGGTCGATTTTAGCGCGCGGCGTCACTTTGCTTGCCAGGATGGAAGCCAGCGTAACCAGCGATGGGCCGGCGGCCATGGCCGAAACGATGAAGAGGACTGCCAACCCAGGCCGATACCAAACCGGTCGTGCTTTTAGGACGCCGTAGGTAGCGCCCAAAGAAGATTGGTGCAGCATGGATAAGCCAAGCCCGGCGATTGCCAGAAGCGGCGCGATTTTGTGTACAGAGGCAAGGCGGTTACCAAATCCGGGCCAGCGGCTTTGGACCATGTTGCTTTGACCAATGATCGGCGTTACTTCCAGGGCCAAAACCGTCAGGTAGAGGGTGACGCACATGGTCACTTCCCATAATGGCGAGTGGATGTTCCAGTAGCGGAGCGAGTGCCAAAAGCGGTCCGGCCGGCCGATGTCGAGCATCAGGGTGAGGACGGCCATGCTGTAACCGATGAGGCCCATGAAGACGGCCGTTCTGGCTATCGGCTGCAATTTCTTAATCCCCAACAGGTAAACGGCCGCCGACAACAGAAATGCGCCGCCGCTGAGAGCAATCGACGATAAGTCAATGCCAATCCATAAGCCCCAAGGAACCAGATCCGTCAGATTGGTCACAACCAGACCTTTGACAAAAATGATTCCTGCGGCTACCAGACCCAGCGCTATCACCGTGAGAAGTCCAGCTACCCACCAAAAGTAAGATGTGCGCAACAGGCTTAAGCGTTGTTTGAACATGGCACTGCCTCCTTCGAATCTTCCACATGTACCGGCAAATAAAACACCCGGGGCTCAGTCCCTAATTCTTCGCGCAGCCGGTAAGATGAATTGGTTGCCAGTGCCACACTCACCGGGGAATTGGGATCATTCAAATCGCCAAAAATTCGCGCGCCATTGGGACAGGCTACCACACAGGCCGGCGTTGCCGCCTGGTCTACGCCCGGGGTCAGGCCAAAAGCCAGCCCACGGTCTATGCGTTGATAACAGAACGAACATTTTTCCACGACGCCACGCGGCCGTCGGGGAATCTCGGGTTGGCCCCACCCAGGAACGACCGGATTTTCGCCTGTGAAAGCTTCCCAGTTGAACGAACGCGCGCCATACGGACAGGCCATCTCGCAGTAGCGACAGCCAATGCACTTGTCATAATCCATCATGACAATGCCATCCGGTCGGTGATAGCTGGCTTTAACGGGGCAAATGTCCACACAGGGCGCGTCCTCACACTGCATACAGGGCATCGGAATAAACACTTCTTGACCGCCGACCGATTTATCTTCAATGATGCGGGTCCAGCTTTTGTCAGGGGCCACGTCATTTTGCGCCTGACAGGCTTTGACACAGTAACCACAGCCGGTGCATTTCGATTGGTCGATCACCATTGCCCATTTATAAGGGCTTGTTTCCTCGCTGGGTCCAGAAAAACTTTCGAGTTTTATGTATTTGGCCGAGATGGTGGTGGTGGCCAAACCAGCCAGACCAAACTTTAAGAAGCTGCGTCGGTTGATTGTTGTCTCAGTCATGGCGCACCTTAATCTACCCGAGTGCGGCGGTAAGCGCGCTCGAACAAGGGCGATAACATCACGCCCATTAACAGACCAAATACTGTGGGAATGACGAAGGCGAAGGGAGTCGTGTCAGAGACCGGGGCAGATGGGACGATCGTTTCGGCGCTAACGATGTGGCTGCGGGATGATTGGAGGGCTGTCAGGCTTTCACAGGTGGAAACGGCCGTTGCTTGTCCTTCTAAACCACCGCCATCAGTAGTAGGCAGAACCCCATTCAACATAACTGCATCCTGCATCGGCGAGTGCATCTCGTGGTCGTGGCAGGCATTACAAGTTTGCAAATCCACCCCAAACGTATGAGACCGTTTACTGTGACCGTCACCAAGCGGTTCGTCGGTTACTGTCAGGTGGCAGTCGGTGCAAAGCAAACCTTCCTGAGAATGCGCTGTGAACGCAAAATAATAAGCGTCCTCATTGTGGCAGGTGATGCACAATTCCTGAACGCTGTCTGTTTTTATCTTTGTGGTGTGTGGGTTGTGGCAGCGTACACATGTCAGCTCTTCCTGAGCATGTTGGCTTAGCTGCCAATCATCATGTGTTTCCACATGGCAACTACCGCACGCTTCAGATGAGCGGTTCGTCGGCATAACCTGCTCTGGATGATGCGAGGCATCCTCGCCCATCGAATGGCAAGCCTCGCAGCCTACGCTTCCTTCGTGCCAGGTTTGTGTTTCGGCATCATAACCGGTTGTATGGCAGGCCAAACATTCCGTTGGGCTGCCCTGATCTTGCCAGGCTGCCTGAAAAGCAGGATCTGCCATCGATTGCCCATGCTGGCTGTCCTGCCAATTGATGACGACACTTTCGTGGCATTCATTACAATCACTGGGCAAGGCGGTCTGCGCTTCTGGCTTTGCTTCGCTGACCATATAGGTGAATAAGGTTAGCGATAGCCCGCATACCAATCCAAAAATAATGCGAATAGTCCAACGTTTAAGCATGGGTCTCTCCTCTTTTGTCACTTCTACTTATGCTCAGTCGCCTTAAAGGGTTTTCAGTGGGAGCCTTCTGGGGGCGGTACTAAAAACGGAAGACTGATGTTGAATATGGACTCTAAGTACGCCAACACAAAACCTTGCCTTACCGGGTGGGAGCAGGTAAGGCAAGGATCTCATTGACGAAAATTAATGGTTAAATTGCCGTTCTCAAGGGCCGGGCGCTGCCGAGAGCTAATGAACATAAGGATCAGGATTGGCAGGCCAAACCGCAATACGAACAATGCTAAGATGATGAGAATTCCGAATAACACGTCCATTACACACCTCCCGGGTGATAAAACTCGAACCTTTCAGATAAGTTAAGTTTAGGTCTTCAGGAGGTAAGGGTAAATTGGGAAGAAATCGGATTTTTTTTGTGGGTGGCATGGGGGAAATGCGTGAGGATTTAGGGAAGGATTGGACATTTTCCCTATAACCTATCCCAATTGGCAACCGAAATTTGGGGATTTTACCCATATCGACATGGGGTCCACCCCAGAAAACCAAAAAGCGGCTGGTTTTTTCAACCAACCGCCTGGGATACTTACTTTATATTTTGTTAATCAGGTGTGATTATTTTTTGGGGATGATGCGCACTTTGCGTCGTTTGCCCTCGCCAGTGCTTTCGGTGTAAACATATTTATCGTCACGCAGGGCCATGTGGACGATGCGCCGCTCGTGGGGCGGCATGGGTTCCAGGCTCATAGCGCGCTTGCGCTTGGCTACTTTGTGGGCCATTCGTTCAGCCAGGCGCATGAGCGCCTGTTCGCGGCGTTGGCGATAACTTTCCACGTCGATAACAAAGCTGGCGCGCTGCTTAAGTTGGTGCCCAACCATCAACCGGGAAATGTACTGCAATGAATTGAGCGTTTCACCGCGCGGCCCAATGAGGCTGCTCATGTCCTGACCATAAATTTCGATGATATTGACCCGTTTGCCGGTGAGATCATCGGGGTCGGAAAGGGAAACGTCCAGGGAAGCGGTTACGCGCATTTTTTCCAGCAGATCGCCAATGACGGTTACGGCCGTATCCCGTTCTTGTTCGCGTTGCGCTACTTCATCGTCGGATTCGTCCTGAGACACGGCCGTCTGGACGCCAGATGCTTTTTCTGGTTCTGGTTTGTCTGGGGACGACGGAGCGGGGGTAGGAACGGCCGTTTTCACCGGTAAGCTGCTAGGCGCGGGCGCTGCCGGTTTGGCCGGCTCAGATGGTGGCGCAGGCGGCACAGCAGGCGCAGCCACGATATAAGTCAACCGCACAACCGCATCCCGCGCGCCAATGCCTAACAATCCTTTACTGCCCCGATCTAAAACTTCAATCTCTACATCAGCGCGATTGGCGCGCAATTTAGCCAGGCCAGAAGCAATAGCTGCTTCTACATCAGACCCTTGAGCTTCAATCTTTCGTTCTTGTTCGATGGACATTTCAACTCTCTTTAGCGTTTAGCCGAACGCCGCTTACGTTTAGAAGTCGGCGGTTTGGCCTTATAAGGCTCTTGCCCGTTACTCTCACTGGAAAGCTCGCTCTTCTCCGCCAACATTGGTTCCGCCACCGACAAGGCCGGTTTCACCATATCATCACCCGATGGCATAATCCGCAGCATATACAGACCCTGCAAGATACCAATGATGTTGGAGAAAATAAAGTAAAGAGACAACCCCGCCTGGAATTGCAGCGAAAAGAACCCAAACATAATCGGCATGGTGTACTGCATCGATTGGGTCATCGCGGCCGTAGGATCCTCTTGCCCCTTCTTGTCTTTGTCGTCTTTCTTTTTGGGAGTTGGCGAGGCATACTTTTGCTGCACAAACATGGTCACAAACACCAGAATGGGCAGAATCAAAAACGGATCCGGTTGGCCCAAATTCCAGATAAAAAATTGATTATTGATGGGCAAAAGCTGCGATAAATCAATTCCCGCGTACACACGCTGGGTCAATTCAAACAATGCTTGCGGCGTTGTGCCCAACATGATCCGAAACACCTGGAACATGCCAAAAAGAATGGGCATCTGAATGATCATAGGTAAACAACCGGTCAGCGTATCGGCCGGGTTGTAACCAATTTTGGCAAATTCTTCCTGCATTTTCTGCGGGTTGTCTTTGTATTTCTTTTGGATGGCTTGAATTTGCGGCTGAATCGCCTGGGTTTTCATCATCGAACGCTGCTGGCGAATGTTCAGCGGCAGCGTGACGAGCCGAATGATGATCGTAAAAACCGCAATCGCCAAAAGCAGGTTGTTGCCCAGAAAATCATACAGCAACACCATCGCATTTAGCATAGGGTTAACGACAAATTGATCCCACATAAATTTTGATCCTATCCCAGGTGACTGGGTTTCCTTTCTATTCTACCGGTGAAAAAGTCCACTGCTGAGCGCCGCTTGCGCGATCAAACCCAGCCAGTAAGAGATCCGCATTGCCCTGAAGGGCAACAACAAGCGTATCACCAACAATCACTGGGGTGGTATAGATCGAGGCTGGGGCAGATTGCTGCCAAAGTTGAGCGCCGCCATCGGTGGAGAATGCCGTTACCTGGCCTGTTTTGGCCTGTACATCGCCTTGCGAGACCAGATAGACCACATTGTCGGCAACCACGGGGCTTGTTTGCACAGGGCCAGTTACCGGTTTTTGCCAGACCAGGCCGCCATCTGCGGCATTCAGGGCAAAGACGTTACCTTTCAGATCACCAAAATACACAACGCCATCCGCCACGGCCGGGGCGCCCCACACCCAATCGGGGGTTGGATAAGCCCATTGCTCGACGCCAAATTGTAAGCGATCCAGGGCATGGAGTTTGCTGTCGAAACTACCGACAAAAATCTGGTCGCCCACCACGATGGGTGAGCCGGCAATCGCGCCAGAGGTTTCCCAACGGCCGTTTTCCGCGCCAGATTCCGGGTCAACAGCATAAACAAGACCGTCCAAAGAGGCCACATACAACGTGCCATCGGCATAAGTGGGTTGGCCCCAAATCGCGCTCTGAGCTGAAAAAGGCGTGTCCCACAACGGCGCGCCGGTTTTGCGGTCCAGGGCAAACAACTGGTTATCGGCCGTACCAAAAAAGACACGGTCCCCTACAATCAACGGCGGGGCGACAATTTTGTCCTTAGCCACCGCAGATTGTTCCCAAACCGTGGTCGGATTTGTGGGCTGCTCTTCCAGCCCAAAGGTATGCACGATCACTTTCGGGCTGAACATGCCGCCGGAAGCGCCAAAGTCGCCAATGACCACACCGCTCTCATCAACAGCAGGAGCGGCGTAATATTGAGCCGTGCTGCGTTCGGCTGGGAACCGCCAGATTTGGCTTTGAGTGGCCGCGTTAATGGCTAAAACTTCTGTGCCGTGGGCCAGATACACCACATCACCGGCCACAGATAAACCGGGCCAATTTACGTTGGGAACTTGACCAGAACAGGCGGCCAGAACAAAACTGGCGAGGATAAGAAAAAGTATGATCGGCTTAAGCAACGGCCGTTTGTCTGCGTACAAAGAGGATCCTCCGATTAGGGAACCGGGTCATAACCGCCAGGGTTAAACGGGTGACAGCGAGCAATACGTTTCACGGCCATCCAGCCCCCCTTAAAGAAGCCATATTTTTCAATCGCTTCGTAACCGTAATGAGAACAGGTTGGTGTAAAACGGCAGCTTGGCGGGAAAGCCGGTGAAATAAATTTCTGATAAAAGCGGATCAGCAGCAAAGCAATGCGTTTCATGACAACCCCGACTCAGGCTTCACTTGTCGGCTGGGCTTTGAGGAGTTGCAAGCGAGACAACAATGAGAGAACGGCCGTTTCCACTTCCCAAAACGATGCCCCGGGCATCTCGTTACGAGCAATAAACAAACAATCCCAACCCGGCTCGATTTCTGCCATATGGTGACGAATGACTTCCCGCAGCAAACGCCGGGCGCGATTCCGCTGAACTGCCTTCCCTACTCGCCGACTGGCCACAAACCCAAATCGGCTTACATCGAATTCATTGGGAAGAACAATCAGCACAACGAGAGGATGCCGCCGGCTCCGACCCTGTTGCCGGACGCGCTGCAAATCCGCAGAACGCCGCAAACGGTTTTGGGATTGCAGCATCCTCCCCAGGCCCTAAAGCCTAACCCCCCTTCACTTTATACGTGTCGCCCCGTCGTTTTACAGAACGATACGCCGTGGCCGAGGTAGCGTTCCAATTGATACGCTTGCCAAATTGATTCATATCCACAGTCAACGATCTACGGCCCTTGGCGCGACGCGCTTTCAAAACATCACGCCCACCCTTTGTCTGCATCCGCTGACGGAACCCATGTACACGCATCCGACGACGGATTTTTGGTTGATAAGTACGCTTTACCATTTCTATATTCTCCCAAAAAAACCAGGGCCTTAAGCCCTGTGAAAATTTCATACCAAGTTGGAACTCATGCCAGATTGCCGTAAGGCAATGCGACGTAAAATTATACACGAGCGCCTGGAGGCGGTCAAATCCGGCGGTCGCGCCGTTAAACCTGGTCCATCTTTTCGACGATGTGGCCTACCAGACCATAATCCTGCGCTTGTTTGGCGCTCATCCAGAAGTTGCGGTCGGTGTCTTTTTCCACTTTTTCCAACGGCTGCCCGGTTTGGGCGGCAAAGGTTTGGTTGAGACGTTTGCGCATTTTGATGATTTCTTCAGCCTCGATAGCGATGTCAGAAGCCTGCCCCGATGCGCCGCCCATCGGTTGGTGGAGCAGGAAGCGGGTATTGGGCAAACTGTAGCGGTTTTCTTTTTCGGCAGCAGAGTAAATAAGAGCGCCGGCGCTCGCCACCCAGCCCGTTCCGATTATCTTGACAGTTGGTTTGACAAATCGAATCATGTCGAATATGGTGTCGCCGGATTCCACATGCCCACCTGGCGAATTAATGATGACTTTGATGTCGTCATCGGAATCGGCCGCCAAAACCAAGAGTTGGCGGGTAATTTCCTGAGCGACTTTCATATTGATTTCGCCAAAAATCAAAATGGTGCGGGTTTCCAACAATTTATTCATCAGGTTAAAGCCGGGGGCTTTTTCGTTTTCTTGTTTTTCTTGTGGTTCTTCTTCGATTTCTTCTTCTTCAATTTCGTCAATGAGGTATGTCATCTGAATCTCCTGGTTCAATTGCGTGGCCCAAAGGGGCATTGGTTACTTTTGGCTATGATTATGCCGGTCAATCGTTAGATTGGCGTAAGTAAGAGCCAGATTGATAGGTATGTATCAAAGGTAATTGTGCCACGGAGCAGCTTATCCTTCAAATAAAAAGGGGCACAGAACGTGCCCCTTTGGTAAATCATCAGGATGTGTTAATGCTTAACGCTTGAGGTTGGTGAAGGCGGCCAGGCCAGGATAAACGGCCGTATCTCCCAACTGATCTTCAATGCGCATCAACTGGTTGTATTTCGCTACCCGGTCGCTGCGCGCCGGCGCGCCCGTCTTAATCTGCCCGGCGTTCAGGGCCACCACAAGATCAGCAATGGTTGCATCTTCGGTTTCCCCGCTGCGATGGCTGACAACGGCCGTCCACCCATGCCGCTGCACCTTATCCACCGCCGCAATCGATTCCGTCAACGAGCCAATCTGGTTTACCTTGCACAACAAGCTGTTCGCCGCTTTACGGTCCAGCGCCGTCTGAATGCGCTTAACATTCGTCACCAACAAATCGTCGCCGACGATCTGGATGCGATTGCCCAATTTGGCCATCATCAATTCCCACGCTTCCCAGTCGTCCTCGGCCAGACCATCTTCAATCGAGATAATCGGGTATTTGTTGACCAGATCTACATAGAAATCTACCATTTCCGCGCCGGAGAGCTGCTTGCCCTCGACCTTCATGTTGTAGACGCCATTTTCGTAAATTTCCGAAGCGGCCGGGTCCATGGCAAACATGATCTGTTCGCCCGGTTTGTAACCCGCTTTTTCGATGGCTTCCAACATCAATTCAAACGGTTCGGCATTGTTTTTAACGCGTGGAGCAAAACCGCCTTCGTCGCCAACGGTTGTGCCGTACCCTTTACTGCCTAAAACCTTCTTCAGGCTGGCATAGATTTCTGCGCACCAGCGCACTGCTTCGGTAAAGGTGGGCGCGCCAACGGGCATAATCATGTATTCTTGCAAATCGGTCGCCCCGGCCGCATGTTTGCCGCCGTTCATAATGTTCATCATGGGCACAGGCAGGGTGCGGGCAGAAACGCCGCCCAGGTAGCGGTACAGCGGCTGGCCCAGGCTGACGGCCGCAGCTTTGGAAACGGCCAGGGAAACGCCCAAAATGGCGTTCGCGCCCAGGCGCTCTTTGTTCTCGGTTCCGTCCAGCTCAATCAGGGTTTTATCGATGCCTACCTGATCGGTAGCGTCCCAGCCAACAATGGCTTCGGCGATTTCTTCATTGACGGCGCTCACAGCTTGCAAAACGCCTTTGCCGCCATAACGGTTTTTGTCGCCGTCGCGTTTTTCCCAGGCTTCGTGGATGCCGGTGGAAGCGCCGGAGGGCACGATGGCCGACCCGACAGACCCATCAAACAGCAGGACTTCAACTTCTACGGTGGGGTTGCCACGGGAATCTAGCACTTCACGGCCGTGGATTGCTTCAATATAAGTCATGGATATTTACTCCTTTTCTGAATTCAGCATGTGTCGCTTGTGAAAACAGGCGATGCACGATTGTTAGTCTTAAAAAACCACCTGCAACTATACCGAACCCGTCCCCAAATCGCAACCGAAGGCGTCATAAGAAATACCTGCTTTTAATCACATGCTGAGGTGTGACAGGAAAGAACGGCCGTTTCCCATCCATCGCCCAATTAGAACAGATGTGTTATCATTCACACGCTGTTTTCCACCCAGAAACACGTTACTGACGAGGTGTATCATGCAATTGATCCTTTCTGCTCAACCCCCTTTTCGCCTAAAAACGGTGATCAACTCCCACGGCTGGGTGCAGTTGGCTCCCTTTATCCGCCACGAGGCGCAGGCGTCCTTCACCTACCTGTTGGAATTGGCGCAGGGTCAGGTGGTCGAATTGCATGTCGCGCCGGCCGATGATGGTGTGGTGATCACCTTTCTCGATGGTCTGGACGACACGGCCGTTGCCGAAATCAGCCAAAAAGTTGCCTGGATGCTCGGACTCGGCCAGGATTTCGCCGATTTTTATGCCGCTGCCCAAAACGAACCAAAACTGGCCCAAGTAAAACCCAATGCCCAGGGCCGCTTGCTGCGCTCCGCCACGATTTTCGAGGACGTGGTTAAAACCATCCTCACGACCAATACAACCTGGAGCGGCACCATCCGCATGGCCCAGGGCCTGGTCGAACATTTCGGCGCGCCGCTGCCGCCTGATCCGCTGCGCCGCGCTTTTCCTACTCCCGCGCGGCTGGCGCAAGCCGATGTGGAAGTGCTGCGCAAAACCGTGAAACTGGGGTATCGCGCGCCATACGTGCTGGAACTGGCCCAGCGGGTAGAAGCCGGGGAGCTGGATTTGGAAGATTGGAAAACGGCCGTACTCTCCACCGCCGAATTACGCCAACAACTCCTGGCCCTCAAAGGCGTCGGACCGTATGCTGCCGCCAGTTTGCTCATGCTTTTAGGCCATTACGATTTCGTGCCTGTCGATTCCTGGGCATTCAAACTTGTCTCTCACGAATGGCACAACGGCGAACCAGTAGACAAAACCCAGGTGGAAGCCGCGTTTGCGCCATGGGGTCGATGGAAAGGTCTGGCCTACTGGTTCTGGGACTGGACCTATCTGCACGAAAATCCGGCGTAGGGCGAGCAACACCCACAACCTCACACAGCCCGCTCCACTGGGAAACTGTGACATTTAGCAGATGGGGAACGGCCGTTTGTCACTTTTCGTACTTTTTATTATCTAAATAATACAGTACGGTCACCTGGGTGCAGCCACCCGGCCGTAACACAACATCAACCGAAATAACGGAGGACTCTTTTCATGGAAATGATTATCGACTTTCCCGGCGGCGCGCGGGTAGACGCCCACTTTGGCCCATTCACCGTGCCCACCGATCAACCGCCTTACAGCACCGCCCCAACCCCATTCGCCACATTTCTGGCATCCATCGGCACCTGCGCCGGTATTTACGTCCTGGGGTTCTGCCAACAACGCGGCATCTCAACCGAAGGCATCCGTCTGGTGCAAAACCTGGAGGTCAATCCCATGACCGGCATGGTCACCAAAGTGAACCTGGACATCCAGGTTCCGGCCGGTTTTCCCGAAAAATACAAACCAGCTATCATCCGCGCCGCCGACCAATGCGCCGTCAAAAAACATTTTGAACATCCACCGAAGATTGAGGTGCAGGCTACCACCATGGCCACGGCCGTCTAGCCCAGAGCCGTTGGCCTATCATCCTTTGCCGAAAGCCCGTTTGCGCGGGCTTTTTGCTTTCACACCCACACCGGCACAACATTGGTCCAATCTTGCAGATCGTGCCAATCTGACCAGCCATTCAGGAGATGAACTATGAAACACGCCTTGTATGATACCCGCACGATTGGCCGCTTTAACGGCGTGCCGGTTAACGTCCGGCCGATTTTTTGGGTTGCGCCGCCGGCCATGTGGCTGGCGCTGATCTGGCTGGCGGGGAAGCGCAAGCCGGAACGCAGCCTGGGCCAGCGCCTGCTGGTGGCCCTCCTCGGCCTGCCCTTCCCCTTCCTGGCCGATGTGGGCCATGCGCTGGCCCACACGGAAAGCGCCAAACGCGCCGGTGCGCCCATGGACCAGGTCCTGCTCTCGCTGGACATGCCGCGCACACTGTACAACAACAACGATGTAGCCCCGGCCATCCATCGCCAGCGCAGCCTGGGCGGACCGATTTACAGCGCGGCCAGTTTTCTGGGCAGCCTGCTGTGGCGTGCCCTGTCCGCGCCAGATTCGCTCTCGCGCGAGCTGGCGGACGTGGCCTGCCTGAGCCACGGCTTCATCTTGACCGGGGCGCTCATTCCCCTGCCCATTGTGGATGGCGGCGTGATTTTGAAATGGACGTTGGTGGAGCAGGGGTACACGCCGGAAGCGGCCGATGCGGTAGTCCAAAAGGCCGGCGTTCTCTCCCTCGCGCTGGTGAGCGGCGTGATCACCTGGCTGTTGTGGTCGCGGCGCAAGGCTATCGGCCAATTTCTGGCAAAGGACGGCCGTCACAAACCTGACCCAATCTGAATTCCCGCACCCGGTTTGTCCTGCCGCTGCTGAGTCTGCGTAGACGGCGAAAAGGGAAGCGGTAGACGGCCGGGCGCCATACGCCTTTCTGGTTAAAAACCATCCTTCTGCAGGGCTTCGCGCTGGGCCACCCATCATGATCAACATCATCGGTGATATTTTCCGCGCCCCATCACCTCGGGCCCAATCTCCCAGTCGCAATTTCCTGACAAGCCGACTTCTCCATTTACAAGCCGCGCCAGCCTGATACAATCCCGATGCGGCTGAACGCCCCACCTCCATTGGACCCTGCTGTTTGATCGCCGCAAAAGGAAAATGCACATGATCACCCAAGATAAATTGCCACAGGTGTACCATCGCCCACTGAATGATGAATACGATTACTGGCGCGTGCACCAACTCCTGCTGGAAACAGTGGCCTCGGCCCCGCCGGGGTTCAATTGGGACATGCGCCGCTGGGAAGGCCGCCGTTTTTACGACGGCCGTGAAGGCGGCAATCCTGATTGGAACCAGAACTGCCAGCTTTGGGAAACGGATGACGGCCGTCTTGTCGGCATCGTCAACCCGGACGGCCAGGGCTGGGCCCATCTGCAAGTTGACCCGGACTTCCGCTACCTGGAAGGGGCAATGATCGACTGGTCGGAAACGAATCTTAGTGAAGCGGCCGAGGATGGAAACGGCCGTCAGCTCCACTTCTTCATCTACGACTACGACGCCCTGCGCCAGCGCCTACTCAGCGAACGCGGCTACGAGAAAATGAGCTACGGCGGCGTGATTCGCCATCTGCGTTTTGGGCAGCAGCCGCTGGCCCAACCGGAGCTGGCCGCAGGCTACACCCTGCGCACCACCGATCCGGAAAACCTCGACGACTGCCAGAAAATCGCCGATTTGCTCAATGCGGCTTTCCGGCGCGATTTCCATACGGCCGTTGAATACCAGTGGTTCACCCGCAACGCACCCAGCTTCCGGCGCGAACTGGACCTGGTGGCCGTGGCCCCTGACGGCAATTTTGCCGCCTACGTGGGTATCCCCTGGGACGAGATGAACCGGCGCGGCATTTTTGAGCCGGTCTGCACACATCCCGATCACCAGCAGCGCGGCCTGGGCAAAGCCCTGATGCAAGAAGGCCTGCTGCGCCTGAAAGCTTGGGGGGCAGTCGACGTAACCGTAGAAACCGGCGACATGATCCCGGCGAATGCCCTCTACAACAGCCTCGGCTTTACGGAAATTTACAAAGCGCATTACTGGCGTAAAATATTTTAGGAGAGAGTAGAGACTGGAGATTAGAGACTCCCAGTCTCCAATCTCCAATCTATAATCTCCAACTATGAGCAAAACAAGCCTCAACCCCGATTCTCTTTTTAACAGTCTGCAATTCGGCTTTTCGCAGATTGTGGTGGCGCAGGGCAGCCGCACGGTGTATTTTTCTGGGCAGGTGGCCTGGGACGAGCACCAGAACATCATCGGCGAAAATGATTTTCGGGCGCAGGTGTGGCAGAGCTTGCGGAATGTGGAAACGGCCGTTACCACCGCCGGCGGCACGCTGGCCGACATCGTCGCTCTGCGCATCTACATCGTCCACGACTGGATGGATCGCACCGCCCCGGTGAGCGAAGGGCTGAAAGCCTTCTTCCCCGGCGACCACCCCCCGGCGACGACGTGGATTGGCGTGCAGTCGCTGGCGCGGCCGGAGTTTTTGATAGAGGTGGAGGGAACGGCCGTTATTTAAAAGCGGAACACTGAGGGGCACAGAGAAGCACGGAGATTCACAGAGAAAGGCATGAGGATGAATGAGATCACATCTAAAATTATTGGCGCAGCCATCGAAGTGCATCGACATCTGGGGCCTGGATTGCTTGAATCTGCTTATGAAACCTGTTTGGCCTACGAACTGACAGAAGCCGGGTTGCAGGTTGAACAGCAAAAACCGTTGCCCATTGTTTACAAGCAAATTCATCTCAATCACGGCTATCGAATTGATTTACTCGTGAACAATCTGGTCGTTGTAGAGTTGAAAGTGGTAGAGCAATTAACGGCCGTTCACGAAGCCCAAATCCTCTCATACCTCAAATTCTCCGGCTGCCAACTTGGCTTGCTGCTCAACTTTAACGTCACCATGCTCAAAGACGGCGGCATTCGCCGCTTTATCAATTCAAGAGGAAGATAAAAACTGGAACACAGAGAGCCGCAAAGAACCACAGAGATACACAGAGGTTTTTCTCCGCTTTTCTCTGCGTAACTCGGCGCTTCCACTGCGCGACTCCGCGTTCCCGCTTTCAGGAGAAAAAATGACCCGACTCAACAAATACAGTTCCCGAATCACCCAACCGAAGGCGCAAGGCGCTTCCCAGGCCATGCTCTATGGCACCGGCATGACCGAAGCCGACATGGATAAGGCCCAGGTGGGCATTGCCAGCATGTGGTATGAAGGCAACACCTGCAACATGCACCTCAACGACCTTTCCGCCAAAGTCAAAGAAGGCGTCGAGGCGGCCGACCTCGTCGGGATGCGCTTCAACACCATCGGCGTCAGCGACGGCATCAGCATGGGCACCGACGGCATGAGCTTCTCCCTGCAGTCGCGCGAAATCATCGCCGACTCCATCGAAACGCTCATGGCCGCGCAGTGGTACGACGGTCTCATCGCCTTGCCCGGCTGCGATAAAAACATGCCCGGCTGCATCATGGCCATGTCGCGGCTGGACCGGCCGGCTATCATGGTGTATGGCGGCACGATTCGCGCCGGCTGCACCGCGCAGTACGACAAGCTGGACATTGTGTCGGCGTTCCAAAGCTACGGCGAATATATTGCCGGTAAAATCACCGAGGAAGAGCGGCAGGCAATTGTGCGCCATTCTTGCCCCGGCCCCGGCGCGTGTGGCGGCATGTACACCGCCAATACCATGGCCTCGGCCATCGAAGCGTTGGGCATGAGTTTGCCCTACAGCGCCTCCTATCCGGCTGAATCGCCAGAGAAAATGGATGAGTGTACGCGCGCCGGCGCGGCTATGCGCCTGCTGCTGGAGCGCGACATCAAACCCAGCGACATCATGACCCGCGAGGCGTTTGAAAATGCGATGGTCGTGGTGATGGCCTTGGGCGGCTCCACCAACGCCGTGCTGCACCTCATCGCCATGGCCAAAACCGGCGGCGTGGAGCTAACCATCGACGATTTCCAGGCCGTCAGCGACCGGGTGCCGTTTTTGGCGGACTTGAAGCCAAGCGGCCGTTTCGTGATGGAAGATTTGCACAAAGTGGGCGGCACGCCGGCCGTCATGAAATATCTGTTGGAAAACGGCTATATCAACGGCGACTGCCTGACGGTGACGGGCCAAACCGTAGCCGAAAACCTGGCCGACGTGCCCAACCTGGCCGCAGGGCAGGAAATCATCCAGCCGCTGGATGACCCCATCAAACAGACGGGCCACATCCAGATTTTGCGCGGCAACCTGGCCCCGGAAGGTTCCGTCGCCAAGATTACAGGCAAAGAAGGGCTGGTTTTCAGCGGCACGGCGCGTGTTTACGATTCGGAAGAGGAGATGCTGGCCGGGCTGGAAGCGGGCGAGATTGTGAAGGGCGACGTGATTGTGATCCGCTATGAAGGGCCAAAGGGCGGCCCCGGCATGCCAGAAATGCTGACGCCGACCAGCGCGATTATGGGCGCGGGGTTGGGCAAAGACGTGGCGCTGCTGACTGACGGCCGTTTCTCCGGCGGCAGTCATGGGTTCATCGTCGGCCACATCTGCCCGGAAGCGCAGGAAGGCGGCCCCATCGCCCTGGTCCGCACCGGCGACAAAATCACCATCGACGCTGAAAAGCGGGCAATTGACGTTGCGCTAAGCGACGCCGAATTAGCCCAGCGCCGCGCCGCCTGGACCATGCCGCCCTACAAAGCAACACGCGGCACGCTCTACAAATACATCAAAAACGTGCAGTCCGCTTCCGAGGGATGTCTGACCGATGGCTGATCCAACATAGAAAAAGCTCGATAACCAGCGGCAAAGCTGCGTCGGTTAGGGGCGAACTAGATTGAGATCATAAAAAACGGCCGTCAGCAATAAACAATGCTGACGGCCGTTTCTGTTTCATTTAACAAACGGGTCGATTGGAAATCCGAAACCCATTACCAGCCATACGGCGTGGGGACCGGCTGCCAACAGCCATAATAGCCGCAAGAGGGATAATAAAATGGCTGCAACGGAGCCGTCGTCATTTCCGGCGGAACCGGGTTGGGAATAACCAATACCTGCCCGGTATAAATCAGATTGTAATTGTAAATGGCATTGATGCGCGCCAACCATTGGAAATGGATACCATGTTGTTCGGCAATGCGATACAAATTCTCGCCTTGCTGCACGGTGTAATAGGCGAAGCAGGGCATTTCATTGATGGTGATGGGACCGGCATTGCCGGGATTGGTAATGTTCACCACCCAACCGGGTTGAATCAGGTCCGGGCAGGCGTAGTTATTGGCCGCCTGAATATCTTGAACCGTGGTGCCATAGCAACGAGCCAATTGCGTCAGCCATTCATTCTTTTCTACAATGTGCTGCACGGCCTGACCAGGAACAACCAGACCGGCTGGCAACTGAACAGCAGCCTCACCGCCGGTACCGACGGCGCCAGCGGCTGTGTCGGCTGGGCCTGTGGCAACCACCCCGCCACCAGCATTGGCATCACCGGATTCCGGCACACCACCGAGCGTCGAATCGGTTACGGCCGTCTGACCTGAGTTGTCCGCAGCTGCCGCATCCGTAGACCCGGAACCGTCCGCAGCGGCCTGGTCACCTTCAACGACTTCGCCCACAACAACCTCCATCTCACCTGGATCGCCTTCTGTGACGGCCGTTTGGCTCGCATCACCTGTCGAAGCGTCGCCAGTGGAAGTGGACGCATTACCTGTGGAAGTGTCGCCTGTGACGGCCGTTTCACCGGTAACAGATTCAGCGGTCATGTCTTCGACAACGCCTGTTGTTTCTTCCGTCACCATATCGCCGTCCGCACCGCGATTTAACCACCAGCGGATGCCCAAAACAACCACCAAAACCACTACAACCGCCAGCAAAATGTAAATAATCCGACGTGTCATAATCTAACCTCCTTTAACTTGCAACTCTTTCAAGGCTTGTTCTCGCAGAAATCGCCTTCTCTACGAACTTTGTACAGGAAAAGCAAAACCAATTATAGCAATGATATGACATAACCCATTATACATAAAATGATTTGGCTGACTCATGATACCATGCGTTTCCCGAGTCAGTCAAGGTATCGGGAGGTTTTTACGAAATATGGCCGCCCGACACGGCCGTATCCCAAACCAACCCGTCTACTGAGGGTAAAGCCCTCCGATCTCCGCCGTTTTTGTTCACCATTGCCCGGTTAATAAAGGGTCACAATTGGCGGTTCACGCCATCTGCCCATACAATATCCTCACCCTGTAATGAGGATGGCGCTTATGCCCGAACAATCCCTGCCGCTCAACAGCCTGGTACTCTACAAAAACCAACCGGCCCAATTGAGCAAAACCAACGACAAAAAAATCGAAATCACCCTGGCCGACGGCCGTTCCCTTAAAGTCCGGCCCAAAGATGTCGACCTGCTCCACCCCGGTCCCATCACCCATTTTTCTCATCTGGCAACGCCAGAGGGGGACGTAGAAACCGCCTGGGAACTGCTCCAGGGAAGTACAACTACCCTGCCAGAACTGGCTGAACTGGCCTTTGCCGCCTACACGCCGGAAACTGCCTGGGCTGCCTGGCAGCTTGTCGCCGACGGGCTGTATTTTAGCGGCACAATCGAGGAAATTACCGCCCGCACGCCAGAACAAGCAGCCCATGAACTGGCCGCCCGCGCCGCCAAAGCCGCCGAAGAACAATCCTGGCAAGATTTTCTGGCCCGACTGGAAAAAGGGGAAATGGCGGCCGATGACGGCCGTTACCTGCAAGAAATCGCCGCCCTGGCCAACGGACAAACCCAGCGCAGCCAGGCCCTCCGCGCACTCAATCTGTCCGAAACACCAGAATCCGCCCACACCCTCCTCCTGCAAATCGGGTATTGGAACGACCACCACAACCCTTATCCGGCGCGCGCCGGTCTGCCCGCTGCCTCACCCCACCTGCCCGTGCCCGATCTGCCAGACGAAGAACGCCGCGACCTGACCCACCTGCCCGCCTTTGCCATCGACGACGAGGGCAATCAGGACCCCGACGACGCTCTCAGTTGGGAAAACGGCCGTCTCTGGGTGCATATCGCCGACGTCGCCGCCCTGGTCTCGCCAGACAGCTTGCTAGACCTGGAAGCGCGCGCCCGCGGCGCAAACCTGTACCTGCCCGAAGGAACCATCACCATGCTGCCGCCCACCGCCACCCAATGGCTTGGTCTGGGTCTGGTAGAACTTTCGCCCGCGCTCTCCTTTGGTCTGGACCTGGGCGCAACTGGCGAAGTGACTGATTTGGAGATTGTGCCCAGTTGGATCCACGTCACGCGGTTGACGTATGAAGAGGTTGACGGCCGTTTGCACGAAGAGCCGTTTAAGTCATTACACGAAATCGCGCGGCTTTCAGAACAGCGCCGTCACGAAAACGGCGCGGTGCAGATTGAACTGCCGGAAGTCCGGGTGCGCGTGGCTGAAGATGGCGCGGTGAGCATACGGCCGTTGCCCAATTTGCGCAGCCGCGACCTGGTGCGCGACGCTATGTTGATGGCCGGCGAAGCCATCGCCCGGTTCGCCTTTAGCCACAACATCCCTCTGCCCTACACCACCCAGGAAGCGCCAGCCGAACCGCTGCCGCCGGCCAGCACGACGGCGGAATTTTTTGCCCGCCGCCGCCTGATGAAACCCAGCCAACAAAGCAGCGCCCCCGGGGCGCACGCCGGACTGGGCCTGGGCCTGTATGCCCAGGCCACCAGCCCGCTGCGCCGTTACCTCGACCTCGTTGTTCACCAACAACTGCGCGCCTACATTCTGGGTGAAGAGATGTTGGATGCCCAAGAGGTCATGGCCCGTGTGGGCGCCGCTGACGCGGTTTCCGGCGATGTGCGCCGCGCCGAACGCCTGTCCAACCGGCATTGGACGATGGTTTACCTGCGCCAGCACCCGGATTGGCAGGGCAAAGGCATTATTGTCGAAAAACGCGGGCGCAAGGATGTGGTGTTGATTCCCGAACTGGATTTGGAAACGCGGGTGTACGTGAAGGGGGAACGGCCGTTAGACAGCCAGCTCACCGTCGCCCTCACCGAGGTGGATTTGGTGAATCTGGAAGCTCATTTTCGCGTTGTGGATTAGGCTCTTTGGGGCGTGATACGTGAAGCGTGCGGGTATGGCGTGTGGGTTTTTGGAGACGGATCAGGACAGAACGGCCGTTACGCCCATCCGGCGCTGCGAAACCAGCAAACGGCCGCTGCCAATCTGCTCGACATAATGTGACATGCCTTTGTACTCGGCCACCAGGCGGTCAAATGTCGCCTCGTCGAGCAAGTATAATTCCGCGTCCTGCACAGCTCGCAGCGTAGCTGAATAGGGCACATCGGCAAACAAGGCATACTCGCCAAAATGCTCGCCCGGCCCCAAATACCCCATTACCTGCTCCCCATCACCCACCGACTGCGCCACCGCCAACTTGCCAGAAGCCACAATAAACAGATTTGACCGCGCCTCCCCCTGACGCACAATCACTTCGCCGGCCTTAACCCCGCGCTGCTGCAGCCGCGCATCGATCAACGCCAACTGCTGCGGGCTGAGGCTGTTGAACAGGGGCATCTGCTTGAGCAATTGGCGCGACTGCGCCCCGGAACTAACCTGCGACGAGAGCGTTGTGTCGGCCCGCAGCAGCGGATCAAAGCTCCGGCGGTCGATCACCAGCGCTCTGACCGGTGTCAGGGCGCGATAAGTCGCCTCATACACGCCTTCATCGAGCAAGGCGAGCGCGCCAAAATAACCGCCCGTTTCCAACACGGCCGTTTCCAGCCCCTCCTGATAAACGCCCACCCGCCCGGACTCGATGAGAAAAAAAGCCAGGGCGTCGCTGCCGGCCTGGGCGATATGCTGACCCGCACGGCCGTGCCACGGCCGTATCACCGCCATCAACGCATCCAACCCTGTCTCATCAAACCCGGCAAAAATATCCGCCTGCCGAATCAAATCGCGCCGCCTGTCCCGCGCCAGAATAAAACCGGTTGCCAGACCGCTGCCCCAATCCATCTCCGCCAACACTTGCCGCCCCAATGTTTCCGCTTCCGGCCAGGGCAAGCTGTCGTAAGCAGCCTGCCCCGCCTGGCGGGTAAAAAGTGTACCCGCCAGATCATCCAGGCGGTCCACGCTCAACAGCAGCGCCTGCTGGCAGCGGCGGGCAATAACCAAAATATCCTCGTCGGGGGTGATGGGGCCAAGCGTGAGAATTTCGGTGTAGATACGGCGCAGGCGACGGCTGCCAAACACGGCCTCGTAACTGGCAAACAAGGCCTGCATAAAATGATTAAACGCGCTCACCAATCGTTCGCGCTCGCTGAAAGCGGCCACGTCGGCGGCGATCACGTCGGCGCGGTTAAATTGAGCCAGCGCGCCCAACAGCAGGTACAACAGTGCGGCATACAGCCACAATATCGCTTCCGGCAGGTGCAGCGCCGGAAAATATGGCAGCCAGGGGATGACCAAAAAAGCCAAAACAAGCAGCAGCCAGGGCGTGCCAAAGCGGGAATGCCAAAAATTGAAGAGCAGCGGGGTAAGAAACACCAGCCCCGGAAAAACGCCTATCAGGATAAGCAAGGTGGGGAAGTAACGGCCGTCACCCACCAGCCACAGCAGCCCGACCAAATAAATCAATCCCAACACAAAAAACACGCCCATGGCCACTCGCTCCCATACCGCCAAATCGTCTGGCTGGATGGTGAACCAGGAGTTGATGCCCGTAGCCAGCACACCGCCGCCCGCCAGGATGAGGGCAGCCTGCCGCCAAATTTGGGACGCCGGTGGATCGGGGCTGATCCAGGCCAGCGTGACGGCGGCGAATACGGCCGTTAACGACCACACGCCCCACTGAAAACGAGAACCGGCCAGCTGGCGGCCAATGCCCACCAACGCCGCCAGCGCCGCCAGGTGGATCAACCAGAGAACAATGCCCACGGCAAATTCGGCGTGTGGCAGCAGCGTGAGGCCAAAAATGACGAGCGGCAGGCCAAACAACAGTGGCAGGCCCAACAACACGGCCAGCACATCACCGCGCGAGAGCAGATCACGGCGCGAGAGCCATTCCAGTCCGGCGTGCAGGCGGCTCCAACCGTAGCGCAGCAGAGCAGCGAGAACAGGGAGAATAACGGCCGTGACCAATCCCAACAGCAGCGCCTGCCCCCACCAACCATAATCGCTCCACAACCGCTGAGCCAGAGGAACCAGCCGCGACTGCCAGAAATACAGGGCAAACCACACCGCGTATATGGCGTAACCAAAGGCCAACGCGCCAAAAAAGACAAAAATGCGCTCATTGCGGCTCAACGAACGCCCAAAAGCGCGTGGGTTTGTTAATTCACGGCGGCGCGGCCAAACCTGTTCGCGCCAGAACGTGAACGCGCGCTGGCGCAGACCGGGCATATCCAGCCAATCCATCAAAATGAAATAGCCATCCAACTCCAGCAGCGGATTCAGGTTAAAAAAAACGGTCAGGTAGGCGATGAAGCCCATTTGGAAGAGGAATGCGGCCCAGAGTTGAGCGGCGGCGGCGGGCACGGCCGTTAACGCCCACGTCAAACCCAGGCCGATCAGGCCGCCAATCAGCAGACCGGAATGAGGACCGGCCCAGGAAACGGCGATGCGCGCCGCCCGCGACGCCAGCCAGGTGTCGCGGGTATCGACAAAAAAGGCGGGCATTCCCCAATAAATGAGGAATCCGGCGCGATTCAGCTCGCGGCCAACCCGCTTGACGGTGAGACCGTGGGCCAGCTCGTGGATGAAGATGACGATGACGTTGGCCGCCAACAGGGTGGCCACGCTCAGCCCGCCGTTGAGCAGGGGGAAACTGCCGCTGAAAAAGAGACGGCCGTACAAAACCCCGCCCAATAAAATGATGACCAATAAAAAAAATTGGGCCGGCCAGGAAAACAGCCAGCCCAACCAGCGATACAAAGTGGTAAACAAGCCATCCAGCCCATCGCGGGCCAGTTCGGTGTGCAAAAAGCCGCGCAGCAGCCGGCGGCCGCGATTTTCCGGCGCGCGGGCGGCCAGCTCGGCGTTGATCTGGTCGTAGACGTTGATGGGGGGATCTTGCAAAAAGTAACCGGCGCGCAAATCGGCGACAAGGCGGTTCAGATGAGCGATGGGCAGCGATTTGTAGCGAATGAGGTTGTAAAACAGGAGGTCTTTAACGGATTTACGGCCGTTCATCTGCCACCACAACGCATAATCCGGTTCCGACAGGCGCAGGTAAGTTTTGGTTTGTGGCTGCTTGAGAACGTAATATGGCTCGTCCTGCGACTCCAGGCGGGCGACTTCGACGTCTGTTATCCGCTGCGGTTTGTACGCGCCGGGGTCGACAGCGTCGGCAACGGCCGTCCAAAATCGTTCACCTGCTTCATTTTCTGCCATTCCCCCAGTTTAAACTCTGTTATAATTCGGGACAACTTGAATCCGTCCGGATTCCCCAAACACACCTTGGAGGCCCAAATGGGATTCTTTAAACGATTATTTGGCAGCGAGAAAAACGAAGGTTACGTGGACAAACAAGGCGTTTACTTTTACGTGCGCTGCAACAACTGCGGCACGATTGTGCGGCTGCGCGCCGACAAACAGTACGATCTGGAAAACAATGACGGCGGATTTGTCTGGCACAAAACAATTGTCGACAGCAAATGTTTCCGCCCCATGCCGGCTGTGGTCACTCTAAACAGCAGCTATGAGCTGGAAAACGCTGACATACAAGGCGGCCAGTTTGTAAGCGAAGCGGATTACGGCCGTCAGCAAAAAGAAATCGCCGTGCAGCGTGAACTGGCAAACCGCCCCGCCGCCGAACCTACAACCCCAGAAGACAAAGACCTATCATGAGCAATAACACCGACACAATCACCCTGTACACGTCCAATTATTGCGGCCATGCCCGCCGCGTAGAACAATTTTTAGCCGAGGAGAACATCCCGGTAACGATCATCAACATCACGGAAGATTTAGCCGCCAGAGAGACGCTGATCGGCATCAACAACGGTTTTGCCAGTGTGCCAACCCTGGTTTTCGCCGATGGCAGCAAGCTGACCGAGCCATCCATCGAAGAACTACGTGTGAAATTGGGGCTGGCACAACCGGACTGGCGCGAGAAAATCCGCGCCCGGCTGAACCATTCCTGAGACGGCTCGCGCAGATGGTGGGTGATGCGTGGTTCAGCGTCCTTCGCGAAGCACGCATCACGAAGCACCCTTCAACAAACTATTTCTTATCGTTGTTTTTGCGGCTGAGGTAGAGCAGGGTTGCCGACACCATGCCGGCGGAGCCGAGGAGGCTCCAACTCAGCTGGCCCAGGCGTTTTTCCAGGCGGCGGTTGGATTCGTTGTCGCGCACGCTGTGGACACGGAGACGGCCGTTTTCCACCATCGACAAGACGCGGCGCACCTGATCTGGCGTTTCCAGATACGGCCGTAACACCTCCAACATCCCTTGCCAGGTGAATTCACGCGCACTCTGCTCCCGTATCACCTGCTCGCCAAACTTCTCGAAGTAATACCAGGGGTTTATCTCCGGATTAAGCTGCGAAACCAGACCAGAAACCATGCCCACTGCCCGTCCCAAATAGATAAAATCTTTCGGCACCTGAAACGGAAAATCGAACAGCACATCGCGGAATTCGCGGCTGATTTCGGCGATTTCGCGCGGGTCGGGCTGCGCCAGTTCGAGCAGTTTTCGCCCCCAAAGTCTGTCTAGCAGCAGCCGCAGCGCTTCGGTGATCCGGTCCAGATCGGCGTTAGGCAGGAAGAAGCCCAGCGCTTTGGCGGCGGTCGTCAGTTCGTAGGCGTCGCGGCGGGTAACGCTGACCAGGACCCGGCGCAAATTTTCGCCCATCAGTTCCGGCACATTGCCCACCATGCCAAAATCGACAAACGTCAGGCGAAACGGCCGTTTCTCTTTTGCCTCTGTTGGCCGCCATTCATCGTCGGAATACGGCCGGACAAACAAATTACCCGGGTGTGGATCGGCGTGGAAGAAGCCCTCTTTAAAAATTTGCTGGAAATAGGCTTCCAGCAAAACGCTGGCCACGTCGGCGGGAGAAACGCCTGCTTCTCGTATGCCATCGATGTCGGTGATTTTAACGGCCGTTACATCCTCCAACACAATCACCCGCGCCGTCGAATGCTGCCGATACACTTTGGGAATGTACACATTTTTGCTGTTGGCATACATATCGGCAAACCGCGCGGCGTTGTCCGCCTCCGACAGGTAATCTAATTCTTCCCACAAGGTGGCGGAAAATTCTTCCATAAGGGCCGGCACATTGGCCCGCTTGCGAATGGGGCGATAGCGCATAAACCAGCGAGCGACAATCCGCAGGGCGGCGAGGTCTGTGGCCACGGTATTTTCGATATTGGGACGGCGGATTTTGACGATGACCGGTGCGCCATGGGGAATGTGGGTGGGGGAAACGGCCGTGTCCCTCTGGCCATCTGGCAGCAGCCAGGCCCGGTGCGCCTGTCCCAACGAGGCCGCTGCCAACGGTTTTTGCTCCACCTCGGCAAAACGCTGCTCCAGATCGCCCAAATCTGCTCGCAGCACCGAAAAAATGCGTTCAGGCTGTTCCGGCGGCACTTCATCCTGCAGCCCTTTCAGTTCATCGGTAATTTCCGGCGGCAGCACGTCCACGCGAACGCTCAAAAACTGCCCCAATTTAATCATCACCCCACCCATCATCACCGCCAGCCCACGGAAGCGGCGCGCCAACAGCCGATAGCGCTGCGGCCGCGTCCGGCGCGCTTGCTCACCGACAAAGGGCAGCCGGGAAAATACCACATCCCACCAGATAAAGTGGGCAATAACCCGGGCAAAAAAGATGAGGATCAGCCGGTACCGCTGGCGGTCGATGGTATAGTGTTCAGTGTCGTTGCTCATGATGACGCGGATTATGCCCCACATCCGATGATTACCCAAGTGAAACGGCCGGGCGCTTAGGAAC
>JAKQCM010000068.1 GCA_029559155.1 Chloroflexota bacterium
AAATTGGATTGTATGATGGTTTGTCTGGCGAACGGTTCCCGGCGTGGACGGCCGATGGACGGCCGTTACCCGATAACGCCTATTCCCAACTTCTCGCCCCGCCCCCTTTGGAACCGGGACAAAAAAACTTGCGCGACTGAAATTCGTGATTGGAGATTGGAGATTGGAGATTGGAGACTGGAGATTGGACCAATCTGCAAGCACCCAAATGAGTTATCCTCTGGAGAAATGGTTGCTTCACCGGGAGAAATGGTTGCTTCACCGGGAGAAATGGTTGCTTCACCGGGAGAAATGGTTCCGATGCGGGAGAAATGGTTGCTTCACCGGGAGAAGTGGTTGCTTCACCGGGAGAAATGGTTCCGATGCGGGAGAAATGGTTGCTTCACCGGGAGAAATGGTTGCTTCACCGGGAGAAATGGTTCCGATGCGGGAGAACTGGTTGCTTCACCGGGAGAAGTGGTTCCGACGCGGGAGAACTGGTTGCTTCATCCCCTAGCAGTTTGTCGGAGAACCTCTTTTTGTAGCCGGGGTATCCTTACCCCGCCTCAGGAAGACGCGGTAAGAAACCGCGGCTACTAATTCAATCTCCAATCTCCTGTAGGTTATTTAATCCGCGTTCGTTCGGGTCTTTCGCGTTATAAAAATGGTTGTAAATGGCGGCTAAAATGGCGCACCAGCATGGCGCTGTACTGCGCTTCCGCCTCGTCCAGCGCCGGTAACATGCTGGCTCCGTAGCGGTCCAGCGCCGAGCCAAAGGTGACGTGCAGCAGTTGGCGGGCATCAAAATCATCCAGCAGGCCGGGCAGCTGCGCGTCGGTCAGCTGAGGGCTGTGAGGAACATTTTCCGGCTGGCAGTCGAGGAAATAGGTTTTGCGATCCACGCTGAATCGTTCGTGGGCCAGGGTCAGAATCTGGCGGAAGAGGGCGGGGTGGTCTTGGGCCAGCGCGCGCAGCGCTTCCAGGTAGCTGGTGCCAGCTGTTTTAACATGAACACGGCCGTTTGCCTGCCGGTTGATCTCATCATAAATGGAAAATTTGTCTGACCCGGTGTGCACCGACAGCTTGTATTGGCCAAAATGGCGCATGATGGCCGCGTGTTTGGCCAATTCAGCCGCAAACTCCGCCGGATCGCCCATGTAATCGACCCCTTTTTGGAATTTGCCGACGAAACGAGGCGCTAAACTAACCACCGGAATGCGCCGCCGCAGCAGTTCGTTGGCGATGAAAAAATGCTCGTGGGCCGATGTGGGCGTGTCGGTTTCGTCTACCGACATTTCCAGATCGAAGGGCTGGCCGCCGATTTGGGTAGTGAGCGCCTGGGTGATAACGGCCGTGTGGGCCACAGCCCGCCCATATTTCACCAGCGCCCGCAGCAGCGTTTCTTCTGCAAAGGTCAGCGTCAGGCCATCGAGAGCAAACGGCGTCTGGCAATATGTCTGGTAAACGGCGTCGTACTCTGTGTTCAGGTCTTGCCAGGGCAGTTGGGCCGCCTTGCGGCGCAGCGTTTCTACCGTGTCGGTTTGCGCCTCGTTGTCTACATGATCGCTGGGATCAATCGTATAAAAGGTATATCCCGCGGCCACAAACGGCGGCAAATCGCTGACTTGCTTCACGTGGTCGGCGTCTGCGCCCCAGGGTTCGCGCCAGCCGGTTTGCAGCAAGCCCCAGGTGGCCGCATCCATCACCAACTGCGGGTTGCGGCCGATGCGCGTGTTTTCGCGCACCGATTGTTGGGCAAAGATGGGGGCAATGCGCCCGACCGCGCCGGTGGCGCGCATGGCGGCGACATGCCCCGGTGTGGCCAACCCAATCCGGTCGCCGAACCCATAGGAGGTTTGCGCGCCCAGCGGCGTGGGGTTGAGCCACGGGAGCCGCTGGCGCAGGGCGGTGGCGTTGGCCGGGGTTAGGGGGGCGATGAGGCCGTCGTCGGAGGGGGTTCCGTGGAAAACGGCCGTGTCGCCCCTCACCACCAACTGCTTCCCACCACCGGTCAATCTGACCAGGAAGTAAGTCGCGCCCTCATGGGACACGATCGATTCGGGATAAATTGTGCCGTTTTTAAAGGTGATCTGGTTCATAAGTTGTTCTCTTGTGCCTTGTTTTGCCGAACCGTCAGCCGTTGGTTTGGCGACGGCCGTTTGGGTTGTGTGGATGGCGCTCTCCCTGAAGCGGTTGTATGGCGAAAATTATCACATGGCTGAAGGAGAGACGCAACTTGTGGCGGCGCGCGCTTTCTCGCATGGCGGGCTGTTTTCTGCTATCTTTCTGTCAGGGAACCACCCCACAAAGAACGGCCGTACGACAGGAAATGAACACCGCCTCATCCGGAGGCGGTAATGATTCGACACCAGGACAGCAGCGCCAACCTGAGATTGCGCAGGAGGTTTAAATGTCCAGAAAACCCTGTTATTTCTGTTTTTTAATTGGCCTCATCTTCATGTTTGCTCTGACTGGCTGCGCAAAACCCCAGACATTTTCGCCTGACAAACCGCCCGACAACCCCGCGCCTGAGCCGAGCCGCACGCCGACACAAATTCCTGGTTTGGCCCCTTCTCCCATGCCTTCCGTTACGCCAACCCTGACGCCTGCGCCGCCGAAAGCCATCTCCCAATGGCTCTTTTCTGGCAGTTATGCCCGCGCAGACACCGGCGCGCCGTGCGCCCAGCGTTTGTCCGTGGGCAGCGTTATCTTAGGCGCGGAGGCGGACAGTTGTGTGCCGGCAGCCACGGGCGGCAGCGCCGAGATTTTGGTGCAAGCCCCGCCGGGTGAGCCATACCAGATTGCCTTGCTGCGTGTAGTGTGCGCGGACAGCGGCGAGGATTGTACGACGGCCGTTCAGGCCACAGAACCCGGCGGCGTCTTGTCGATTTTTGTGGACGACCAGCTGTTGTGGCAGGCCGACTGCACATCCCTGCCGCTGGCGGAGTGTACGTCGCGTTTTCTATCCCCAGCGCCGACATTCGCGTTTAGGGTGGGGGAAACGGCCGTTTCCCGCCTCCAAATCAAAACATCGCCCAACATCAGCTGGCAAATATCTGATCTGCAAATCGAGTGGCAGCCCATACCGGACCAGCTTCAAGGCATTGCCTACAGCCCTTTTCGCGATTGCCAAAATCCGCATTGGGGGCCACTGCCCTCCCCAGACGAGTTGCGCGACGACCTGTTGCTCATCCGCCATATGGGCAATGCGGTGCGCACTTACTCCAGCGTAGGCGTTCAGGGACAAATTCCGGCCATCGCGCAAGAATTAGGTCTACGGGTTGTGGCCGGAGCCGATTTGGGGCCGGACCGGGCGAAAAACGAAGCGGAAATCGACGCTCTGATCCAATTGGCGCAGCAAGACGATGGCATCGAGTCGGTCATTGTGGGAAACGAGGTGCTGCTGCGCGGCGACCTGACCGAGGCAGAGTTGATCGCCGACATAAGCGCGTGCAGACGGCCGTAGACGTGCCGGTCACCTCGGCAGAAACAATCGGCTATTTGTTCGGCCATCCGGCGCTTATTGAAGCGGTTGATTATGTTTTGGTGCATATTTACGCCTATTGGGATGGCGTGGCCATCGAGAACGCCGCCCAGCACACGTTGAATATGTACCGGCTGGCTCAAGGCCTGGCTCCGGGCAAGCTGGTGGTTATCGGCGAAACCGGTTGGCCATCTGCCGGCCCGACAAACGGCACGGCCGTTCCCAGCATCGCCAACGAACAACGCTTCTGGCGCGAATTTCTGACCCTGGCGCAAAACGAAAACATTCCGTTTTTTGCCTTTTCCGCCTTCAACGAGCTTTGGAAAACGGAAGGCGGCGTCGGTTCCTATTGGGGGGTATACGATTCCGAGCGGGTGAATAAATTTGATTTGCAAAGCGTGTATCCGCCGCTGGCCTACAACACCGAGCCGGTCGCGGCGGCCGTGCCCATGCCCACGGCGACGCACGGAGCGATGGTCGTTTCCGGCCAGGAAGAACTATTTCCCATTTTTGTCAATTATGCGGCGGCCGAAAATCATTTTGCGCCCAGCGGTTACATGGGCGATTATCAGGCCATCACCTACAGCGATTGCGCCCGGCTGACGGATGTTTGGGAGGAAACGGCCGTGTCTATTCAATATGATCCCGCTCTGGAAAACGACCAGGGGTGGGCCGGTATCTACTGGCAGGAGCCGGAAAACAATTGGGGCTACTACGCTGAAGGTTACGACCTGACCGCCTTCGCCCAACTACGTTTTCGGGCGCGCAGCCCGCAGGCTGGTAGCCAGGTGCAATTTTTTGCGGGCGGCGTCTACACCGGAACCTACCCCAGCTCCATTCCCCAACCCATCTATCCGCGTGAAGCCGATGCAAATGGGTTTGTCACCCTGTCCGCCGACTGGCAAGAGTTTCACATCGATTTGCAAAACGCCGATCTCAGCCATGTGATCGATGGTTTTGGCTGGGCGGCCAACGACGAAAAAACGCCGGATGGCGTTCTGGTGTACCTGGATGACATTGTATTTGTCCAATCGCCCTTGCCAACCGTAACCCCTGCGCCCACCTTTACGCCTGCGCCTACGCCAGCCCCGCAGCCGCATCTGGTCTATGCCGGAAATACCCTGGCCGCCGGTTATGACATGGGCGTGGATACCGGCCCTGGCCGACTGTCTGATTGGGCAACCGACATGGGCGGCTATATGTGCCTGAACTATCCGGGTGGGCAAGATTGGGGCGCGGTTTTTATCACCAATGGGTCGCCGCAGCCTTCTGGCAGCCGGCCGGGCAAAAATCTTAGCGAATTTTCTCGTTTGTATGTGGAGCTAAAAAGCATGGTTGGCAATCAAACCGTTCAGGTGGGCATTAAGGACAACACCGATCCGGACACCGGCGCGGAAACCAAATTTACCATCACCCCACCTACCGATTGGCAGGGGTATGCTTTCCAGCTGGCGGATTTTGCCACGGCCGATTCCAGCAGCCTCTACGTCATGATAGAATTTGTGTTTGGCGGCGCTCCGGCCGACATCTGTTTTCGCAATGTCATGTATTTGCCGTAGAAGGGAACGTTGGATGCTCCCCGACTGACTGATGGATGACACCCTGAGGGTTGACCGTACCTCTGGAAAATGAGCGTTGATTCGTTAAAACCCTCAGGGTTTTAACCGGAGCGACTGCCAAACAGGACTTTTTTATAGGAAGATGCCTGCCATGGAAGATAAACAAACCGGAAGGATAAACCCCTCCAAACTGCGCGATCTGATGAGAGAGTATTATAACCTGGCGGAATTGCAGGAGATTTGTACTGATCTCGGCGTGGATTATGAAGATATTGGCGGCGACACACTGCACGCGAGAGTACACAATCTGGTCCGGTATTTTAAGCGGCAGAACCGCCTGGAAAAACTGGTTCAGAGGTCAAAGGAACTGCGACCGGCGGTGGATTGGGACAGCATTTATGACAACGGACCGATATGGCGGGTTGCGACGAGAAGGAATGGGGTGTGGGGAACGGCCGTATTCCTTATTCTTGTCCTCGCCGCAGGGGTGTATGGCTATGCCACGTCGGGTCGTTTATGCGCTTACCGTGGCGAAGATGATTACGCCACAATCATCCAGATCATCAAAGCCGAAAGCCAGGCCGTCAACACAGGCAATCTGGACATCATCAACGATATCTTTGCCCCCGATGCCTACCTGCGACAAACGGAAAAAAAAGACGGCTCCATTAAGGAGTGGTTTGATCCTTTGGCGCGGTACAGCGCATTGTTAGAAAGCACCACGTTCAAAAACGCGCGGCATCAAGATATCTCAGGCACAATAAATGAGAATTATGCCCGGTTTACAAGCGGCAGCTACGGAAGCTATACAACGGGCGATTATCATGGCGAATATGCTAACGAGGCGGGCAACCCGGATGAGGAAGAAGTGTGGACGCTGGAAAAGAATTTTTACGGGTGTTGGCGCATTACCCGCTTTGAGTTTCACTAATGCTTTGTTCCCCAATAATGGTTCTTCAGGCACTCAGAGGGTTTACGGCCCCGGATGGGTGAAGCGTGATGAGTGACCAGAGAGGTTTCGCGCATCACGCATCACGAATCAGACCAAACCCCATGAAACCCTAAAGGCGCCAAAAATAATTTGCCGTCTGGTGAGGAGGTACTGATTTCCCATTTCGCCATTTTGCTGCGTACCAGAATCCGTGTCGATTATGGTACACTTTTCGTAACTATCCAGGGTTGCCTGGTAAGACCCTGAGGGTTTTTCACTTTCAGGGAAAATTGAATCGAGTGCGAAACCCTTAGGGTCTGTATAGTTGCCACTTTTCAATAATTTGTTACGTTTGCAACGAAGGAACCCGGATTGAATAACTTGCGGGAGATTGGAGATTGGAGATTGAACCAGTCGCCAATCTCTAGTCTCCAGTCTCTAACCATGAATTTCAGTTTCGCAGGTTATTTTGTCCCCTTTCCTAAGGAATATGGAGCGGACCAATGGCTTGTGGTTCATTTCGCCAACATAGATCACCTCATTTAAGAATAAAAACCGCGGCTCTGCTCATTTTTCTGTTTTTGACTGCTTGTCGCAGCCCTCAAGCAGTATCGTCCAGCCCTGAACTGGAGCCAGTAACCCTGCAATTGAGGTGGTACCACCAATTCCAGACGGCCGGTTATTACGCCGCCTTGGAGCAGGGGTATTATCGTGACGCTGGTCTGGATGTGACCATTTTGCCTGGCGGACCGTTTAACACCTACGAAGAAGTGCTGTCTGGCCGCGCCCAATACGGCGTTACCAATACCGAGGTCTTGCTTCACCGCCTGGATGGCGATCCACTGGTGGCGCTGGCGACCATTTTTCAGCATTCTCCCCAGGTTTTTATGGTGCGGCAAGATTCAGATATTTATGAGCCAAAAGACTTAGCCGGCCGTCGGGTTGGGATGTCTACCAGTACGCGCACGGCCGAATTACAGGCCATGCTCTTACACGAAGGCGTTTCCCTCACCAGTCTCGACCTGGTAGACAGAACCAGTGCTTATTCTGAGTATCTTTTTGACGAAACAATTGACGCCCAGGCCGTTTACGCCACGAATGAGCCGTTTGTTTTGGAAAACGCCGGTATCCCCACGCGGCTGATCGCCCCTGCTGCCTACGGCGTTGATTTTTATGGCGATTTGTTGTACACGACTGAAGCTGAACTGGAGGAGCATCCTGACCGCGTGGCCCGGTTCCGCGCTGCCAGCCTGAAGGGTTGGCAGTATGCGTTGGACCACCCGGAAGAAACCATCGACATTATCCTGGCGAATTACGATACGTCGCACGGCCGTGACCAATTGACGTATGAGGCGGCCATGATGCGCGAGTATATTTTGCCTGATGTCATAGAGATCGGGCATATGAATCCTGACCGCTGGCAGCATATCGCCGATATCTACGTTGCGTTGGGCATGGCTGATCCGGGGTACACCCTTGATGGGTTTTTGTACGACTCGACCCCGATTTTTGATCATGGTTGGTTGTATCTGCTGATAGCTGTGGCGGGGGGGATTGCTTTGTTGGTTGCTCTGGCTGCTGTGGGGCTGGCTGTTTTTAACCGGCGGCTGCACACGGCCGTTACCCAGCGCACCGCCCAACTTCAGACCAGCGAACAACGCTACCGAGGCCTGTTCGATAACTCCCTCGAAGCCATTTTTATTGCCGACGACCAGGGTTATTACCTGGACGCCAACCCGGCTGCTTGTGAGATGTTGGGCTATACACGCGCCGAACTGCTTACAATGGGCGTGTGGGACATCTCTGCCAACCCAGATCGCGATTTGTTTCAACAAGCCTGGAACTCTTTTAAAGCCGCCGGTTTTAGCAAAGGAAACTATACGCTGCGCAGCAAAGACGGCAAACTTATCGAAAGCGAATTCCAATCTGTCGCCAACTTTATGCCAGGGCTGCATCTCTCTGCGCTCCGTGACGTTACGCAGCGCAAACTGGCCGAAGAAGAACGGCGCGAAATCGAAAACCGGTTCCGGGCATTGTTTGAGTTGTCCCCAGACGCTTTCTTGCTGGCCGAAGTTGCCACCGGCATGTTGGTAGATGCCAACCCCGCCGCCGAAATGCTGCTGCAACTGCCGCGTGACCAGATTATTGGCCGCCACCACGAATCGCTCTATCCGCCGGATCAACAACCCAAAGCCCATGAATCTTTTCGTTATCGCCCGCCCACCACAATCCAAGAACCGCCGCCGATGGAAATCGATCTTGTATCTGCTGCCGGCCATCGCAAAACGGTGGAAATCCGTGGCCGTAATATTGAACTGGCCGGCCGGGAGTATGTCTTCGGCGCATTCCGAGACATCAGCGAGCGCAAGCAGTGGGAGAAAAAGCTGCAAGAGAGCGAGGCGCTGCACCGTCTGCTTTTTGAAAATGCGCCTGTGGGAATCGGTTATTACACGCTGGATGGCAGGGTTATTTCCTTCAACCATTTGGCGGCTGAGATGATGAACGGCCGTCCCCAAGACTTCGTCGGTAAATCCCTCATTGAACTGCATGGTGAAGTCGCTGGCCAAACCTTTCAAGACCGAATCAGCGCCGCCGCTGTATCTGAAAACACCCTGACTTTTATGGATTTTGTGCAGATGCCGACCGGGGAGAACTGGTTTGACTCTTCCTATAATCGTATCATGAACCCGCTGGGGCAGGTCATTGGCGTGCAAATCATTGCCCATGACGTGACAGCCACCAAAAAAGCCGAGGCGGCGCTGCGTGAATCTGAAGAACTGTACCGGATTACCATCGAAAATATATCGGACCCCATTTTTATTACCGATGACGACGGCCGTTTTACCTTCATTTGCCCCAACGTGATGCATTCCCTTGGTTATACCGACGATGAAGTGTGGGCGCTTGGCCACATCAACCAATTGTTTGACCCCCCCTTAAACACGCCGGAATTTTTGGCTTCAGGTGAGGTTCATCATTTAGACCGCACCATCAGCGATAAACATGGCCACCCCCATGATTTTCTCATCAGTGCGAAACGTGTTGCCATCAAAGATGGGACCATCCTCTTTACCTGCCACGATATTACCGAGCTGAAAAAAGCGGCGGCTACCTTGCGCGAAGCAGAGGCCAGTTTGCGTGGTCTGGTAAATGCCACCTCAGACGTAGTTGTCTTGCTCGACGCAGATGGCATCATCATTGAAGGCAATGAAAAATTGGCCCAAAATTTCGGTTGCTCGCGTGATGCTCTGATTGGCAAAAATATTTACGAATTTATGGGCGGCCCTGTGGGCGAGGCTCGCGGCGCCTATATGGCTCAGGTGTTGGCAACTGGAGAATCAGTGCGGTTTGTGGATGAGCGCAACGGCCGTGTCTTCCATAACATTATCCACCCGGTTCTAGACGATACCGGGCAGGCCGTGCGCATTGCCGTCTATGCCCGCGATATCACCGAAGAACGCCAGGCTCAGGCCCACATCCGCGAAATCGAAGCCAAAAATCAGGCCATCCTGGAAGCCCTGCCAGACATGATGTTTATGCTTAATCAGCAGGGGGAAATTGTCGATTACCGAATTAGTGATGCAGGCGATCTGATTCTAGATCCAGAACAAGTAGTTGGCAGCAATATCCAGGACGCTATGCCCCCAGAAATTGTCGCCCTCATCCTCGACAACGTGGCCCGATGCTTTGAAACCGGCCAGATACAACACTTTGAATATCGTCTTCAAGTCCAACGCGGGCCTCAGGATTTTGAAGCTCGAATGACTAAGAGCAGTGAAGCGTATGTTTTGACCATCGTGCGCAACATCACCGGCCGAAAAACTGCCGAAGTTGAACGGGAAACCTTGCTCAAGCAAATTCAGACCCAGGCCCACCTGATGCAAAAAATCATGGATAGTGTGCCCGAAGGCTTGCTTTTGGTAGACCCAAACGGAGTCGTTTTACTTAAAAACCCCACAGCTGAAGCCTATCTTTCCGTCCTCGCCGACACCCAATCATCAGACACGATTTCCCATCTAGGCGCGCACCCGCTATCGGCTTTTTACATTCCGCCGACCTCAGGTCAATTCCACGAAGTGCAGAAGGACGATCTGACATTTGAAATTGTCGCCCAACCTTTTACTGCCTCCGCCACCTTGGAAGGCTGGCTGCTGCTTATTCGTGATGTAACCCTGGAAAGGGAGTGGCAAACGCGCAGCCAACAACAAGAAAGATTGGCGGCTGTGGGCCAGTTGGCTGCCGGTATGGCCCATGATTTCAACAACATTTTGGCCGTCATCTCGCTGTATGCGGAGCTGCTGCAACTGCATCCCGCGCTGCCTCTGGACTTACTTGCTCGGGTACAAATTATTGGCGATCAGACCCATAAAGCCAGCGACCTGATTCAGCAAATCCTCGACTTCAGCCGTCGCAGCCTTATCAATCTTCAGCCTATCGATTTCCAAACATTGTTGCAGGAGACCATCCACTTGCTCGCCCGGACATTGCCGGAAACTATCGACGTCTCCCTGGTTGCCGGCGATTTCTTCCCGGTGATAGAAGCAGACGCCACGCGCATCCAACAGGCGCTGCTAAATCTGGCGGTGAATTCCCGTGATGCCATGCCCCACGGCGGCGCGCTGCGCCTGGAATTAACCCCGGTCCATATCGCGAAAGAGCATCCGGCTGCGCCGTTGGATCTGGCTCCCGGTGAATGGGTGCGGTTGGATGTTATGGATACCGGTGCGGGCATACCGGCCGATATTTTGCCCCACATCTTTGAGCCATTTTTCACGACCAAAGCGCCGAAGGGCAACGGCCTGGGTCTGGCTCAGGTTTATGGCATCATCAAACAGCATAATGGCGATCTGACGGTGACATCAACGCCGGGCGCAGGCACGCAGTTTTCTATCTATTTGCCGATAGTAACCGGTGGGGATTCGGTTGATGAGGCCAGCGAGGCGGCCGCTATACCCCAGGGGCGCGGGCAAACCATCCTGGTGGTAGAAGATCAGGATTTGGTGCGTTCGGCCCTGGCCGATTCGTTGGTGTCGTTGCATTATGAGGTGATAACGGCCGTTCACGGCCATGAAGCTCTCGCCATTTACGACGCCTCCCCGGAAGGGGTCGATCTGGTTATTACCGACATGATCATGCCTGTTATGGGCGGGAAGGAATTGTATTACGCGCTCCGCAAGCGGGAAACGGCCGTGCCGGTCATCATCATCAGCGGCTACGTCACCGAAGAAGAGCGGCGCGACCTGGGAAAACACGATCAGGTCTTCTGGATGCCCAAACCGCCCAACCTGCAGCAGCTTGCCGCTCTGCTCGCCCAACTGCTGCCCATCGCCTGAGGTCCCCCCGGGACTAGGAAACGCGGATAAAATAACCTACAAGAGATTGGAGATTAGAGATTGAACCAGTCTCCAATCTCCAATCTCCAATCTCCAATCTCTAATCTCAGTTCCACAAGTTGTTTAATTCATATTCCTAACGGGTTTCTGTCACTTTGCGAATGGCGCGCGGCTGGTCCACATTAAAGTCGCGGGTGTGGGCCAGGTGCATGGCAAAAAGCTGGCCGGGAATGATATTGATGATCGGGGAGATCCATTCCGGGGAAGCGACCGGCAGTTTGAGCGGCGTGCGCGCCAGCGCCAGCGTAGCCGCATCGTCGCTGATGGCAATGATTTCCGCCCCACGCTCCTGCAACGTGCCCATAAATGCCTGAATTTCCGGCAGCATCTGGCCGGAAGGCGCAATGACAATCGCCGGAAAGGCTTCTTCGACCAGCGCCAGCGGTCCGTGCATAAAATCGGCGCTGCTGTAAGGCTCCACCATCGTGTACGTAAGTTCCTTCATTTTTAAAGCCAGTTCAAAAGCGGTGGCGTAGTTGAAGCCGCGCCCAATCACCACGCAGGCGCGCATATAACGGTAGCGTTCTACCAACCGGCCGATTTCCGGTCCCATCGTCAGGGTTTTGGCGATTTGGGTGGGGAGCTGCTGCAAGGCGGTGTGCATGGGGGCAGCGTCGGCCATGGTGGCGCTGAGCAGGGCAATGGCCGCCAGTTCGGCCGTGTAGGTTTTGGTTGCGGCGACCGATTTTTCCTGCCCGGCGTGCAGATCGATGACAAATTCGGCCGTCTGCCCCAAATCGGAATCGGGGATGTTGGTGATGACGGCCGTTAACGCCCCTTGTCGTTTCGCTTCTGCCAGCACGGCCACAATATCCGGGCTTTTGCCGCTCTGGCTGATGCCAATTACCAATGTGTTTGCCAGGCGCGGCGGCCGTTGGTAAATGGTAAACAAACTGGGCGTAGCCAGAGCGACTTGCAGGCCGTTGACTGCGCCCAGCAGATACTGCGCATAACGACCCGCGTTGTCGCTGGTGCCGCGCGCGGCAATCAGCACATGGTGAATGTCTCGCGCCTGAATCGCTGCCGCCAGACGCCTGATTGTTTCGCGCTCCGCTTGCAGCAAATTGGCTAAAACGGTTGGTTGTTCGTGTATTTCTTGAAAGAGCAAGCTGTTCTCCAGCATAGTACCTCTCCTGTGGTGCGTTTGCGTTGTTTGTATGGGACGCAGACCCTATTTGAGTTTGTAGATTGGTCCAATCTCCCAGATTGGACCAATCTTACCAGGCTAAAAGCATACAGACCCTAAGGGTTTTTTGCAGATTAAAAAATTAATCCGGTAATCGAGAGACATGTCATGCTGAGAGCCTGTGCTGAGGCCGCCGAAGCATCCTCCGAAGCATCCCATTTGCTTGAAATGACCGAGTGATAGGGATTCTTCGCTCCGAAGACTCCGCTCAGAATGACCAGTTCATTACCTG
>JAKQCM010000077.1 GCA_029559155.1 Chloroflexota bacterium
CAGGTAAGAAGTCGAGCAGATGTTTAGCGACAACGACTGGACCAGAACCAGGACCGCCACCGCCGTGAGGCGTTGAGAAGGAATCGATGCCGTCATCCCACAGCCGCGCCGTCGCATAATAGGGCGACGATTCCTGCTCAAACTTCTGCCGCGTCATCATCTGCATCATCTGGATGGCGTTGGCGTCCGGCTCCACGCCTTTCTTACGCGCCCGCTCTTCTTGAACGATGGCCAACACGCCCGCCGCCTGCTCGCCGCCCATCACGGCAATGCGGCTGTTCGGCCACGTCCACAAAAAGCGCGGGTCATAGGCCCGGCCGCACATGGCATAATTGCCCGCCCCATAAGACCCGCCCACGATCACCGTAAACTGCGGCACGGTGGATGTGGCCACGGCGTTGATCATCTTGCTGCCGTGTTTGATGATGCCTTCCCGTTCATACTTTGTGCCCACCATAAAGCCGGTGATGTTTTGAATGTAAATGATGGGCGTGCGTTGTTGATTGCACAATTGGATGAACTGCGCCGCTTTGTTGGCTTCTTCAGAGAATAAAATACCGTTGTTGGCGATAAGTCCCACCGGCCAGCCGTTAATGGCCGCATGTCCCACTACCAGCGAGGCGCCGTAATCCCGCTTAAACTCCAGAAAGCGGCTCCCATCGACGAGCCGGGCAATCACTTCACGGATGTCGTAAGGGATTTTGGCGTCGGCGGGGATAATGCCTAACAGTTCGTCGGGATCATATGCCGGCGGTTCCGGCGTCTGACGGCGCGCCAGGTTTGGCGTTGGTTTGGGCTGGGACAACTGCTGCATAATCAAACGACCGATGCGCAAAGCGTCGGCGTCATTTTCGGCGGTATAGTCGCTGAGGCCGGATATTTGCGCGTGCATGTCGGCCCCGCCCAGTGTTTCATCATCCACCACCTCGCCGGTAGCCATCTTAACCAATGGCGGCCCGCCGAGATAGACGGTTGCCTGCTTGCGCACCATCACCACGTAATCGCTCATGCCCGGCACGTAGGCGCCGCCCGCAGTGGAGCTGCCAAAAACCAGGGAAAGCTGCGGAATGCGCTGCGCCGACATGCGCGCCTGGTTGGCGAAACTGCGCCCGCCGAGAATAAAAATCTCGTCCTGGTGCAGCAGATTGGCCCCGGCCGATTCTACCAGGGCGATGGACGGCAGGCGGTTTTCGGCGGCAATGGTTTGGGCGCGCAGGGTTTTTTGCAGGGTCATGGGGTAGACGGCCCCGCCTTTGACAGTGGCGTCGTTGGCATAAATCATGCATTCCACCCCGCTGACCACGCCAATGCCGATGATGTTGGAGGCGGCCGGCGATTCATCGTTGTACATGCCATAAGCAGCCAGAGGAGACAATTCCAGAAAAGGCGTGCCGGGGTCGAGCAGCAGTTCCAACCGTTCGCGGGGCAACAGTTTGCCCAGTTCGCGGAATTTGGCCGCGCCGCGCTCGCCGCCTCCGGCGCGCACGGCGGCGAGGCGTTGGTTAAGCTGGACCACCAGGTTATCCATTGCCTGTCGGTTGGCGGCGTATTCATCGCTGCGGGTGTTGAGACGAGAACTGAGTTTGGTCATGGTTTTGCTCCCCAGAATGTAAAGACAGATGGTTTACGCTGCGTTGTTTGTGCTCCGTTAACCGTTGACGGCCGTAATTATAACGCGAGTACGGCCGTTGCGTGTAGGGTTCCTAATAGGTGGGCAGGACTTTAGTATGATTTTGCCGCCGACCGGTTGACAATCAGTCGTTCTTCTTTAAAATTTTGAGTACCAGCCAACAATCGCATAGTCGTGAGATTGTTGGGAAAAATCGCATCGGGAACCTCGTCAATCAGAGTGAGTAACCGATAATTTGTCTCAGGTGTCCATAAGGGAATCCTCTGCAGAGCAAGGCGGGTTACTCATGGATGCCGCCATCACCCAATACGGAGGTAAAAGCATGTCAGTTAAATATAATATCGTTGCTCGCAAGAATCCACGCGACCCTGCCGCGCCGCCCAAGTATTATCCGGTGCTGAACAGTACCGGGCGAACCAATCAACGCGGTTTAGCCAACAGGGGGTCGCAGATGTCCACGCTCAATGCGGCGGACCTGGCTGCGGCGTTGGAAATTTTATTATCGCTTATCCCGGAAGAATTGGCTGCCGGGCATATTGTAGACCTGGGCGACTTCGGCACGTTCCGTCTGACAATTAAGGCGAATGGAGCTGACAGTCCTGAAGAGGTATCGGCGCATAATATCGAACGGCTGTCGGTAATTTTTACGCCGGGACCAGAGTTTAAGCTGGCTCTGAACCGGACAAAGTACGAAAAGTTGTCGCAATAGGTTTTGGTTGATGCAGGCTGGGCCGCCGACTGGCGGGTAAGCTTAGCCGCTTTGCGGCTAGCGTAACCGGCGGTCCAGCCGCTAACCGGTCGTTTACCCGCCAGAATTGATGAGGTTTGGGTGGGAACGGTCGTTTGCAGTGTTTGGCGCGTCGTATAGGGGAGTTGCCAAATTGTCTTGATGAGTTGGTAAAAAAGTATAGACAATTTTAAAAATTGTCTTGACGATTTTAAAAATTGTCTATACTTTTTAGTAAAGAAAAGTTAGATTTTTCCAAGTAGAAGTTGGGCATAGAAATTTCTTACAAAACCATGGTAAATTGAATTTACCAAACTCAAAGATGATAGTAATGGCGCTTTTCCTAAATTAAAACACTAGATACTTGCCTTTCGCTTAAATTTTTCGGCAAAAACGAAATTCAACCCAACATGAGTTGAGAAGAAATGGTACATTAACAGCAAAATACGGTTAGACTTCACTTTCATGAGTGAAGTAACAGTTCAAACAGAACAAATCAACGACATTCCCTTGCTGATCCACCAGCAACAAACAATGGGAATTGCTGAGATCATTGATGGCA
>JAKQCM010000079.1 GCA_029559155.1 Chloroflexota bacterium
GCAACGCTCCTTCCGGCGGCGGAAATACCATTGTAGAGGACCGCAACGCTCCTTCCGGCGGCGGAAATACCATTGTAGAGGACGGCAACGCTCCTTCCGACGGCGGAAATACCATTGTAGAGGACCGCAACGCTCCTTCCGGCGGCGGAAATACCATTGTAGAGGACCGCAACGCCCCTTCCGGCGGCGGAAAGCGCTTGATTGCGAAGAACCCATGCATGCAAATTGAGAATTGCTGCTGGCAAACAAGGAATGATGAATGATGTATAGGAGAGCCAGCGCGGCGGTTGGCGGGAGCAGGGGAATCCTTTATCATGTTTGGGCGCGCCGGATACGGCCGTGCGCAGCAACAATCTAAGCAGGAAGCAGACATGATGACATACACCAAACCATGGGATGTTTTAATCGTTGGCGGCGGCCCGGCAGGGCTGGCTTTGGCCGCCGCTTTGGGCGATTTGGGTCTGGCCGTGGGCGGCCTGACGCCGGACGGCCCGGACGCGCCCTGGCCGAACACCTATGGCATCTGGCGCGACGAGTTGGAAGCGCCGGGGCTGTCGCCCGATTGGCTGGGGTATCAGTGGCAGGATTGTACGGTGTACGCCAACGGCCGTGAAATTCCTCTCCAGCGCACCTATGGTCTGTTCGACAATCACAAGCTGCAAGCCCACTTTCTGGCGCGGTGCGACCGGGCCGGAGTGCAGTGGCTGCGCGGGTTGGCCGGGGAAATCAGTCATACCGCTGGGCAGTCTCAGGTGACGATGGGAGACGGCCGTGTCCTTACTGCGCGTCTGGTCATCGACGCCAGCGGCCATCGCCCTGTCTTTGTTCGCCGCCCGCCCAAAGCCGATGTTGCCATGCAGGCCGCGTATGGCCTTGTGGGGCGTTTTTCGCGCCCGCCGGTGCGCCCGCAGCAAATGGTGCTGATGGACTTCCGCAGCGATCACCTTTCGCCCGCCGAACGCCAGGCCCCGCCTACCTTTTTATATGCCATGGATTTGGGCGACGACCTGTATTTTGTGGAAGAAACCTCGCTGGCTTACTACCCGGCCATCTCCTACGAGGTGTTGCAGCGGCGCTTGCAGCAGCGGCTGGCTTATCGCGGCATCGAGGTGACCGACGTGCAGCATGTGGAACACTGCCTGTTTCCCATGAATTTGCCGCTGCCTTACCTGGATCAACCGGTGATGGGGTATGGCGGCGCGGCCAGTCTGGTGCATCCGGCGTCGGGGTATCAGGTGGGGGCGGCGCTGCGTTATGCGCCGGAGGTGGCGCAGGCGATTTGCCAGGCGTTGTCGCTGCCTGGCCGCGGGCCGTCTGACGTGGCACAGGCTGCCTGGGGCGCTTTGTGGCCCACGGATCGCATCCGACGGCGCAACATTTATCTGTTTGGGCTGGCGGCCTTGCTGCGTTTTGATGACGCGCAGACGCAGCGCTTTTTTGCGGCCTTTTTTGATTTGCCGCTGTCGCATTGGAGCGGGTATCTGTCTAATTCGCTCAGTACCAACGAACTTTTACGGGCTATGTTGGATCTGTTTTGGCAGGCGTCTGGCAGTGTGCGCTGGTCGTTGGTTGCTTCGGTGCGCGGCGGGGAGCGCTTGTTGTGGCATGCCTTGCGTGGTCAGCCGGTCTGAACGGCCGTTTATCCTACAGTTTTGTTTCTGGCAGCTGAGGCAGCTACAGTCCCTACAGGGTGAGCAGCAGGCGATTGACGATAAAAACGCCCAGCAACAGCCAGGCCAGCGACGGCCGTTCAGCGGCTGCCAGACCCGCGGAGGCCAGCCCAAAAATGACCAGTTCCAGCCCAAATCGCCACGGTTCAGACAGGAGCAGCGGGGCTTTAGGAGAGACAAACGCGCCCCAGAGAACGGCCGTTGCCAGCGGCGCGCCAAGCCCGGCGATCACCTTCCACACGATCCCCTGATCGAGATGAAATCCCCAGTAAGCCAGCGCCGCCAGGGCGCACAATTCCAGAAAAAAGCGTAAAGCCAGATTACCTGATTTCAAAATGAGCATCGTTACCAACCTTGTAGGGACGCGGATTAAATACCTTACAGGAGATTAGAGACTAGAGACTAGAGATTAGAGATTAGAGATTAGAGACGGGTTCAATCTCCAATCTCCAATCTCCAATCTCCAATCTCCAATCTCAATTCTGTAAGTTGTTTGATTTTCGTTTTTATGTCACATGAGTGCGTTCTTGTTTCAGGGGGCGAGGCCGTCCAGATAGGTGTTGATTAGCCGCTGGAAGCTCTCGTCCAGGGCCAGCGGCATTTTGTAACCTTCGGCCGCTTCCAGGGTGCTGAAACCGTGGAGGATGGCGCGCAGCCCGCGAATGGCGTGGATGGCGTCGTCGCCTTGCAGGCCAAAAGAAGCCAGCACCAACTGCAAAAGCTGCACCATTTCCTGCGCCAGCGCCGTCAGAACAGGGTCGTCGGGTTCCGGCGCGCGGATGGTGAGCGGGTAAAGGCCGGGATGCGCCTGGACAAATTGGCGGTAAGCGGCAGCCATGGCCAGCAGCGCCGTGCGGCCTGTCTGGCCGGCGGTGGCCGCGCGTAGTTCGGCCAGCAGTTGGTGTGTGCCGTAGACGGCCATGCCGTGGTGCAAATCTTCCAGATTGGCGACGTGGTTGTAGAGCGAAGGGACACGCACGTCGAGCGCAGCGGCGACGGCCGTTAACGTAACAGTCTCGAATTTTTTTGCCTCATCGGCCATCGCCGCCGCTTTTTCGATGACAATGTCGGGGGTTAGCCAGCGTCGTTTAGCCATGAATCTGGGCCTCGGCGGTGTGGATGGCCTGGGTCATTTGCGAACCGGGGTTTTCCAACACACGGCCGTGTCCTACAGCCAGACGGCGTGGATTCAGGTCGCGTAGGGTAACGGCCGTTTTAACGGCCGTTGGTAAGTGCCAGGTAGCCATGGCCGGGAAAGGGAAAAGCCAGCGGCGCACGCCAGATACGGCGATGCCGGCCTGCGTTTGGAAGGCGTCACCGGCAATCAGGCTGCCGTCCCGCTCATCCCAAAAAGCGATGTGGTCTGGTGTATGGCCGGGCGCGGCCACCACCCGCAGCGAACCGACTTTGTCGTCGGGTTTTAGCAGGCGGGTGGGCGGAGTGGCGCAAGCGACAAAACCACCGCGAATTTTGGCCTGGGGTTCGCCGGGCAGCAGGTTGATGTTGCCTTGCAAAAATTCGGCCGTGCGGGCGGTGAAAGCGACGGCCGCGCTGGGAAGCTGGGCGTGGATCGCATCCAGCGACCCGGCATGATCGCCGTGCGCGTGGGTGAGCACGATGCGGGAGATGGGTTTGCCCAGACTTTGCGCCGCCTTCAGGATGTCGGGGGCGCTGCCGCTCATGTTGGTGTCCACCAGGGTCAGTTCGCTGCCTTCATCTACCAGATAGCAGTTAAAAGCTTGCAAGCGGGTCAACTGCCAGAGGTATTTGCCGTGTTGGGTTATTTTCATGCTGATTTTCTCCTGTAAGCTAATGTACTTAGTTTATAAACTAAAACAATTAGTTTGTCAAGAGGGTTGGCAAAATTGAGGTTGGGCTGAGGGGGGACGGCCGTTGGGGGAAACGGCCGTTGCGAATAACCTCGCCGTCAGACCTGACGGGTTGAAAAAACCCGTCAGGTCTTTCAGGCTGGCCGTTATTGCTGAATGAGCGGGATGTACACCGTGTAGGCGACCATGGTAAAGGTCACCGGGTTGGATTCGCCGCCGCCGGGGGCGGGGTTCAACACGGTAATGGCGCCAAAGCCAGGGAAGGCCAGGTCATAGGCTGTCAGCGTCATTTGCAGCTCCGTTTCGCTGATGAAGGTGGTCGGGCGGTTGGCGCCTTGCCAGCGCGCCTGCGCTCCCTGGACAAAGTTTTCGCCATAGATGGTGACGATGACGGGCAGGCTGGCCGCGCCGCGAGCCGGAGCAGACGAAGGTTCCAGACCGGTGATGCTGGGGGTGGGATTTTGCCCTGGCGCAGCTACGGCGAAGGAAACCAGATTAGACGCGCCGCCGCCGGGACCAGGGTTGATGACAGCGATAACGGCCGTGCCCGGCAGCAGCAAATCACTTGCCGGAATGTTGGCCCTTACCTCGTTGGCGCTGATGAAAGTGGTAGAACGGTTGGCCCCGTTCCACTGCACAGTTGCCCCAGAGACAAAGTTAGAGCCAATGAGCGTCAGCGTGAAGGCCGGGCCGCCGGCCGCCGCCCCTTGCGGATTGAGATAAAGGATGGTGGGCGTTGGGTTCTGGTTAACCGGCCGCACCACGAAGGGAAGGCTGTTGTTGGAGACGCCGCCGCCTGGGGTGGGGTTGAATACGGTGATGGTCAGCGTGCCGGGCGCGGCCATATCGGAGGCGGGCAGATCGGCTTTTACCTCGTTGGCGGTTACAAAAGTGGTGGGGCGATCTGCGCCATTGACGCGCACGACGGAGCCGGGCACAAACTCCTGGCCTTGCACAACCAGCGTGAATCCGGGCGCACCTACTTGCGCCGAGGCCGGCTGCAAGCTGGTAAGGGTAGCGACGGGGTTGGCCGTGGGCAGCAGCACCACGGCGTCGTCGAGGAAGGCGGTGGTGTAGACACTGGAGCCATCCGGGCTGACGGCGACGCTGTGCGCGCCGTTGAGCGCGGGTCGTCCGGTGCCCGGGTTGCGGAAGATGACCTGTCGCGGGCTGATGACGCCGGTGTCAGGGTTACGGTTCAACACGGCCAGCGCCTGATCGGTGTAACCGGCGGCGTAGATAAACAGGCCGTCCGGGCTGATGGCCAGGCCGCGGGCGCTGCCGAGGCCGTCTGCGCCGTTGACGCCGTCGCGTAGGACGCCGCCCCAGTTAAGTGTGCCGTCGCCGTTGCGGGTCAGGCGGGCGATGGTGTTGTCGTGGAGGTTGGCGGTGTAAACATTACGGCCGTCCGGGCTAACCAGGATGTCGAATGCGCCGGCCAGGCCATCAATAAAGAAGCAAAACGGGCTGCATGTGCCGATGAGCTGCCCTTCGAAGCGGAGCTGCTTGAAGGTAAGCGCGCCGGTTTGGGCGTTGCGTTGATAGGCGGCGACACGGCCGTTGGTGGTATTGGTGAAGCTGGTGACGTAAAGGTTGGTCCCATCCGGACTGACGGCCAGATTTTGCGCCCCATCCAGGTTGGCGGCGTCGGTCACGGTGTCTTCGTAGCCGACAAAGCTGTCGTTGTCGCGGTAGAAGATGACGACTGAGTCGCCGTTGGTGGCGGCGAGGTAGATGTAACGGCCGTCCAGGCTGACCGCCACACCCTCCGGCCCATCCAGACCGGTGACGAAGCCGCCTTCGCCGTTGGTCCAAATCTGGTCGATGGTTAACATGCCGGTGTCGGCGTCGCGGTTGTAGACCAGGAAATTGTCGGAAGCGGAGCCGGCGACGTATACCTGTTTGCCATCTGGGCTGACGGCGATGCCGCGCGGCTGGCTGAGAGCCACATTGCCCACGGCGACGACCTGTGTCAGTTCGCCGGTGGCCGGGTTGCGGCTGAACACGGCGATGCGGTTGGAGGTATAGGTGGTGACGTAGACGTGACGGCCGTCTGGGCTGGTGGCCACATCGTAAGCGCCATCCATGTTGCTGATGCCCGGCTGTAGATTGACATAACTGATGCCGGGCGGGTACAACTGCGGCGACGGCGGCGGCGTGCCCTGGCACACCAGGTTGTAAGTGACGCTGGATTTCAGCGGGTCGTTGGTTTGCAGGGTGATAACGGCCGTGCGCAGCCCTTCGTCCGTCGGGGTGCAGGTGATGGGCAGCACCACCGGCGGTTCGCCATCGTTGATGGTCGTATCGAAGGCGTTGAAGGAAAACTCGGCGGCGTTGGGACCGGCGATGTCTATTGGTCCCATGATCAGAGTGGCGTTGCCCGTTTCCATGAATGTCAGGTTCAGGGAGCCGGATTTGCCCACTTCTACCGTGCCAAAATCCAGCGGGCCGGGCGCGGTTGGCGAAGAGCCGAAGCCGGGAACCGGCGCAGCCTGCACGCTGCACAGCAGGGTGTAGCTGACGCTGGGCAGGTCCGGGTCGTTGGTGTTGAGGGTGAGGGTGGCGGTGTGGCTGCCAACGGCCGTGGCCTTGCATTGCAGCACCACTGTCCGGCTGCCGCTGGAAATAGCCAGCGGAAAAGCCGTCAATACCGCAAATTCGTTGGCATTCGCGCCGCCCAGAATGGGGTTACTGACGCTCAGGGTCGTATTGCCCGTCTCAAAAATGGTAAATGTGTTGGTGATCGGCACGCCGACGCTGGTATTGCCGATGTTGATTGGTCCAGGTTGAACCGGCGTGGAGCCGTAGCCCGCAACAGCGGGGTCCGCTTCGTAGGCGCCAATGTCGCAGGCAGCGCCTTTGGGGCGTGGGTCGCCGCGCTGGTCCTCGCTGTCTACCGGCGCAGTGGTGCAAACGGCGTTATCGCCGGCGTCGATGGCCGGGCTGCCACTGCCTAACGCCTGGGTCAGCAGCGAAGCAATCGCCCCGCCGTTAAACGATGGCGCTTGCAGCAGTGGGTCGGCGCTGGTGATGCCGCCGCCGCAAGCCGTGCTTGGATATTGCAGGTTGTGGCCGTTATTTTGCGGCGCGTCGGCGGCGCAGGTGCCGCCGCTGCCCGTCGCGCCCAATTCGATGATGGTATTCCATAAGGCAACGCGGTTGATCAGGTTGTTGTCGGCGTTGAAATTGTAGACTGCGCCGCCGGAACTGGCTGAATTGCCGGAAATGGTGACGTTGCGCAGCTCGTAAATGGCGTCGGCGTTGTTGTCGTTGTTGTACAGCGCGCCGCCTTGCCCATTGTCGGCTACGTTGGCGAAAAAGGAGCTGTTGATGGCTTTAACCGTGCCGCTCAGGTTGAAGATAGCCCCGCCATTGCCGCCGACATTGCTGGCGTCCCGCGAGGAAATATTGGCGTTGAAAGCCGTTTTCACCAACGATAGGTTGCTGGAGTCGGCGTAAATTGCGCCGCCCTTGCCGCTGCGAAAGCTGCCGGAGATATTGGCGTTGAACGAGGAATTGGTGATGGTGACAGGAATGCTGCCGCTGAGGTAGATGGCCCCGCCCTGCCCGCCGGGGGTCAGGTTGCCGTTAAAAGGGCTGCGTTCGATGGTGATGGCGTTGTCTTCGTAGCTGTTTTCGATGAAGATAGCCCCGCCGCCATGTCCGTTTTGCGAGCCGGTGGCGATGTTGCCGGAGAAAACGGTGTCGCTGATGTGCATGGGCGAGGTGGTGACCAGGGCAATGGCCCCGCCTTTTTGGTCGGCAATGTTGCCGGCAAAGTTGCTGCCGCCGATGTTCAACGCTTCGTTGGCTCCGCCGTTGAAATCGATGGCCCCGCCTCTTTGGGCGGCTTTGTTGCCGGAGAAGTTGCAGCCCAGCAAGTTGAGGGCGGCGTTGGTCTGGATCGCGCCGCCGTTGATGGTGGATTCGTTGCCGATGAAAGAGACGCCGACGGCGTTGATTTTGCCATCGCCGTTACCCTGGATGGCCCCGGCGAAACCGCTTTTGCCGTTTTGCAGGGTGAGGTTGAGGAGGTTGAAACGGCCGTTGCTCGACACAATAAACAAATTGGTAGCCTTGTTGCCATCCAAAATAATGGGGCCGTTGATGTTGATCTCGGAGTTGATGTACATCGACTCGACAAATTTGATGGAGCCGGTGACGCTGAACGTGATGGTATCCGCGCCGCTGCCGGCGGGACAGTCAGCGCCGTTGTTGGTGCTGACGGGGGCGTTGTTGTTGGCGGCTTCCACGGCTTCGCGCAGGGAGCAGAGGCCGTCGTCGATGGTCGGGTCGTTGATGGGTTTGTCGGTGAGGGTGTTGACAGTGAGGGAACCGGCGTAGACCGGTTGGTTATGGGAGAAGATGAACAGAGAAATGAAGAGGAGAACGGCCGTTCCCATTCCCCACTTCACCAACACACGCAGGCCAGGATGGACAAAATCACGAATCATAGTTAGCTCCTCAAGACCCTAAGGGTTTTTAATAACCCTTAGGGTCTGCTGCTTTAATTGGTTGCCAGGGATAAGATGAGGAAGAAAGAATCCTCGCCTGTGACCGAATCGGCCACGCGGATGAGGGTGAGGGTTTGTTTGTCTTTAGACCAGATGCCGGTCTGGAACAGTTCGTTGCCTTCGTTGACCGAGTTCATGATGTCGCCAGCCAGATTGCCGGCGATGCCGCCTAGGCCATTCTCCCAGCCGTCGCCGCCCAGTTTGTCGTTATAAAAACTTTGCACTTGTTCCCAGGTGGTTCCGGCGGGCAGACGGTACGCTTTTTGCTCGATCTGGCCGCCTGCGCCCACGCTGCTGCGAACTTGAGCGTCTTGCACCATGTTGTTGACCAGGGTGTCGGCGACGGGATCGACGCCCGGCTCTAAGGCTACCGCATCGGGGTAAGCGGGAATATCGGCCATGGTTGCGGCTTTGCCCCCACACGCAGCCAGGAGAACGAGCAGCCCTACGAGTAATCCTAAGAATAAACCAGACTTTTTCATTGATATGTCTCCTTTACAAGTTGAATGGATTTGTTTAACGTTGGGGTCAGTGTAAATCTGGCGCAAGGGGTTTGTCAGTGACACAAAGTGACACTATTTTTGACACACTTTTCTGGGACGCCTCTGTTATAATCCACCACTACTTATGGTCATGCCCGAATCCTTTCCCAATTGGTTAAAACATCGCCGTAAAGCGCTGGGTCTGAGCCGTGAAGAATTGGCCCGACGAGCGCACTGTTCTGCCAGCGCGGTGCGTCGTCTGGAGGCGGGGGATTTACGGCCGTCGGCGCAACTGGCCGGTCTGCTGGCTGATGTGTTGGGCGTGGCTGCGGCTGAACGGGCAAACTTTGTGTTGTACGCGCGCGGTTTCAGCCAGATGCCGCCACCGCCGGATGTGTATTCACCCATGCCAACCAGCCCGGCGGCCGGACCTGAACCGGTGGTTGGCGAGCTGCCCGCGCCGCTGACCAGTTTTGTGGGGCGGAAGCAGGAAGTAACGGCCGTTACCGAACTGCTGCAAGACCCAGGTGTGCGCCTGCTCACACTGACAGGCCCGCCGGGAACAGGCAAAACTCGCCTCAGTCTGGCCGCCGCGGCCCAATTGGCCGGGCAGGCTGCTTTTCCGCAGGGAGCGTATTTTGTGCCGCTGGCGCCCATCACCGACCCGGATTTGGTGACAACGGCCGTGGCCCAGGCCTTGGGCGTAGTGGAACCGCTGCGCTCAGGCGATGGGCAGGCTCCGCTGCGGCGAGCGCTGAAAGAATTCTTGCGCTCCCGACGCTTGCTGCTGGTCCTGGACAATTTCGAGCAGGTCGTCGGCGCGTCGGCCATTGTGACAGAGTTGTTGGCCGCCGCCCCAGGGGTGAAGGCGCTGGTGACCAGTCGTGAAGTGCTGCATCTCTATGGCGAGCATGAATTTCCCGTGCCGCCGCTGCCATTGCCAGACGTAAACCATTTGCCGACGGCGACGGCCGTTTCCTACCTCTCTCGTTACCCGTCTATCCGCCTTTTTCAGGAACGCGCCCGCGCCGTGCGGCCCGATTTCCGTCTGACGGCTGACAACATAGCCGATGTGGCGCGGATTTGCGCCTGGTTGGATGGCCTGCCGCTGGCCATCGAAATGGCCGCCGCGCAGGTGAAATGGCTGACGCCGGCGCAGGTTTTTGCCCAACTGCGCACGCGGCTGGTAGCCCTGACCGGCGGCCCGCGCGACCTGACGCCGCGCCAGCAGTCGCTGAGTGGCGCGATCACCTGGAGCTATTACCTGCTGACCCCATCTGCGCGAGTGTTGTTCGACGTGTTGGGAGTCTTTGTGGATGGGTGCGACGCCACGGCCGTGCAAGCCGTTTTAACGCGCCTGGCCATCGCCGATTGGCCTTTGGTCGACACGTCTGCGCTGGTCTCCCATTTGCAATCGCTGGTTGAAAAGAGCTTGCTGCGCCAAAACGCGGCGGCGGATGGCGCACCGCGTTATGCCATGCTGGAGACTTTGCGCGAGTATGCTCAGGAACAATTGCAGGCGAAGGATTTGCTGGTCGCGGCGCGGCAGGCGCACGCGGAATATTATGGCAGTCTGGCGCAAACCGCTCAACCGCATCTCATTGCCAGCACAGACACAGTTATTTGGCTGGAGATTCTGGACAGGGAGCATCACAACATGCGCGCCGCTCTGACGTGGGCTGTGGATGGGGAAACGGCCGTGCCCGCGCGGGCGCGATTTGCCCTGGAACTGGTCGAGAATTTGCAGCAGTTCTGGTACATTCGCGGCTACCTGAGCGAGGGACGGCGCTGGCTGGAATTGGCGCTTTCGCTCAGTCAGGAAACAGACGAGCTTCATGCCCGCATTTTGAACCGCATCGGCAAGTTTGTGCGGCTGCAGGGCGAT
>JAKQCM010000084.1 GCA_029559155.1 Chloroflexota bacterium
TAACGGCCGTTTTCCATTCCCTTTCTTCTGCCCAGCCAGACGTGCGGGTGGTGGTGCTGACAGGCAACGGCCGTTCCTTCTGCGCCGGAGCCGACCTGGCCTTTATGCGCGCCGCCGCCGACTATACCTTTGCCGAAAATATGGCCGACGGGGAAGCGATTTTCGACTTGATGACGGCCGTTGATACCTGCCCGCTGCCGGTGATCGGGCGGGTGAATGGCGCGGCTATCGGCGGCGGGGTAGGGTTGGTCAGCTGCTGCGACATCGTGGTGGTGGTGGAACGGGCGAAGTTTGCTTTTAGCGAGACCCGCCTGGGCATTGTGCCGGCGGTTATCTCGCCTTTTGTGCTGGCGAAAATTGGCGTGGGAAACGGCCGTGAACTGTTCCTGACCGGCGAGCGTTTTTCGGCCCAACACGCCAAAGCGATTGGCCTGGTGCAATACGTGGCGGCGGAAGAAGCGTTGGACGAGGTAGTCGCCGAACGAATTGCCAACCTATTGCCGGCCGCGCCTGGGGCGCAGGCCGCCGCCAAAGAATTGATCCGTACAGTGGCCCATCAACCCCAGGCCGCCATGCGCGAATACACCGCCCGGCTCATCGCCGCGCGCCGCGCCAGCGAGGAAGGGCGCGAGGGCATGAGTTCGTTTTTAGAAAAAAGAGCGCCGCAATGGCAGGGAAAGGCAGGAGAGGAGACTGGAGACTAGAGACTGGAGACCGTCAATCTCCAATCTCCAGTCTCTAATCTCCAACCATTGGAACCAATGATGAGCGAACTTGAAACGATTCAACGAGCATCTTATCCGCTGACGCGGCAAATTTTGGCCGAGGATTTGCGCACGTTGGGTGTGGCGCGGGGCATGACCCTGCTTGTCCATTCCTCTTTGAGTGCGTTGGGTTGGGTGAACGGCGGCCCGGTGACCGTGATCCAGGCTTTGATGGACGTTTTGACGCCGGAGGGTACGCTGGTGATGCCCACCCATTCCGGTGATTTATCTGACCCGGCGCAGTGGGCCAATCCGCCGGTGCCGGACAACTGGAAGGCGGTCATTCGTGACACCATGCCGGCTTATGATCCGTGCCTGACGCCGACGCGGGGAATGGGGCGCGTGCCGGAATTGTTCCGCACCTGGCCCGACGTGCGGCGCAGCAACCATCCGCAGGTTTCGTTTGCCGCCTGGGGGCGGCAGGCGGAGGTGGTGACGGCCGGGCATAAACTGAAGAACGGTCTGGGTGAATCGTCGCCGCTGGCGCGTGTTTATGATTTAGACGGCTACGTTTTGCTGCTGGGGGTGGGTTACGGCAACAACACCTCGTTCCATCTGGCGGAATACCGGGTGGCCAACCCGCCGATGACGAGCAATGGCGCGCCGATTATGGAAAACGGCCGTCGCGTCTGGAAGCCGTTCACCGACGTTGACATCAATGATGAAGTGTTTCCGGCCATTGGGCAGGAGTTTGAACGCATGCAGACGGTCAAACTGGGCCAGGTGGGCCTGGCGAAGTGCCGCCTGTTTTCGCAGCCCGACGCGGTGGACTTTGCGGTGAAGTGGCTGACGGATTTTCGGGCGGGAAGGTAGTGTGAAGCGTGATGCGTGATGCGTAATTTCACGCATCACGCTTCACGCACCACGCATTTTTAGGAAGGAACGCACCAATGTTTAATAAAGTCTTAGTCGCAAATCGTGGTGAAATTGCCCGGCGAATTTTTTTGGCCTGCCGGGAATTGGGCGTGGGTTCGGTGGCCGTTTATTCGGACGCGGACCGGGATGCGGCCTGGGTGCGGGCCGCAGATGAGAGCTATCATTTGCCGGGAGTGACGGCGGCGGAGACTTATTTGAGGCAAACGGCCGTTCTCGACATTGCCCAATCGTGTGGCGCGGAAGCGATCCATCCTGGTTATGGCTTCCTGAGTGAAAACGCCGACTTTGCCGCCGCCTGCGCCGAACGCGGCCTCACGTTTATCGGGCCGGGGCCGGAGGCGATGCGCATGATGGGCAGCAAAGCGGCTTCGCGCGATCTGGCGCAGGCGGCCGGCGTGCCGGTTGTGCCCGGCGTGGACGGCGCGGGCATGTCCCCGGCGCAGTTGGCGGCGGCGGCCGAGGCGATTGGCTATCCGGTCTTGATCAAAGCCAGCGCCGGCGGGGGCGGCAAAGGCATGCGCGTGGTCGGGTCGGCGGGCGAGTTGGCCGACGCGGTTCAGGCGGCGCGCAGCGAATCCCAATCGGCGTTTGGCAGCGACCATATTTTGCTGGAAAAGTACTTTACCGAGGTCCATCACGTGGAAATCCAGGTGTTGGGGGATTTGCACGGGAACCTGCTGCACCTTTTTGAGCGGGAATGTTCGGTCCAGCGCCGCCATCAGAAGATTATCGAGGAAAGCCCGGCCCCTATTGTGCAGTTTTTTGAGGCGCAGGGGGTGGATTTGCGGCGGCGCATGGCCGAAGCGGCCGTTTCTTTGGCAAAACAGGCGGGTTACGTGAGCGCCGGGACGGTGGAGTTTATTGTTGACGGGCAGGGCGGGTTTTATTTTTTGGAGATGAATACCCGGTTGCAGGTGGAACACCCGGTAACGGAGCTGGTAACGGGGTTGGACCTGGCGGTCTGGCAGATTCGTATTGCCGCCGGGGAGGCGCTGCCGTGGGGGCAAACGGCCGTTTCCCAGCGCGGCCATGCTCTGGAGTGTCGCGTGTATGCCGAAGACCCGGCGCGTAACTTTTTGCCGTCCATTGGGCAGATTGGGTTTTACCAACGGCCGTCTGGCCCCGGCGTGCGGGTGGATGACGGCATTGAAACGGGGTCGCACGTGACGCCCTTTTATGATCCGATGCTGGCGAAGGTGATTACTTACGGCCACGACCGGGCGGAGGCGATCCGCAAGATGCAGCGGGCGCTGGGGGACACGGCCGTTCTGGGCGTGACGACCAATATTCCCTATTTGCTGGCAATTTTAGGCGAAGATCATTTCCAAAACGGCCGTACACCGACCAATTACCTGCAAAACCACATGGCCAACTGGCAGCCCCAACCCGATCCGACCGAAGAGGAGCTGCTGGCGATTGCCGTATTGGAGATGCTGCAAGGCGGCGGGAAGCGCGGGGGCCGCACGGTGGTGGATGGGGAAACGGCCGTGCTGCCCGACCCCTGGAACCTCGTCGGCGCGTGGCGTAACGTCTGACGGGGGAGCGTTTGGCCTAAAATCCTTCGAAAATAATTTAACGCAAAGGCGCAAAGGCGCAGAGAAAAATCTGCGTCATCTGCGAAATCTGCGGATTTTCATTCATGGTGTTGAGCTTGCGCTCATATCGTCTCTTTAGAAATTCAGGAAGGTGACGGTCAATGATACGTGAGGCGTGATACGTGACCAAAGAGACTTCACGCCTCACGCCTCACGCATCACGCCGGATTCCACGAAACCCAAAGACCCAAATTCTTTACGCTCCCACTTCCCAAAGGGCGCGACAATCCAGATCATCGCAGGCGGTGAGCGTGCGTTGGAGCATGGGCAGCCAGACCCAGGTTAACGGCTCGTTGATGCCGCCGCGGCAGTACTCGGTGGCGATGTAAATCCCCATTGGCGCAGTCAATCGATAGTCAGTCCACAGTTGTTCCCACGTGTAATCGGTAATTCCGTGCTGGTGGAGATGCCGGTGATAGTGGCGCAGGACCGGTTCTTCCAGGCGGCGACGCATGGCCGGTTCCCATTCCAGCACCAGCGCGTAAACCAGGTCGTAAACGCCCAGCCAGGTGGTCAGGCTCCAGTCAAAAGGCTGGCGGTCGATCAGGTAAATGGGCCGTTCGCCCTCGCGGGGGACGAGAATGTTGTAGGGACCGGCGTCGCCGTGGATGAGGGTGAAGCCGGCGTCGTCTTGAGTGCGGGCGATGAGCCGGCGAGGGTGGTGGGCAAACAACGAACGCACCGTTTCGGGCCAGTGGGGGGCTAATTCATGCGTGAATTGGGCCAAAATATGCTCTGCGCCGGGCGCGGCGATGTCGATAAAGCGTTGGATGTGGTCGGGATTATGGATGGGCGCCTCGATGTGGGCCAGGCGGGCCGCGCCCCACCAGTGGGCGTGCATGGCCGCCAATCCTTCGGCCAGGGCCAGGCCATATTCCAGTGTGGGCGCTTTGTTGTAGGCTTCGGTATGCGTGGCGGAGAGGTTGTCGAGCAAAATGTGGTAGCGTTGGCTGATAGGGGAGTAAGCGGCATCGTAACAGGCGATGAGGGGAACGTCGGGCGCGCCGATATAATCGCGGGTGTAGTAAAAAACTTCCGATGGGCCGAAGGATTCACCGTCGCCGATGTCGGTGTTGACCATTTTGAGGAAGAGATGGGCGGGAAGTTTGCCCTGAGCGTTGGCGGAGTAGATGAGATGCAGGGCGGCGTTGGTGGACCAGTTGCCACGGCCGTTATCCACGGCAAATTCCAGCACTTCCCCGTTGGTTAACGCCCCGCTGCGCGTGAGAACGGCCGTTAACCACTCTGCCGTCACCTGCCCCAGGTCTGTTATGACCTCGCCGGGTTTCATAATAAGGCGATGACGATGAACAACACCCAGGCCAGACCGGTATAAATGGCCAACCAGCCCAGGGCGTTGCCCACCGCGGACTTGCCGGAGCCGTCGTTTTCGGTGACGGCGGGCAAATTGCGGTACCACGAGGCGCGTTGGGCCAGGGCGATGGCCCGCCAGCCTAAAACCATGCTCGGGGCAATGCCAATCACGGCGGCGATGGCGATTTTTAAGGGCGTGAGGGACGCGCCAAAGCGGGTGAGGAAGGAATCGGGGCTTTCGGCCTGCAAAGCCAGGGGCAAAATGAGCAATATGATGGGAATCAGGTTCAGGGCGATGGCTCCCAGGCCATAAGTCAGGCTGGATCGGGCTGTTTTTTGGGCGCTGCTGCGTAATTCCGGCTGGACGGCTTGCAACGTTAACGGCCGTCCACAGTTGCTGCAGTAGGCGCTGCCCCGCATCACCGCTGCGGAGCAGCCTTCGCACACTTGCAGGTAAGATGTGCGGTCGGTAAAGACGGCGGGGTCGATTTTTATCTCCACCACGCGGTCTTCTTTATTCTTTACCAGCACGCCGGGGTTGTCGGGAATCGGCGTGGGGGCGGCGGGCGCGTCTTCTGCGGGGGTAATGGCCTGCCCGGAGGAGTCTACGGGGACAACGGCCGTTTCCGTTGACGGTTCCGGGCTGGCGGGCGACGAAACGCCGGGCAATAAATTGCGCGCTTTGTTCGCCAACTGCTTGCGTTTGGCCTGGCTGGCCTGCTGCCGCTGCATATCTACCCACTGCATCGTGGCGTTGGCCTGGATTTTGGCCCCATCGGTGATGTAACTGCCCACCAGCCGCAGAACTTCTTGCGCTTTCAGCGCGTCCGGGGCTTCAATCTCCAATTGGGCCGTCTTTTCAAACTCGCGCACGCGCACGATGATGTCGTTTTGCTGCACGCCCAGCCATTTAGAGACCGTGGCCACAATGACGCCGGTCTCTTCATTGTAGGCTTGCAGTTTGGCGCCCATGTTGGCCAGGGCAAACAGCGTGGTGCGCATCACCACCGCCGCCGGAACAGGATAGGGTCGGATTTCCGTGTAGCTCATGGTGTTGTCCTCAAGAGTTTTCCTCAAGACCTGACAGGTTTCGGAAACCTGTCAGGTCTGTTCATCAAATTCCGCCAGCAATCTGGTCTTGACATCGTCCTCTACGCCGGCGGCGGTGAAAGCGTTGCGGGCGATACGTTTTAGCCCGCTCTCGTCGTAGCCAAATTGCTCGGCCAGGACTTCATATTCGCGCAAAAGATTGGTATTAAAGAGGGGCGGGTCGTCGCTGTTGACGGTGACGAGCAGGCCCATGTCGTCTAATTGGCGAAACGGGTGGGCGGCCATGTCCGGGTAGACGTGGAGGCAGGCGTTGCTGGTGGGATTGATTTCCAGCGGGATTTGCCGCTCGCGTAAATAGGTTAAAAGCTCGGGATCTTCGCTGGCCCGCACGCCGTGGCCGATCCGATCGGCTTGCAGGTTGCGCACCGCGCCCCACACACTGCTTGCGCCCATCGTTTCTCCGGCGTGGGGCACGCTTAGCAAGCCTTCGGCTTTGGCGATGGTGAAGGCGTGGGCGAATGGTTCGGGCGGCGCGCCCACTTCGTTGCCGCCCAGACCCAATCCGACGACGCCCGAATCGCGCCCTTTTAAGGCATAGGCCAGGGTTTTGTCGGCCGGACGCGGATCATAGGTACGGCCGTCGCGCTGCGGGAAGCTGAGGTTGCGCGGCACGTCGAAAACCCAGCGCATCTCGACGCCAAAATCGCGTTGGGCGCGCAAACGGCCGTCATTCAACCCGTCCAACAGCGCTTCGATGGGCAGTTTGTCTTGAAAATCGGTGTGGGTGTAGGGGGTGACGGTGAGTTCGCGGTAGCGGATGTTCTGCGTGGCCATATCGGCCCCGTTTTCGTAGGCAATCAGGGCAAAATCTTCTGGCGTGCGCAGCAAATCTTGAATGGTCAGGTAAATGGTGACGAAATGCGGGAAATCGGAAAAGGTAAACCATTGCCGCAGGGTGTCCACGTCCGCGCCGGGCAGTTTGGCCAGCATGTGGTGGCGTTCGGCCAGCTTGAGCACGGTTTCGGGCTGGATGGCCCCTTCCAGGTGGATATGGATTTCGGCTTTGGGCAGGTCGTGGATGAACTGCTGGATGGATTGTTGGCTAGAAGTCATAAATTTGATGCGTGCTGCGTGATGCATGCTGCGTGATGTGGCCGTGCCGGTAGGTATGGGCTGAGGGTTTGGGGTAGGAACGGCCGTTTTTGCTTAATAATGAGGGGATTGTATCAACTTCTTGGGTTTTCAGCCCATGACAGATTGGTCCAATCTGAGAGATTGGACCAATCTTTTGCAGCCGGGCAGGGGTTACCGCTTGGCGGTGATGCCAAAAGCGACCCAATGTTCCTGCGGCGTGGCAATTTTGATGCGTTTGCTCAGGTCGGATTTCTTCGCTTTGGTTTCCAGCAGCTTGGCGTTTAACTCATCGGTCTTGGTTTTTAACTTGGCCTTCAGTTCCTCCTGTTCGGCATTAAGCACGTCCAGCTCATCGGCAAAGGTTTTTAGAGCAACGGCATCGGCCGCGGTAACGCCGACGCCGGTCAGGGTGTCCAGCCGGTTGTTAATCCCGCTGGCCATCGTGCGGCAAATAGAAATCGTCTGAGAGAAAGTTGGTGTTGGCATATCGAACTCCTTTTTAAGAATAATTTATAGCCCCACAAACATGGAACCTGTTAAACAAAGATGACCGAAGGCTTCGGCTAGGTGACCGGAGGCTTCGGCGTGATGATTGGAGGCTTCGGCGTGATGACCGGAGGCTTCGGCGTGGTGACCGGAGGCTTCGGCGTGATGACCGAAGGCTCCGGCTAGGTGACCGGAGGGTTCGGCTAGGTGACCGAAGGCTTCGGCGTGATGACCGAAGGCTTCGGCGTGATGACCGAAGGGTTCGGCTAGGTGACCGGAGGCTTCGGCGTGATGACCGGAGGCTTCGGCCTGATGACCGGAGGCTCCGGCTAGGTGACCGGAGACTTCGGCGTGATGACCAGAAGGTTCGGCTAGGTGACCGGAGGCTTCGGCGAGATGACCGAAGGCTTTGGGTAGAATGATTGGGGGTGAGTTGATAGCTAAAATGTCAGCCACTTGCTTAGCAATCTATTTGGTTTTGTTAGGTTGGTTGGACGGCCGTTTTATTGCACGTTTTCCCCGAAAATTAAAAGAAAACAACAACTGGCAGATAGTATAAATAGAGTGGTGGGGAGAGGAAAATAGGAAGAAAGTAGGGGGGAGAAGAGGTGGAAAGAACTGGCTTATTCTTTATCTTTCACATTTCCTAGTTCAAAATATTCGTTGACTACAAAATTTCAATCAGACCTAAATCATTCTATTCCTGTAATGAACTTGTAGTTCGCCATTACTTCCTCTTTATACCAATTTGACAAATTCTCATCAGGCCGTATCTTGCCAATTATCAATCGTGTGGCACTCAAACTAAAATGGGCTGCAAAACTTGTTACTTGCTGGATATCTTTAGGATTACGCAAAATCCCAATAGTAGGTTCTCCCTGAAAGTTTCTTGATAGAAAAGGAAGTAGGTCTTGGGAGTGAGACAATCTTGACCAATAACGATATAACACATCGTACTGTGCACCTTTATTCAAGTAAAGTGCTAAATCATGCAGATTTTGTGGTCCACCGAATAATTGATACCAGTTTGGTCGTTTATGCCGACCAAACTCTGCTTCAATTGGCTGAAGATGTGGTTTAGCGAGCATTGATCTCAAATTGTTAATTGCATTTTGTACATCAGAAATGGGTGGCAGATCTAGCTTTGAAGCAACTATATCTCTACTGAAAGCTTCAGCAAAATGCTTGCCTCGATAGGTGGAAGGATCCAGCCTTTCATACATTTCTATTCGTTGATGTACGTAACCTACTAACCATGATAGTGAACGCTGTACATAATCTTGTTCGCTTTCAATAATGTACTCTATAGCAAGTAGGGCTTCATAAGAACTTCTTAAAGCTGGGATTGCTGGAACAGAACAACACTGTGAGATAAGAACTTCTATCCCATCAGTCATTTCAATCGTATGCCGGTATAAAGCTAACAATGCCACATCTTCGTCAATCTTACCAGGCAACGTAGTTGCACAACGAATTAAAGCATTTGTTGCAAAATTAACTAATTCCCGAAGTAATGATGATGCAACATCAATGAATTCTTTTGCAGATACAATGGATAATTCTCGGTATAAGATTGTTTCGAGAGCCTCTGTAGGCATAGTTTCCCAAGCCTCCTAATTTTAAGTTAATTTACAGAATTAACTTTCCTTACGCAGTTTCGTAGCCACGGTATCCCTACCGCGCGGCGCAGAAAGGATATTGCGGCTACCCAAACCAATTCAAGCAGTTAAAATCTGCTCATCGGCAGGTTGTCGGAGCAGATACAGCCCAAAAAGAAACACCCACACCATAAAAGGCGCCAGCGCAGCCCGTTGAATCAGCCCAATCCAATCCAAAAAGGTTGCAACAACGACGGCGACTTCGAGACAATGGTAAAAACCAACACGGCCGTTGCCTCCCGCGAGGTCCTAAAGAGAGAGCGCTGATATACATGGCTTTCGGGGCATAACCCGGACGCAGCCAGCCTTCAAGCGTAAACACCCCCACAAACAGCGCCGGCCCCAGCATACCCGCCCCGGCCGTCATGCGACGTTGCTTTAAGTTAACTTTACCCATCTTTACCCTTTCGGTCATGGTTCATCCAGAGAAAAATCATCCTCACAAATCGGCGCTGGATGGTCATGCTGAGCGGAGTCCGCGAAGCGAAGCATCCCATGCACCGCAGAGGCACGGGATGCTTCGGAGGACCTCAGCATGACATGGCTACGGAAAAATTTGTAAAGGACATTTTGCTTAATTTGAACCTTGCCCTTTTCCGATGGCAGATAGAGGCGATCCATCATCATGTGATGGCGGGGGGAGAGGGGGTTTGGTAACGGCCGTTTCCCGCCCGCCGCATCAAGGAGATTGTATCAACCCAAAAGGTCACCCCGATTCACCCAGACAGCGGGAGCGAGGCCATAACGGCAATGGCAAACGCCAAAATAAACACGAAGATCATAATCCCTAAGACGTTGGAATAATTCTTCGGCGCAATCTGGCCGTTCCGATCCATTTTTTTGATGAGCGGAAACAAACGCCAGTAAAATGAGAGCGTGGCGATTATCAAAGCCACAAGACTTAACTGCTGCACAGTTACATCGGCAAAGATAACAATCACCGCCAGCAGCAAAAGAAAAATCAGTTTTGTTCCGGCAACCCAATAAACAAGGTATTTCACAAAATCATGGATTTCCGGATACTGTTTGGACGTTTCCCAGGCCGTAAAAACGCCAACGGCATTGGCATACCGGGAACCGGGCGCAAAATACAACGCCAAAACATTCGACGATTCCAATAAAATAAAGACCAACAGTACAATTTGCATCAATGTCATCAAATTTTCCTTAAAAAGTTGGTTTGATGTCAGGTCCTGATGGACTGACAAATCTCAGAATTTTACCGCGGAGAGCGCAGAGGACGCGGAGGTTTTAAAAGCTTTGCCTCCTTTGCGCTCTTTGCGGTGAGATAAGTTTTGTCAGTCAACCCGTGCCAGGTAACTTCATCCTGAATGAGGAAAGAACACGGTCTGACCGGCGAGTTTTTGGGTATTTACTGCTCACAAAGGGAGCTCCGCACGTTGGGGAGTCAGTTTTTAACCACACTATCACCGATTACCCAGTGGGCCAAAGCCTGCCGGGCCGCATCGGACAGTGGCGCGCTCCGTTTGCTCGCGTTATCCACCTGGACAATAACCGTTTCGGCCTGGGCCACACAGTTCCCCTGCTGAAACAACCTTTGAAAGAGCGTGATAGAACTGGTTCCCATCTTCAAAACCCCGGTGCCAATGTCTACCTGACCGGGCCACGTCATTTCCTGAAAGAAATCCAGCCTAAGCGACACAATCACAAAGCTCAAACCCTCCAAAATGATCGGCCAATGGGCGTTGTATATGATTTCTACCCGGCCGGTTTCCAAAAAAGTTGAAAAAACTGCGTTGTTGACGTGCCCCTGACGGTCCGTGTCGCTATAACGAATCTTATCGAAGGTCTTGGCCGGAAAATCGGCCAGTTTTAACTCTTTCATGCGTGTCCTCAGATGGTGATATGCTGGCAAAATTATCAACCTATGTTGGTTTAGAAGCAATTTCAGGTGCTTTGGGAATTCAGGGCGTGACGGTTATTGATGCGTGCTGCGTGATGCGTGACCAGAGAGATGTCACGCATCACGCAGCACGCTTCACGCCAACTCCCACGAACTCCCTATGACCCCAATTTGTTACGGCCGTTTCCCGCCCACCGCTTCAACAATCCGCCGCCACTCTTCCAGACTCAACGTTTCGGCCCGGCGACGGCCGTCTACCCCCGCCGCCAGCAAAATTTGCTCAATTTCTTGCTTCCCCAGCCCCAGTTGGCGCAAATTATTGTGCAACTGCTTCCGCTTTTGGCTAAATCCGGCCCGCGCCACCCGGAAGAAGAGCGCTTCATCGGCCGGTTGGTGAGTAATATCCAGCCGAATCACCGCCGAATCCACGTCGGGGCGCGGCCAGAACGCCCCGGCCTTCAACGTCGCCACCTGCTGCACCGGCCCATACACCTGGGCGCTCACCGCCAGCAGGCTCATGTTCGGGGGAACGGCCGTTACCCGCTCCGCCACCTCTTTTTGCACCGTCAACACCATGCACGTCGGCTTGTGGCGCGCCGACAGCAGGTGGCGCAGAATCGCCCCGGTGATGTAATAAGGCACGTTGGCCACCACTTTGTACGGCTGGTCAAACAAGCGGGCGGGGTCTTGCTCTAAAATGTCGCCGTGGATGAGGCGGACGTTGGTAAAGGGTTCCAGTTCGTATTCTAGAATCGGTAAGAGGCGATCATCCAGCTCGACGGCCGTGACGGAAACGGCCGTTTGCGCCAAAAGCCGCGTCAACGCCCCCAATCCCGGCCCAATTTCCAGCACCACATCCTCCGAACTAACCTCGGCCGCCTCCACAATGCGCCACAGCACATTCTCGTCAAAGAGAAAGTTCTGGCCGAGGCTCTTTTTCGGTTCAATCTGATAGCGGTCGAGCAGTTCTTTTGGATGCATGTGTTGTATTAGGCCCGCAGATTGTCACAGAAGCAACAGATCAGCGCTGATTTTTTGTCTCTAACGAGTCAGGCTCTTGCTTATTATGCAGGCAGTTGGTCCAAAACAGGAAAAATTAGATGAGGTCGGGGTTCATCACGGCCTTGTCCAGGTCTCAGGGTAAAACTGATGGCAGAATGTAATTAATATCCTCCGCTGCCGGCACCGGCGTCAGGTAATAAACATCCACAAAACCGGTCCAGAACTCGTAGTTGTCCTTATCCCAGCCCAGATCGATCCACCGGCCGCGCACACCGCCGCCCGTATCCCCCGCTATCGCCACGCCATAGCCCGGCACAAACACCTGCGAACGGAAGGGCACAACGTTGCGGTCGATGGCCACCACGCCTTTGCCTGCGGGCAGGCCGCTGGCCGTTATACCATAGCCCGGATCGCCCGGCGCTTTGCCAGAACTGGCGGCCGTATACGACGTGACGCGCATCCGCACCACGCGCCAATACTCGCGCGGCCCCTGTTCCGTCTGCACCACGCCAATCGTGATCTTCGTGCCATAGCCGATGACTTCGTTGACCGGCTCGCGGGCGACCCATTGGCCGTCGACTTCCTGGCTGATCTCCACGCCATTTTCGTAGCGCACGCGTACGCGGTTGCGCGCCAGCCCTGGCACGCCCGGACTGACGACGGCCTGCGTGTCCAGGTCCATATCGGGCATGGCCTGCCAGACGGTGGTGTAGGCGATCGGTTCGTCCTCCATGCGGAAGTCTTCGGTGACGCGGATGACCTGGATGGTGGCGTTGGGGGAAACGGCCGTTTCCGGCCCCGGTAATGTGTAATCAAAACCCACCAGTCCAATGCCCGCCTCGGCCACAATGTCCAGCGGGTTGGTGTAATGAGTGCGCGTCTGGATCACCCCGCCATCCGCCTGGATGGTAACCGGGAAGGAGGGCTGCACCTCAATGATCATGTTGGGCGTGATCCAACTGCCCAGCGGCGGCTCCACGCCGTCGGCGGCGTAGACGGTGACGCCGGCTTCGGCCAGGGCCGCGCCCACGGTTTGCGCGGCCGTGCGCAAGGTCTGTCGGCCGCTGCCGTTGACAATGGTCACGGTATGAAAACTGCCAATTTCCAGCTGGGCGGGTAGGGGAACTTGGGTGAGCTGGTCGAAGGTGAGAGAACGGCCGTCGGCCGTTACCTGTTCTGTCCGGCCAACAGCCAGCCCGATTTCGGTCAAGAATGCGCCGAGAGTGGGCTGGAGGCTCCAGTAGGTTTGTTTGCCGCTGGCGGTGTGTACAGCGACCGGGTGGGCGCGATGGATGACGATGGCAGTGGCGGGAACGGCCGTGTCGTCCACCGCCGGGTCAATCTGGTCTTCCGGGCGGATGGTGATGTTGGCCGCCGCCAGCACCTCGCCGATTGTCTGGTAGCGCCCGGAAACCATCACCAACGCCCCATCATCATAAATAGTGTAATCGCCCTGAACTGCTAGATAGGCGGCCGTTAACATACTGGCTAAGAGCAGCACAGCGAGGATTAGCAGGAATAGCCCACGGCGTGATTTAAGGATAGCGTTCACCATAAAAAAAGAGACTGGAGATTGAAGACTCTCGGCCTCATCTCCAATCTCCAATCTCCAACCGTCCGGATGTGCGCGTAAAACCGATGACTACCAGGTGTTCCTGGGCACCCGAAAGAGACGCCTTAGTGCTGCTTCCTTCCGGACCTGACACGGTTCGACGGCTTTCGCCGCCAGGGACCCAGTCGTCACCGGTCTTACGGGCACATCCGTTTAAATTGTTGTCCTGATCCTAACAAAATCAAGGTGATCGGTCAATTTGTAGCTAAAGCGAGAGTGAGAGTGAAGAGGTTTCTTCCTCTAGCTCTAGCTCTCGCTCTCGCTTCTAGTTCCACACGCCCAGCACTTCCGGGCCGCGATCGATTTCCCAGGGGTAAATGATGTAGGCGTCGGTGACGGCCGCGTAATAGGTGGGCGTCAGGCCGGGGTAGAGGGAGGTGGTGGGTTTGTAGTGCAGCACGCAGGTATCGGGAATGCCGCCGGCCGAATCGATGCGATTGGCGACGGTGACGATATTGCGCCCTTTGGTCCAGACGTCGTCTACGACCAGAATGCGCCGCCCTTCCAATAATTCGTTATCCGGAAATTGGATGAATTCGGGAATGGCGTATTTGCTTTGTAACTGTGATTGGAGACCGGGAAAATCGGTTGGGAATCGCACGGACGCTGTCAGAATATAGGTGATGTTCAGCGCTTCGGCCAACATGCCCCCGGGAACAATACCGCCTCTGGTAACAATGACCATCGAATCGTAACGGCCGTGTATCTGAGGGGTCAGATAATCGATGAGTTTGTCTACGTCAGACCAGGTTAAAACTTCACGCCGCATGAAAAGCTCCTCTACCTTCTTATAAGAAGAGATAAAGGCATACATCCTGTACGCCTTGTGCCTGCAATCCTACACGTTCCCACACTGGGTGTCAACTTTACGTGAAGCGTGATGCGTGAATGACGCATCACGCTTCACGCTTCACGCATCGTCTATTACTTCTTCCGGCTGGGGAAGCGGGTTAACACCGTCGCCGCGTCGGGCATGGGCAGTTTGGCGCCGGGTTGGACGGAATCGGGCACGCGAATGGACCGCTGCCCGCCGCCGAGTTGGTAAATGGAAACGGCCGTGTCCGCCTCACTCAGCGCCAGCGGCAGCACCGCCTGCCCCAGCAAATAGCCGTCACTGTCGATGGCGCAGCTCGTCACCACGCCGATCACCTTGCCGCGCCGATCCAGCACCGGGTCGCCGCCCTCGGGACGGCGCACGCCCTTCTCGTTCATGCGGAAACGGGTCACCACCCGGTCGCGCGTGGCCTCGTGGGCCAGGAAGGCGCTGCGGCCCACAAAGAACGGTTTCCACAATTTCACGTAGCTGCCAAAACCGGCGTCGGCCGGATTCAGGCCCATGTCGCCGGCCAGTTCGTGGCCATACAGCGGCAGACCGGCCTCCGTGCGCGTGCTGTCGCGCGCCGCCAGACCACACGGTTTGATGCCGAATGGTTCGCCGGCGGCGATCAGCTTTTGCCACAGTTCCGGCGATTCGTCGGGATGGACAAAAATCTCGTAGGCGATGCGCTCGCCAGTGTAGCCGGTGCGCGAGATCACCACGTCGTGCCCGGCCACCTGGCCGCTGGTGACGCCGGCCCAGGGCAGCGTCTTCAGGCGGCGGGCCAGGGCTGCGTCGTCGATGAGCGACAGCAGGATGTCGCGCGATTTTGGCCCTTGCAGCGGCATGTCGACGCGGCATTCTGCGCCGTGGGCCGGGTCGCGCAGGTCGCGTAGGGTAACGGGGTGTTGGATGCGGGCAAACGGCCGTGCTTCATCAATCCGCACCTTGCCTTCATTCACCGCATTCAGCCACGCCCAATCCTTGTCATTGTTGGAAGCGTTCACCACGATCATGAAGCGCTCGGCGGACAGCCGGTAAATCATCAAATCATCCACCACCGAGCCATCTGGCAGCAGGAAATAGGTGTAGTGTGATTGGCCCACGGCCAGCGCGCTCACGTCGTTGGTGGTGACGGTATTCAGAAATTCCACCACGTACGGCCCGCTGGCGTCGAACACGCCCATGTGGGTGGCGTCGAACAACCCGGCCGTCTCGCGCACCGCCTGGTGTTCCTCGCTGACGGACCTGTACCAGACCGGCATCTCATAGCCGCCAAACGGGATCATACGGCCGCCCATAGCCACGTGGGTATCGTACAATTTGGTGCGCTTCATGGGCGGGTCGGCTGGTTCTTCCCAGGTGAAGGCGGGCAGCGCTTCGCCGGAACTATAGGTCTCGCAGCCGATGAAGTACGGTTTCGTGGCGGCGATGGCTTCCGGATCCGGTTTGTCGTTCAGGGCTTTGGCCAGGTCCATGATGCCGCCCATGATGGCCGACGCCCCTTTTTCCAGCAGGTTGTCGGGTTCCAACGTGCGGATGGCGACCGGCCCTGGCAGCTTGGCATACACGTCGGCGAACTGAACGTACCCATCTGAAAGGGCGGAAAGCCAAACGGCCGTGTCCTGCGCCTCTTTCTTATCGCTGAAAATCAGGTGGTACAAATCGGCCGCGTGGCGGTAAAGCACGGCTTCGGCCTTCAATCCAGGCGCGTCAATGTGCGTGGCCTGCGATTCATCATCCTGGAGCGCCAGGACGTCGCTGGCCAGGGCGTGGTTCAGCAAGTTTTGCGCCGCTGCGCCGCGCACTTCCACCAGACGGCTGTTGGCCGCCGGTTTAGCGCGGCCGCGAAGCTGGCGCACAATATCCCGCGCCCGCTGCAAAGCGGCATAATCCACCTTGGCCCGGGGTTGTTCCTTGCCGCCCAGGGCGAGATAGGTGTAGGGCGTGCAGCCGTTTAGCGTCGTGGCGATGGCTTCGGCCAGCAAATCCACTTCAGCGTCGCCAAAGCCAAGCTGGCTGATCCAGACCGTACCCATCCGCAAGCCGGTGGGATTGAGCGCGCCTTTGTCGCCGGGGATGGTGTTGCGATTCAGCACAATCCCGGCCACGTCCAAAATGCGCGCCGCCATGTCGCCGGACAGATGCACACCGTTGGCCTGCACGCTTTTGGTGTCTACCAGCAGCAGGTGGTTTTCCGACTGGCCGCCCACCAGCCGCAGGCCATGTTCTTCCAATTTGGCGCCCAACCGTTGGGCATTATGGACGATGCGTTCTTGCAGTTCGTGGAACTGGTCACTTTTCGCCAATTTCAGGGCTACGGCCAGGGCAGCCATCGTGTTCAGGTGCGGGCCGCCCTGCTCGCCGGGGAAGACGGCGCGGTCCAGTTTGCGCGCCAGATCCGCTTTGTGGGTCATGATCATCGCCCCGCGCGGGCCGCACAGGCTTTTGTGCGTCGTCGTCGTCACCACGTCGGCGATGCCGATGGGGCTGGGATGCACGCCGGAAGCCACCAGCCCGGAGATGTGGGCA
>JAKQCM010000086.1 GCA_029559155.1 Chloroflexota bacterium
CATCGCCATGAGCGGCGGTGACAACGTGGGCGCAGTGCTGGATGGCGCCTGGGCGCAAATCAGCATCGAGGAACTGTTGGTGCAGAACCCTGACATCATCCTGTTGGGCGATTACACCTGGGGCGGCGTGCTGCCCGAGGACGTGGCCGCCAGAGAAGGGTGGGGCGGGTTAACGGCCGTGCAAAATAACGCCGTCTACACCTTCGACGACAACACCGTTAGCCGCCCCGGCCCGCGCCTGGTAGACGGCCTGGAAGCGATGGCCAAAATCTTCCACCCGGGATTATTTGAGTAAAGCATTCATGAACCGCGGAGAGGCGGAGAACGCGGAAATGTGTCACGTCGCCCTCTGCGCGCTCCGCGCTCTTTGCGGTTAACTCTTTGCCCATGAAAAACATCCGACTGAGCCCTTATCTACTCAACGGCCTGCTGCTGGCGCTGGCGCTGCTGGCGAGCGTGGCGATTGGCGCGGTGTACATTGCGCCAGGCACGGTACTGCGTATTTTTTTGGCCCAGGTTCCAGGCATGGAGGTGGGGGCAAATTGGCCGGAAACGGCCGTAACCATCATCATGCAAGTACGCCTGCCCCACACCGTGCTGGTTGCCCTGACCGGCGCGGCTCTGGCGGGCAGCGGCGCAGCCTATCAGGGCCTCTTTCGCAACCCGCTGGCCGACCCATACCTGATTGGCGTCGCCTCCGGCGCCGGGCTGGGCGCTGTCATCGCCATGTCGCGCAGTTGGCCGACAACCTGGCTGGGGCTGTACGCCGTGCCGGTGGCTGCCTTTTTGGGCGCAGTCATCACCATCATCATCGTCTACAATCTGGCCAAGACCGGGGCCACCCTGCAAACCACTACCCTAATTCTGGCCGGAGTTGCCGTCAGCTCCTTTGCTACCGCGCTCACCTCCTTCCTGATGCTGCGCTCCAACGCCGAACTGCGCCGGGCGTTGGGCTGGCTGTTGGGTGGTTCCCTGCTTAGCGGGTGGACGCCGGTGCTGGCGATGCTACCCTATGTAACTGTGGGTTTGCTGCTGCTGTTGACGATGGGTTACGCCCTGAATGTGCTGCAATTTGGCGATGATCAGGCACAGCAGATGGGCCTGAACGTAGAGCGTACCAAGCGCTTACTCCTCATTGCCGCCTCCCTGACGACGGCCGCCGCCGTGGCTTTCTCCGGGATTATCGGCTTCATCGGCCTGATTGTGCCGCATGTGGTGCGTCTCATTTGGGGGCCGGATTACCGGCATCTGACGCCGCTGTCCATTTTTGGCGGCGCAACGCTGCTGCTGCTGGCCGATATTTTGGCGCGGGTAGCCCTTGCGCCCCAAGTGCTGCCGGTGGGCGTGGTCACGGCTCTGGCAGGCGCGCCTTTTTTCTTATGGATTTTGTACCGGGCGAAAACGAAAGTGACGTGGTGAGGGGTGGACAGAAGAGGCTGGAGACTTGTTCAATCTCCAATCTCTAGTCTCCCGAAGGATGGTTGAGATGTTAGAAATTAGAAATTTGACAGTGGCTTACGGCAGCCGCGTTGTGCTGCAAGATATATCGCTGACCATTCCGCCGGGGCAAATCTTGGCCGTGATTGGGCCAAATGGGGCGGGGAAATCTACGCTGGTACGCTCGGTGAGCGGCGTGCTGCCGGTCTCGGGCGGCACGGTGATGATTGGGGCACGGCCGTTACACACCCTCACCGCCACCGAACGCGCCCGCTGCCTGGCTGTCGTGCCTCAGGCGCGGCAGCTGCCCGGCGCGTTTACCGTCTACGAAACCATCCTGCTGGGGCGCACGCCATACCTGGGTTGGCTGGGTAAAAGCGGCGCTAAGGACCACGAGCAAGTCGCCTGGGCGTTGCGGCGCACGCGCCTGGACGCCCTGGCCGGCCGAAAAGTCAGCGAGTTGTCCGGCGGTGAACAGCAGCGAGTGCTGCTGGCGCGGGCGCTGGCGCAGGCTGCGCCAGCGCTGCTGCTCGACGAGCCGACGACGCATCTGGATTTGCAGCATCAGGCCGGGCTGCTGAATTTACTGCGTGAATTGGCCTTGGAGAAGCAGTTGGCGGTGCTGATTGTGCTGCACGACTTGAATCTGGCGGGTTTGTATGCCGACCGGGTGGCGCTGCTGGTCGACGGCCGTCTCCAGGCGCTTGGTTCGCCCAAAGAGGTGCTGACCAGCAGGAATCTGACGGCCGTCTTCCACGTTCCCATCGACGTGATCCCCCATCCGGCGTATGGCACACCGCTGGTACTGCCTGACGGTGTGGCGAATCTGCCGGCGCAACGGCCGTTGCCCGTCAGTTTGTAGATAGGCTGCGCTTAATACGGCCGTTTCCCTTCCCATTCATGCGCGTTACATGGGTTGGTAGACGGCCGTTTCCTCCACGACTGAGAATCTGTAACCGCGGTATCCTTACCGCGTCTTTATTCGCCCGGATCAAACGGCCGTTTCCCTCCCCAATAACCATCTACCATTAACAACGGCCGTTTCTCCGGTGCCAGACCTGTAACCAGTAATACGGGTAGTACGGGTTGAAAACTCGACTACTTTTCCTGCCGGGTCGTCTGACGGTGGGGTCAGCCGCCCGCCACCAACCTGATCGCCGACCGTCACAACATAGCCGAGCGAGGGATGATGCAATGTCCAAAGGTTTCAAAATGCAGATTTAAACTTTATCCAACTCCACCTTTATCAGTGCTTCCGCTATGTGCAACGCCTTGAGCCTGTTTCGCTGCAACGTGTGTTGGGAAGTTCCTGGCGAGAATTTTACCTGAGCCTTCTCGGTCTTGCCTATCATCGAGACAAACGCACGGAGGGCTTCTTGTAAATCGTCCTGTGCGAAATTATCCGAATCGCTAGTTTCCTTGTTCATCAGCGCAGACGCAATATGTAACGCTTTGAGGTTGTCTCGGAGCATCGTATGTTGCCAAGTTCCCGGCGCCAGTTTCTGCTGTGCTTTTTCAGACTTGCTGATTAGTGAAGCTAGCGGTCGAAGTGCTTCTTGCAATTCGTCCGCTGTGTAGTTATCCACAGAATGCCTCATCATTTTGGCCCAAAATCAGAATACGTACGGCTTGTTTTATGCCACCTTGAATAAAATTTTGAGCCAAATTCTGCACTGAAGATCATGATTTAGTGCAAAATACCAAGTGTTAGGGGTTTTGCCAATAGATTATTTGCAATCTGCGTTGCTTTCCGGCCTGACTTTGCTCAAAGGCGAGTAAGGAATTCATAGCATGGTTAAAATCATTGAGAAGTGTGCTTAATGTGGCACATTTTCTGCCGTATTCTGATTTTTGGCCTACAGATGTTCTATCTCAATGCCAAACAACTGCGCTAACATCTCAATATCAGCCAGGTGATGACCGGACATCAACAAGTAATGGTGCGATGAGAGTGTCTTGAGCATATGACGGCCGTCTGGCACCCGCAGCACGGCCCCATTCAAACAATCTGAATTGGCATATTGCGCATAGCCGGACAATTCCCCCTCGGTGATCGTCAATTTGTTCATCGTCGGATGAAGTTTGGCCAACGTCATCGCCCCTTGCGGCAGGCGAGCGTCAATCGCCGTGGCATTCTCGTCCACAATGGCCAGCACCTTCGAGCGGAGTGTCCACTCTGTGCTAAACGAGGGCGGTACGACCCCCAGATAGCCACAATGGGCCGCCAGAATATGATCGTCAGGATTTCCCGCTACCTCAGGGAAATAGGGGATGCGTTCATGCTTCAGTGCTGCCTGCCCCATCAGAAACGGGTACAAATTGGTCATCATAATCGGCATTCCCAGCGATTTGTGCAGCATATACTTGGTGATCATCGACATGGTATCCGCTTCGCAGCCCCAGATCAGCCCCATCTCCTGGTACAACATGCTCCACGCCAGGCAGGGCGTCGTGTCGGAGAAGTGGGATTCATTCAGGCAGTTGATGCCGACACCACGAATTGCCGGGTCCTCTTGCAGCGCCCGCTTGACTGTGATGTAGATTTTGATGGCGCTGAGTAACTGGCGATTCTTAATGTCTACCGGCCACTGCCACTCTTGCCAAACAGCTTCCGCTTCGGCGTCGGGAACCTGTTGAGCCGCGACCCCCATCTCTTTAAAGCTTTTCTTGACAATGGTCACGCCGAATTTTGTCATCATGCGCTGAGTACATTCGTCTTCCCACCAGTAGAAGCGCTTAAAGATGCTGGCCTGAAAACCCGCACCGGGATTGTCCTGATAAACAAGGAATTTGGTGTGCCGCAGTTCGCGCTTCACGCTCAGGGCGCGACAGGCTTTTTTCGTTTGCTCCAGGCTGTAGGGGGCGATGATATTCAGTCCTTCCTCGCGTAGATAGCTGGCGATTTCCCAGTCCCACATCAATACCGTACCAAACTCGGAGGTGACAGTGAGAATGGGCAAATCAATCTTGCGGAAATCATCCAAACGTCGGTACGCTTCGCCCAACAATTGCGGGAAAATGATCGCTTCTGCCTCCGGCAAGGGTGAGCCAAGCGGCAGCGGAGATAAAATTTCGGCCTCGTCGGCCAGTTGTTCATGCAAAATTGCCAGTTGAGTATCAAATTCGGCGTCACGGCCGTTAAAAAACAAAGGAATTAATCGCGCTTTCATGGTTTTCTCCTTCAAAATTTTGAAGTTAAAGGTGGGCTGATTCAAAACCCACACTCTCCAACTCCTAATCGCCATCTTCTTATCGAGTCATCGCTGCCGCTTCGTCCAGGCGACGGAATAGTTCCGGCGTGATCTCGACATGTAATACCTGACCAACAACCTGTGACCAACCGTGTACGAAGTAGACCCAGCCATCTTCTACCCGCACATTGCGTGACTCCGCCTGACGCTGCGCCTGGTGCATAAAGTCCAATTCGCCGCGATAGTTGAATTCCCAGGCAATGCCATTCAACGGGAAAAGCCCGTCGTTTGTAATAGGAGATCCGGGTGTGTCTTTCCCCATGCCAGTAGCGTTAATCACAATGCTGCCCTCTGGCAGAGCGGCCATCAGCGTGTCGTTCTGGCGTGGGTCGCTGTTGACGATATATTCCATGGCGATGTCGGTGTCATATTGGGCAACCATGTGCCGCATGTGAGTTAACCGTTCCTCAGAGCGATTAACCGCGATGAAGCGTTCCGGTCGGTCAGCCTTGTCTGGTTTGTGGATGAGATGCAGTAGGGTTGCCAGCGCTGAACCGCCCGCTCCCAGGCAGAGGATGTGGCCGCCAGTGCGCCCAAAATAGCTGGGTTCGATGATATGTTCCAGGCTGAGTCCGGCGGTGATAGGATCCTTGGCGTGACCTTCCAGACGGCCGTCACGCTTAGAAATGCTCGACAATTCCCGTGTCACCTGGGCGTACCGGTCGAAATAATCAAACATGTCTTCGGCAGCAGCAAACAGGTCCAGCTTATGGGTTGTCACCAGCGCCCCTAGAGAATTGGGGTCGTACTTAATCTGCGCCACTGTCGCCCGATAGGCGGCCGGGTCATCGTGGATTTTGTGGTCAATGCCTTCCAACACCACTTCCGGTCTGCCTAAAACCTCCATCCACAGGGGAAAAACCTTGTTGATAGACGATTTGCCGGTTGTTACACCCACAAAGTAAAAAGTGGGCACTTCTTTATAGATAATGGGGTAATCGTTCATATGTCATTCCTTTTTAAAGAGCCTGGAAATAAGGGTGATGTGCAAAATGGGCTAAATGAACGATGCCGTTTTGACGCAGCCGATGGAACAAGATTTTCGTCTGCGGGAACATCGTTTGCCTCCTGGTTTTCACTCTCTACCGTCGGGCTGCCTGGACGGCCGTTACAAATTCCTGCGCCACGGCCGTTATCTCATCCCACCGTCCTGCTTGCGCCCACTTGGGTGGGCAAAGCTGGCTGCCAGCCCCAACGGCCACCGCTCCGGCAGCAAACCAATCGGCCACGTTTTCCTTATCCACGCCGCCCGTCGGCATCATCGCCACGTGGGGGAAGGGGCCTTTGAGCGCTTTCATGTAGGCCGGACCGCCCAGTGAGCCGGGAAACAGCTTCACTACGTCGCTGCCCAGGTTCACCGAGGCCATCACCTCCGTAGGCGTGAATGCGCCCATCATCACTGGCAAACCGGTTTCTACCATTGCTCTGGCCAGTACCACCTCCGTATGTGGGCTAACCAGAAATTGCGCCCCGGCAGCCTGGGCTTCGGCCGCCTGTTCCGGTCGGGTCAACGTGCCCATGCCCAATACGATGCGGTTGCCAAACTGCCGGTTCAGTTCCGCCAATACTTCGGCCGCGTTAGGCGTGGTGTAGGTGATTTCAATGCCCAATACGCCCCCTGCCACCAACGCCGCCACCATCTGCACCGTCAGGTCTGCTGATGGGCCGCGCAGCACCGCCAGCAAGCCCAATTCACGAATTCTCTCTAAGGTGTCTTCTTTACGCATTTATCGCCTCAAAAATTTAACCGTGGTAACCGCACAAAGCACGGAGAACGCCTTTCCCTTTGTTGTCCTCTGCGGTTTGCGCTGCTTCTGTAACAATTTACACCGGGTACTTTGCCATCTCACCGCGCAAGACAGCCAGGCAGTCGGCCAGGGCCATGCGTCCCATGGCATTGGTTGCGCCGTCGCTGTGTGCGCCCATGTGGGGCGTGGGGATGACTTGCGGCAGCGCCAACAGCGGATTGTTCGCGCCTGGTGGCTCTTGTTGGAAGGCATCCAACGCCGCCCCGGCCACACGGCCGTCCATCAACGCCGCGAGCAACGCTGCCTCGTCTATCAGTTCGCCGCGCGACGTATTGATCAGGTAAGCGCCCGGCTTCATCTGTCGCAAGAAGGCGGCGTTAACCATCTGTCGCGTCTCCGGCAGCACCGGCAAATGCAGCGATACCACGTCGGCCAACGCTAGCAAATCATCCAGCGTAACCAGGTTGATGGCGTGCCGCCGAGCGAAGTCGGTGTCAGCGGCCACGTCATAGGCTACTATGGCACAATCGAAACCGGCCAATCGTCGCGCCACTTCTTTGCCAATGGCTCCTAATCCTACCAACCCGACTGTTTTGCCCACCAGCGAGACACCATTGAGACGCGGCCAGCCACCCAGCCGGGTTTCGCTTGCAGCTTGCTGGATGGGGCGCAGCAGGTTCAACAGCAGGCCAATGGTCAGTTCGGCGACGGAGGCGGAATTGGCCCCTGGCGTATTGGTGACAACCACGCCCTGCGCTCGCGCCGCTGCCAGGGCTACGTTGTTGATACCTACTCCATAGCGGGCAATGACGCGCAGTTGAGGAGCAGCCAGGATTGCCGCTGCGTCAATCTCGTCTAGACCAGCGATGAAGCCGTCTACGTCGGGCAGCAGTTCTTGTAACTGCGCCGAGGTAAGAGGTTTGCCGCTGGTGTTGTAGGTGACGCGGGACACGGCCGTTTCCAGTTCTGTTTTCAGGCGTGGGTCGGAACGGCCGTAAGAAGTCGCCGTCACCAAAACATGGCAATCACTCAACGGTTTCATGGTCTTGCCGCCTGCCCCCAACGTGGATTATCCACAATCTCCGGCTGGCCATCCCGGGCCAGCACCAACTTGCGGAATCCCTTTTTTTCTATCGTGCCATAATCGTGTCCGGCATTACCCGGATAGATGAAAAAGGTGACCAGGTCTTCGTCTGAACTTATGTTTACCGAGCGATGCGCCCAGCGGGGCAGCACATATAACACCCGACCTGGATACAACGCCTCCACCGCCCATTCTCCCTCCGGGGTCTCCATGACCATAAAACCATCCCCTTTCAGGCAGTAATACACCTCGCCAGTCTCCAGAACTTCATGAAAATGGCCTTTTGTCATGTAATACTCGCTGCCTACCTTACCCGGATGAACGATTGAAATGCCATGCAGCAGCTCTCCAGGCACAGTGGGGCGTTGTAATTCGTACACTTCGTACAAGAGGGGGTCAGCCTCCGCCAGCAAGCTGGCATAGGTGTCCTGATCTAGATACTGTCCCTTCATTGAGCTGAGACGGCGCTGTATATGGTTGTCATACGTCGAGGGAATAAAATCCGGACTGTCGATCTCAAATGTGAATGGTACTGCTTTCATCTTAATCTCCTACCGAGTGGGAACGCGGACGTTGTCAGTTTTTCTGCCACGAGCGTACGTTCCCTGTGTTTTATCCTGGGAAAATCGCCAGCCTGCGGGCGATATTGCCTCCCATTAAATCTTGAATGATGGAGACGGGCACGGCCGTTTCTTCTAGCCGTGCTCTAATGCCGTTGATAAAGGCCGCCAATCCGGGCTGCCCACCAAAAGCGGCCCACATATTGCTGTCCGCCATGTCTGTTGCCAGGACAATTTGGCTGCTGAGGCCAGCAGCCAGCATCTTTTCCAACAACGGCCACACATTGATTTCCGGCTTATATTTGGGCCGAAAAAAAGTGTCGTATTCCAGCATTGCCCCAGTTTTTGCCATCGCCTCGTGAAAGCCAAAATCAGGACGTTTATCCACGTGACAGAAAACCAGCCGCTGTGGATCGACTTGTTGGTCGACGAAAAATTGTAAGAACTCCTCAACGGCCGTTCCCCGTTCCGTATGCATCTCAATGGCGCAGCCGGTCGCCCGGCAGGCCGCCGCGGCTGCTTCGAGCAAATGGCCTGATGTTTGTTCAAAGCTGGCTTCCCCGGCAATTTTCAAGAAACCAGCGCGAATTGGCTGCGGGTTGTTTTTTGTTTCGCGCAGCGAACCCGTTAATTCTTCTACGAATAAATCAGCTGCGGCCTCGGCCGATAGTTGCCAGAGCATGGCATGGGGCGGGTAGTAGCGTCGCAAATGGAAGCCAGTACAGGCGATGACATGCACCCCTGTGGCGCGGGAAAGGTTGGCCAGGATACGGCCGTTACGCCCACATCCTCCTGGCTGGCAGTCTACCATGGCTCCACCACCGGCCGCACGGTAAGCCATCAACTCCTGGCGAATGGCTGACTCGTCGTTTAGCACCGGCGCAGTCGGATCCGTTCCGGCCGTCGGTTCGATCCACAAATGGTTATGGCCATCGGTGGGTCCTAATGCTTCCGGGGCAACCGGTCCCAGGACAGTTGTGACCAGTCCATCCATCTTATGGCTCCAGAGAAACACGTAAATTTTGGCCATCGGCGGCCGCGGCGAACGCGGCTACAGCTTCGGCCAGAGGAAAGCGGGCTGTGACCAATGGGACCAGATCTAGCCGGCCCGAATTGACGATGTCGGCGGCGCGCAGGCAGTCGTAGGTACTGCACGCTGTTGTACCGGTGACAACCAACTCTTTATAATGAACCGTGTTGGCGTCAAAGCGGATGAACGGGTCATCTTTGGGCAGGCCGCCAAACAAGTTGATACGTCCGCCAATGGCCGTAATATCTAACGCCGTCTCTTGGGCAACTTTGGATGGGGCAGCCACGATGATGACATCTGCGCCACGGCCGTTGCTCTCTGCCAACACCACCGCCTGCAAATCCTCGTTCACCGGGTCTACTACACGATCCGCGCCTAAGGCCAACGCCTGCAACCGCCTTCCGGCCGCCGGTTCGCTGACAATGACTCGCAATGCTCCGCGCAGATTTGCCAGTTTGACATGCAAAATGCCAATCGGTCCCGCACCCATTACCACCACCACATCACCATCGTGGACATGAACGGCATTCTGGCCGCGCAGCACGCAAGCCAGCGGTTCAATCAGGGCGGCGACGGCCGGATCGACAGCTTCGCTTATGGGCATCAGGTTGCCCTGGCGCATGGCCAGTGCGGGTACCCGCATGAACTCGGCGAACGCGCCATCCAGGTTAATACCGATGGCTTGAAAATCGGGGTCCATATTGTTGTTGCCAGAGATGGTGGCCCGGTTACGGCCGTTGCCCATATTCGGCGCTACAAACACCCGCTGACCGATCTCATATCCCGCCACCCGTTCGCCGATGGCGGCAATGTCACCTACAACTTCATGCCCGGGAATCCGCACAGCCCCTGGCGGATAATGGCGATGACCACCTTTGTAAATGCGCAGATCGGTGCCGCAGATGTTGGCGTTTAATACCTTTACCAACACCTCATCTGGCCCGATGGCTGGTTTGGGCACTTCTTCCACTCGCAAATCTTCCGGCCCATGATAAACGGCTGCTAACATAGAGCATTCTCCTGAAAGATTGAAGTTTTAATCTTCCTTTTGCCACGGCACAACCCACGCCGGATCCAGCACTTCTTCCAGCAATACAGGGCGCCCCTCCAACATGGATTTGGTTCCGGCCAGGACAGAAGCAACAGCCCAACGGCCGTCTTCGCCGCCCACTTTGGGTTTAGTACCAGTTTGGACACACGTCACAAAGTGCTGAATTTCGTGAATGTAGGCCCAGGCAAACCGTTCTGGCCAGCGCCGGTAGATAGGCGTAATAAGACCCTGATCGCGATTGATACAGACGACCACATCCATCCCCTGCATGGAGCCGATTTGCATGATACCGTTCTTGCCGACGATTTCGACGCGAGCATCGTAGCCGTAGTCACAAGGGCAAACGCCAGAGATGTTGCCCAGCGCGCCCGATTGAAACTTGATGGTGGCAAACATATTGTCGTAGAAGTGTTCGGCGTGCGCACCGCGCTCTACCCCTTTAAAATTGGCTGTTTCCAGATAGATGCGCTGCGGATTGGACCCCATCAGCCAGCGCACGCAGTCTAAATCATGGCTGTTCACTTCTGCGATCATGCCATTGGAGGTGCGAATATCGTTGGCCCAGGCTGGCGGCAGTCCCGGCCCGTGGGTGAGTGATTTGATGAGCATCGGCTCGCCGATTTCGCCGCCAAAAATGCGCTCGGCGGCGGCTACAAACTCTGGGTCGAAGCGGCGCATGAAACCCAGCTGCAGCAGCAAGCCACGTTCTTCGGTGGCGGCAATAATGTCGTCGCATTCCTGCAAATTCATAGCCATCGGCTTTTCTAGAAAGACATGTTTGCCATGTTCGGCTGCCAACAGGGTTAGTTCTCGGTGGGTGAAAGTAGGTGTAGTAATGATGACGGCATCGAAATCGGTTTTGTCCAGGGCTTCGGCGAGTGTGGGGAAACGGCCGTCAATTCCAAATTCATCACCTGTCTGGTTAAGCATTGCCGACACCGGGTCAACCAGGGCAACCACGTCGCCGTCTGGCACATAACGTTTCAGTGTGCCAGAGTGCAGCTTGCCTACTCTCCCTGCGCCTATCATGCAAATTCGCACTTGTTTACTCATCAAAATCCATCTCCTCTAAAATGGGTGCGCAGGCATCTCGCCTGCGTACTTGGGATTATTGCAGTGTATGCACAAACGTCTCGCGCAGCGTTGCTTGCAAAGCGATATGTTTTGCTACAAGTGGCTGGTACACCGAAAATATCTCGGGATCAGGTCGCAGCGGTTCGCTGGCTGGTTGGGCATGGCGCATGGCTACCTCAGTCAAATCGTCAAAAATTCCGGCCGCTTTGCCGGCAATCATGGCGCTGCCCCAGCTACCAAACTCGGTACGCTGCAGCCGCTGGTAGGGGACACCAGACACATTCGCTTTGATCTGGTTCCATAGGTCATTGCGCGCCCCACCACCAATGGCTCGCGTTTCTGTCAGGGCCAGACCAGGCACCGCCTCACGGAGAATGCTCAGGTAATATGCATATTCATAGGCCACGCTTTCCAGGATGGAACGCGCAAAGTGTGCCTGTTTGTGGCTCCAGGAAAATCCGATCCAGGCGCCCCGCATTTCTGGCGTGGCCGGACAAATTCGTCCGCCCAGGTGAGGCGAGAAAAATAACCCGTCGGAACCAGGTGGTACCTGGGCAGCTAGAGCAATCAATTGATCATAGAGTTCAAACGACCAGCTCTGCAATTCTCCGTGAAGGGTGTTAAAAAAGTGATCGCGGAACCAGCGCAGCGCTTGTCCGCCACCGCCGATGTACGCCAGTGGATTCCACAAGCCAGGAATAACCGAGCGCATGGTTAGCAAGGCCCGATTGGTAACATCGGCGAAGTAGGTATTGGTGGAGGCGGCTAATACGGAGGCAGTGCCGGCCACGTCGAATAACATGCCGGGCTGGACGATACCTGCGCCAAGGGCATTGGCGGCAGTGTCTCCGCAGCCGGCGGCGATCAGGGTGCCAGGGGCCAGGCCAAATTCACTGGATGCTTGCTCGGTAACTTCACCGACAACATGCCAGGGTTCGACGATGCGTGGAAGTTTGGCCTGATCCACACCTAACGCGGCGCACAATTCGTCGGACCAGACGCCTTTTTGGGCGTCGCTGAGCGCTGTGAAGTGTAAAAAAGTGTAATCGATGTAGGCTGCGTCTGCCTTTAGGCCAGCCATGCGACCGGCAACATAGGCGGAAGGCATGAGAAATTTGGCGATACGGCCGTATTCCGCAGGTCGTTCTTCCTTCCACCATAAAATCTTAGGCCCGTGGTCACAGGTGGGGGGGCAGCCCGTCAGACGTGTAACCAGGTCCCCGTAATAGGTGTCGATCTGCTCAATGTAAGGTTGACAGCGCATGTCCAACCAGGAATCAAACCGCGTAGCGGCCTGATATGTGTCATCGATAGCGCCCACGCCAGCCATCTGACTGTCGAAGGCCAAAGCGGCAATTTGCCGCGCATCGATGCCACTTTGCTGGACACACTCGCGGATCGTTTGGGCGGCTGTGCGGTAGAAGTCCTCATTTTCCTGCTCCACGACACCCGGTTTCGGATAGTACAGCGGGACTTCGGCTACTGCCTCAGCAATGAGGTCGCCATCGGTTGAATACAAAGCAGACTTGGTGCTGCTGGTTCCCAAATCGACGCCTAAAAGGTATGTTTTGTTCATCGATTATCCTATTGCGCAACCAGGGTCACGATAACTTGTAATCCTGTGATTACAAGTTGAAGCAAACAAACAATCTCCTCAGGGTAATTGAAACTAAAGTAGAGATTGTCATGGCGTAAATTCACAGATAAGAAAAAGTCAAAGGTCGAAACGGGAAGGGAGGTGTTCATATGGTTTCGACCTATGATCAAGAATGCCCGCGCCTAAATTAACCGGGATAAATGCTCGAAGCTGCGAATGGCTTCAGGCACTGTACCGCATTCCACACTAAAAATAATGTCGCGCTCTTGAGCGACCGGTCTCACGATGTCGATGACCCGCTGCCAATCCACAACCCCTTCACCGCAGGCGCAGCCCACAGGGGTGCCTGTCACTTTGCCGCGTTCGGCCTCGCCTTGCTGAAGGCTGATATCCTTGGCGTGGAGGTGAACCAAGCGATCGCGGACGTTTTCCAGCCATTCATAAGGGTCGGAGCCGCCGGCCAGATAGCTGTTGCCAGTGTCGTAATTAATCCCAATGGCCGGGGAATCAACCAGGTTATAAATGGCATCCAGGCCAGCGGGCGTCTTGCTATATTGTTGGTGGGGCTCCAGGCCGATTTTAATGCCATGCCGCTCAGCAACCATGGAGGCTTCGGTGAGTGTGTAGGTCATCAGCAGGAAGTCCATCTCCTTGGTGGTCCAGGTTGGCTTAGGTCCTTCGTCGGTATTGACGACAGGCGCACCAGCATCGGCGGCCCAGCGGATGGCCATCTTGAGATATTCCACACTAATTTCCGGCTTACAAAGGGGTGTGTGTGATGACAGTCCAGAGAGTTTGATGTTGTGCTGAGCACAAAGATTGCGGACCCACAAAGGATCATCAAACATGGAGACGGAGTGGAAATAGCCCGCCTCGCTGAGCAGTTCACGGCCGATATGGACCATCGGTTCAATGTATTCGTAACCAATTTCAGCTGCCTTGGCGACACCCCAGGCAAAGGGTTTGTCGTGATGGCGCACGAATTCCATGTTTACGCCTAGTTTAATTGCCATGTTTTTACCTTTTTCTAGAGAGCGTTAGCCGCAGATATATTATACGGCGGCCATACGTTGGTTGGCGTCGGCTACAAGGTTGCGAACCCAGGCCAGGCTCTTTTCAATCATAGGGCCACCAGCCCCTTCACATTCGATGCTCACGACGCCGTGATAACCGATATCTACCAGAATATCGAAACATTTTTTGATGTTTTCGACGTTGACGCCGTCGCCAATTGCTGTGTTGCTAACGGCGATGCCGGTCAGTTCGCCACGCAGGGAGGCTGCCAGCGACTCGCTAACATCTTTAACATGTACGTGGCTTACCTTGTTTTTAAACCGATTAAGGAAGGCGACCGGATCCTGGCCAGCGATGAAAGTGTTACCGGTGTCCATGTTCATGCGCAGGTGAGGTGTATCGAAGAAAGAAAGCATCTGCGCCATGAAGTCGGGTTTGGTGGTGTAATAGCCGTGGGGCTCGATGTTGATGATCATGTTGTAGTGCACGGCCGTTTCCAGTACTTCCCCGTAGATGCGCTTCATTAACTCTAATGCCTGCTCGTCGGTCTGGCCTTCCGGTTTGAACATATGGTCGGTGGTATCAATGTGGTCGCAGCCTACCAGATAAGCCCAACGGATGGAGTTTTGGATGTAGGTTGTGCCAATGGAAGCGGCATTGGGCAACGACAAAGGATATGCTGCGTCTAGCTGAGAAAATTTGACCCCGTAATCCTCCATTTTGCGGCGCAAGATCAGAGGATCTTCCCATAAAGCCACATGAGGTTGGTAGCCTAATCCATGTATCCAGCTAACACCGTCGATTGTGCCGCATTCGATAAAGTGAACATCGTTTTGTTGTGCCCATTGTAAACAGTGTTCAAAGCTCCAATATGCGCTGTTAAACGCATCGGTATGGAAACCAATTTCAATCATGCTAGCCCTCCTCGACACAAATCCTGTGCGAGTGAGCGTGCGGACTTGCGGTGGAATGCAAGTCCGCACGCCTGACTAAGTTAAACGATTTGCCAAACTATTATTTGGTGCCGCCCCAACGTTCGGGGAAATCGGGCATATTTTCGCAGCCGCACATGGCGTAATGGAGCGGCGGCATATTGGGTTGTACGTATTGATCGAGATTTTCATTGGTGACAATTGGTTGGGGCAGACGCCAGACGGCGGGTACTTCTTCACCATTCATAATCTTCAAGGCGGCGATTATTGGGGTGCGCCATTGGAAGGTGGGGAAGGTGGGCGCAATACCAGAAAGATTGTTCTCTTGCCACTTCACCAGGAAGTCTTGTTGATCTTCGCCGACGATGATGGGGTACGGTTGTCCGGCGTCCTCAAAGGCTTCCAGAGCGGCAACGGCCGTTGCGCCAGCATCCATCCATACCGCGTCGATCTTGCCAAAGCGATCGAGGTAGTCAGTAACAATAGATTTCACCTTGGCATTGTCGCCATCACCAAACTCTACACCCACCACGTTAATTCCGGGGGCGTCGGCAAAAGCCAGCTTGGCGGCAGCCCAGCGCTCTTCCAGTACATCTACGCCTGGCAAGATGCGCAGTGCCAACACATTACAATCTGCGCCACAATTGTCGATGATGTAACGGGCGCCAGCTTCACCAAAAGCGTAGCCACCAATCGGTTGTACAAAGCTAACCGGGCAATCAGTGAAAACGCCACGGTCAAAAACAACAACCGGCAGGACAGCGCATGCCTGTTCCACGGCCGGGGTCAGGGCAGCCGTCGTGTTCGGGGAAACAATGAGAACATCACAGTTTCCACTAGCTACCAGGTCAGCGATGTCGGCAATTTGCTTTTCGTCACTGCCTTCAGCGTCGACGTGGATGAGTTCGGCGATTTCGGGATGCAGATCTACTTCAGCTTGCATGGTGGTCCAACCTACCACGCGCCAGGGGTTGTTTACACCGGCATTGGAGAAGCAGAACGTGTAGGGGCCATCTTTGGCATATTGGCTGGTGTCAACCATTTCCGGATTGTCCAACATTTGAATCCAGGGTTGATCTGCCGGACCTTCTGGCGTCATGGTCATCTGACGCATAGAGCGATCATATTGCTCCTGGCTAAAGAACTCGGATTTCACTTCAGCAGCGGTACTTTCCAGGCCGGCAGCCGCGGGTTGTTCAGCGACTGGTTGTTCGGCTACTGGTTGTTCAGCCACCGGTTCTTCGGCCACCGGTTCTTCGGTTGTTGACGTGCCGCCACAGGCGACCAAGCCAAACAATAATACGACTAGGGCAAACATTAAAAACCACGATCGCTTGACATTTTTTAGAAACATTGGATTTCTCCTCCTAATTGGGAAATAACGTTTTGTAACTCGTCAGGAAAATAAAATGGGAAAGTTATTGTTTTGGTCCTCGTGCTGTCATCACCTCCAGTGTGTTTTGCTACGTACAATCACAAATCTTGGTTTGGGAATTAGCGTATACGCCGTGAGCGGTAGGCGCCATAAGCAACGGCGCCAATAATGATCAAACCCTGGACTGCGTCGCGCAGTGGTTTGGGCAGACCTAATAAATTGAGCAGGGTAAACAGGGCTTCAAGGGCAAGTGCGCCAGCTATCGCTGCAGGCATGGAGCCGCGCCCGCCGCCTAAGACCGCGCCACCTAAAACGGCCGCCGAAATGGCTTGCAGTTCGTAACCGTCTCCTGCCTCGGGATTGACGCCGCCAAAACCACCCTGAAGAATGCCGGCGATGACGGCCGTTACCGCCGACAAGACAAACGCCACAATCCGCATCTTCTCCACAGGGATGCCCGCCAGCAATGCTGCCCTTGGATTGTCCCCAATTGCGAGAAGCTGCCGCCCCAAATTTGTCTGGGTGAATAGGAAAATGACGAGTCCGCTGACAATGATCAACACCAGTACAGCATAGGGAAACCGCTCAATGAATGGAAACGGCTCGATCCAGCCGCGCCCAAACATGCGGAAATTATCGGTTAGATACCCACGTGGCGCGCCGCCTGTCCAGTACAAGCCAGCGCCTCGCAGTGTGAGCAGCATACCCAGGGTTGCGATAAGGGAGGGTACATTGAGGTACGAAACGATGAAGCCATTCAATAAACCAACGACAATGCCAATCCCCAATAAAACCAGGATGACCCACCAGGTATTAACCGGGTCATTATTGATGAGCAGCGCAGCGCCGATAACGGTCAGGGACATGATTGAGCCAACAGAAAGATCAAACCCACCGGTGACGATGACAAAGAGCTGCCCGGCTGTTAGCACCATGAGCGGCGCGGCCCGGCGCAGCAAGTTCAGGAAGCCGGCCGGTTCCAAAAAGGTTGGGTTTTGTGTGCCAATGCCGATGAGCAGCAGGATGAGAACGATATAAATCGGTGCAATTTTGCGCAGACTGGTTGTGATGCGCTGCCATACCGACTGTTCACGGGGTGTCGTTGAGATGGAGGCCATTTCTTTTGTCCTATGCCGCCTTTTCTTTGGAGCGGATGGTGTAGCTGGCAACAGCGAGGATAATGATTGCCCCGCGCAGCACTTGTTTTAAGAATGTATCCACGCCAAGCTGGTTGAATGCGGTGTCTAAGATACCGAAGATCAAGACGCCGGCGAGTGTGCCCCAAACGCCGCCTTTCCCGCCGGACAGCGCTGTGCCGCCGACAACAGACGCTGCGATGGATTCCAAATCATACAGACCATCTGTGCCCACCCAAGGCGCGCCGGAACGCAAGCGGCTGACAACGAATAAACCAGTCAGCACGGCCGTCAGGCTGCACACCACATGCGCCATTATCAACACCCGGTCGGTACGCAAGCCAGACAAGCGAGAGGTCACTTCGCTGCCACCCACAGCGTAAAGGTGCGCGCCAAACCGTGTGCGGCTGAGCACAAACGCAGACGCCACAGTAACGACCAGAAGGACAATAATGGAGATGGGAACTGGACCGATAGTCCCGTAACCCAATGTCTGAAAGCTGCGCGGCACAGCACCGACAAACGTCTCGAAGCTGGCATTCAGAATACCTTTCAGCACGAGCCCTACACCCAGAGTGGCAATGAATGGGTTTACTTTCAGCTTGCTGACGATGAGACCGTTGATCAGACCGACCAGTGCTCCGATGGCAAAAACAGCGCCTACTGCCATCGGCACGCGGGCTGGATCACCTTGCATGAGATAAGAAGCCATAACGGCCGTTACGCTGATTAAATATGCTACCGACAAATCTATCGAAGCTGCCAACATAACAAAGGTCTGTCCCATGGCGACAATGCCCAGAGCAACCGAGCGAACAACCATGTTGGTGAGAATGGTGCTGGAGGTGATTTGCCCGCGCCCAAAGATGGCGTCTAGCACAATAGCCGCTATAAAGACGACGATCAGAATGCCATACACTGGCGGTATTTTTGATTCTCGCACTCGTGACCGTACGCTGGTCCAGGTTATCGCTGACATACACTTTTCCTTTAGAGGGAGTTAAACGGCCGTTTCTGCTGACTCCGCCGCTGCTGCCGGTTCGCCTTCGGCGTCCTGATGGCCTGTTGCCAGGAACATAATTTCCTTTTCGCCGGATCCGGGCGGTAATTCGCCGCTGATACGGCCGTCCCACATCACCACAATACGGTCACTCATGCCGATGATTTCCGGTAGTTCCGATGAAATCATCAAAACAGCGGCGCCTGCCTGGGCCAGCTCGCGGATCATCTCGTGAATGCTGGCTTTCGCATCCACATCAATGCCACGCGTTGGTTCATCAAATAGAAAAATATCGCAGGTAGATGCCAGCCATTTAGCTAAAACCACCTTTTGTTGGTTGCCGCCGCTTAGGTACTGCACTTCCTGCGTAATGCTCGGCGTCCTCACATCAACTTGTTCTACAAGTTCAGGCACAAGCTGAGGTCTGTCAGCGGTGCCATTGCGTTTGATCCGCCGCAAAGTTGATTGCAAAGCGCGCAGCGAAACCAGGATGTTGTCGGCAAGCGGTTGGTTGGGGAAAATGCCCTCGGCTTTGCGATCTTCGGTCACGAACCCCATACGCGCATTAATGGCAATATTGGGAGACTTCACCCGTACCTCTTTCCCCTTTATCGACAAGACACCACTCGTAAACGGCGCCATACCAAACAACGCCTGCGCCAGTTCTGTCCGACCTGATCCTTGTAAACCGGCCACGCCGACAATTTCCCCCGCGCGAAGTTCCAGATTAATGTCATGCAGCTTAGCATTACTGCCATGGCTAATCCGCACCATTACCTCGCCGATCTCTTCTGGTTTAGCCAGACCAGGGAAGTATTGGTCCAATTCACGACCGACCATCAGCGTAATGACCTTCGATGGCGTTACTTCCGAAATTGGCGCTGTCGCAACAAGTTGTCCATCTTTCAGAATGGTGATGGTGTTGGCGAGATCAAATACTTCGGTGAAGCGATGGGATATGAAAATGATGGCCATACCTTGCGCGATTAGCTTTTGCATTAGCCTGGTCAGAATTTCTACTTCATGGGTGGCTAAGGCGGCTGTCGGCTCATCCATAATCAGGACTTTTGAGTCGAACGACAATGCTTTGGCAATTTCCACCAACTGCTGCTCGGCAATGGAGAGTGATTTCACCTCGATGTCCGGCGATATCATGCCCTCTGCGCCTACTTGCTTCAACACATCCAATGTCTTGCGGCGCAACTGCCGTCGATCGATCAGCCCGTTACGTGTAGGTTCGCGCCCCAGGAAAATATTTTGCGCCACAGTACGCTCTGGCAGCAGGTTGAATTCCTGGTAAATAATGCTGATGCCCGCTTCTTGCGCTTCGCGTGGATGATGGAACGTGCGCGACTGGCCCTGGAAGATAATCTCGCCCTCGTCGGGAATGTAAGCGCCTGCCAAGATTTTCATCAAGGTTGATTTGCCAGCCCCATTTTCACCGACGACTGCGTGAACCTCGCCGGGAAGAAACCTGGCCGAGACGTTGTTCAGGGCTAACACACCAGGGAATTGCTTGGTGATGTTACGGACTTCAAGGATAGGTTCTGCCACATTCGCCATTTGGCTAAGATCTCCAATTCAGGTTTTGTATTTCGGAATAAATGCCATCACGGTTTGGTGACAATCTGCGTTTATCCGTGTCCGATTAAGTCTTGCAAAAAGGCTAGACCGTTGGCGGCGATGCTGTCCTGGTCTGGGGCGATTTCGCGCCAGATACAGACGGCGCGGGCAATTGATTGCACTTGGGGTGTAAAGGACTCAATTACGATTGCACCCTGGTAATCAACGTCACGCAGGGCTTGGGCGATGCTGGACCAATTCACCTGTCCTGTTCCTGGAGTGCCTCGGTCGTTTTCGCAGGCGTGGATGTGGAAGATGTGCGGCCCGGCGCGGCGAATGGCGGCCGCGGAATCCTTTTCTTCCAGGTGCATGTGGAAGGTGTCCAGGTGCAGGCCAACGGCCGTTCCGCCCACCTGTTCAATAAGCGCCAATCCCTGATCGACCACGTTGATCACGTCGTTTTCAAAGCGGTTGAGGGGCTCGAAGGCCAGTTTTACGCCGTGTGCCTGGGCGTAGTCGCCCCATTTTTGCAGCCCGGCGACGGCACGGTCCCATTCTTGTTGGCGGGCAACGGCCGTTGCCAACCGATCCTTGCCTACCGCCGAATACATCGGCCCGGCCACTACCGGCGACTTCAATTCCGCAGCCGCGTCAATCAACCAGGCCAGATACGCTTCGGCGTTTTGCCGAATGGCCGCGTCGGCGCTGCTCAAATTCCGGTCGGGGCCAAACGCCCCGCAAACGATCACCCCTACACCGGCGGCCTGCGCTGCCTGAGCCAAAGCGACCACGTCCACCAGCGCGGGGTCTTCCACTGCCACTTCCAGCAGGTCAAAACCCATCTGCCGCACCTTTTCCAGCAGGTACAGGTGCTCATCGGTGGAAAAAGGGGACTCCCAAATAAAGGTGTTTGCGCCGAATTTCAAGATTGCCTCGCTGAAGAAGTTGGATGGGTTTGTTGGTTGGATAGTTTGTTGAACCTTAGCCAACAAACCATCCAACCAACAAACCAACGAATCTATATGCTACCAACCGCCACCCGCTGTCCGGTTTGGGCCGATTGGATGCCGGCTTGCAGCACTTCTACTTCTTTCAGACCATCATAGAAATTGGGGGCGATGCCGCCGCCTGTTTCGATAGCCTTCATGAAATCCACCACCGCGTGGTGGAACTCGTGCTCATAGCCGATGATGTGGCCGGGAGGCCACCAGGCGGCGACGTAATCATGCTGCCCGCCTTCGGTGGCGATAATCGTGCGGAAGCCCTGGGCGTAGGCCGGGTCATCGCGCAGGAAGAGCTGTAATTCGTTCATGCGCTCCAGGTTGAAGATGATGCTGCCCTTGCTGCCGTAGATCTCGAAGTAGTTATAGTTTTTACGCCCGGGGGCGAAGCGGGAGGCTTCAAAGGAACCCAGTGCGCCATTTTCGAATTCGGCCAGCATAAAGGAAGCGTCCTCTACGGTTACCTCGCCCATTTCGGTGGCCCCACCGGTTCCGGCGGTGAATGTGGCGGCTCCAGCTCCGGGTAACGGCCGTTCCTTCACAAATGTCGTCATCATGGCTGAAACAGCCTTGATGTCACCAACCAGGAAGCGCGCCAGGTCAATGCTGTGCGAATTCAAGTCGCCGTGTGGTCCCGTACCGGCTGTTTCCTGGCGCAAATGCCAGGTTAACGGGAAATTGGGATCAACAATCCAATCCTGCAAGTATGCGCCGCGCCAATGAAAAAGCCGCCCAATCGTGCCATCGTCAATGAGCCGCTTGGCCAGCATCACCGCCGGGCAGCGCCGGTAATTGTGATTCACGTAATGGACGACACCAGCCGCTTTGGCCGCTTCGTACATCGCCCGCGCTTCTTCCAGGGTGATAGCAAATGGCTTTTCGCAGAAAATGTGTTTTCCTGCCTTTGCAGCCGCCACAGCAATATCTCGGTGCAAATAGGTAGGTACAGAAATGTCAATAATGTCAATGTCGTCCCGTTCCACCACCTTTCGCCAATCTGTTTCGGTCTCTTCCCAGCCCCATCGCGCGGCAAATTCTTGTAAATCGGCCGCATTTTGCCCGCAAGCTACCTTCAAGACGGGCTTGATGCCCATGTCAAAAAAGCGCGGGGCATTGAGCCAGGCATTGCTGTGCGCTTTCCCCATAAACTTTGTGCCAATAATGGCGACGTTCATCGTTTTCATCTACGTGTCCCCTACTTTACGCTGGCCGCAATACGCTTCAACTCGGCAACGCTTTGCTCAACAGCCCAATGTTCCCGGTTTTCGTAATCAGGATGAAGGGAATCCGTTTCGACTGCCAGGAAGCCCTGGTAGTTGGCGTTATACAAAATTTGGGCTAGTTTTTGGTTATTGACCAGCCCTTCGCCCACCGGTGTCGAGGAAAAGAAATACCACTCCCGTGCATTTAGATCCTTCACCGGTTTTAAATCTTTAATATGGGTGGCATACACTCGATTGGCCAGCTTCTGCGCGCCCTCTACCGGATCATCCAGAAGTCGCAAGAAGTTGCCTGTATCCAAGTTCAGCCCCAGGTAGGGAGATCCTACGCGTTCCAGCAGCTCCACACATTCGTCCGAGGTGTAGTCAATGTGGTTTTCCACGGCCAATTTGACGTCATATTCTTCGGCAACCTTTACCGCTTCTTTGAACCAGTCGACCAAAATATCAATTTGGGGACCGTGTGGTTCAAAACGGAACATCAGGCTGCTAGCCACCACGCGCATCACCGGCGCGCCAATCAATCTGGCGTTAGGAATTTGGGCGATCATGTCGTCATAGGCGGCTCTATTTTTGCCGGCCTCCAGCCCATCGGGATGCCCCCAGGCATAGACCCGATCAAAGCCATATTCATCCAGTTGTGCTTTCAGGTCTACAAACCATGCTTTATCGAAGCTGGGGAAAAAACAAGATTCCAGCGACACTCCGTCCACATCCAATTTCTTGGCAAAGGTCAGGAAATCTTCCATGGTCATCTTTTCGTTTTCGGGCGGAGGTGTCTGGTGTGGATATACCTCACCAAAATAGCGGTGGAAACAATAACTATCGATACCAACTTTCATCGCCATTGAAACTCTCCTTTTCCTGGGTTATGGCAAGCAGTTAAATATGTTCTTCTTCTAAAAATGATTTGTGGGCAGTAGTTTGTTCTCGGGTGCGAATCAGCTCTACCTCAAACATCGATCGGTCTCCGCGGTGAAGGGCGTGATAATATTCGAGAGGTGTGCCGTCAGCCAGATAACTGATGCTGTCTAAACTAATGAGTGGAGCGCCTTCAGCAATTTCCAGTAACGCTGCTTCGTATTCACTGGCTACGACTGCTTCTAAAATGCGTCGCCCACGATCGATGACCAGGTTGTACGTTTCCTCTAGGTAAGCGTAGAGGGATTGACGCGTGAGATCGGTCTCAACTAGAGCAGGGCAGAGGGCATGCGGGAGGTAAGTTGTGACAAGGACAATTGGTTCGCCACCCACATACCGCACACGGTCAATGCGAATGACAGGAGATTCGGGAGCAAGCTGCAAGAAGGCCGCTACTTTGGCGTTAGCAGGTATGATGGCTTGTTTAAGAACTTTGGATACAGGTGGCAAGCCTTTACTTGCCATGTCCTGATAAAAACCGGTGAGTTCTTGAAACAGGCTTTCCCCAATTTTTGGCTCGGCTACGAATGTGCCTCGTCCTTTTTCGCGGACAATTAGGCCTTCATATTCCAGTCCCTTTAGCGCTTGCCGGATGACGGTGCGGCTGACATCAAACATGCGGCAAAGTTCTGGCTCGCTGGGTAGTTGTTCACCAGGTTTAATGTCCCCGTGGTCAATGTATTCCTTGAGGGCGTCTTGGACCTGAGCGTAAAACGGAATATAGCTGGTTCGGTCGATTTTGTTGTCGATATTCACGCCGCACCCTTAGATTTGTAATCTTGTCATCCTGTAATTACAACTAAGTCATAGTTTATAGAACATGCCTAATTTGTCAAGCTTAAGATTGTACATTTTTGCAAATAAGAACCATTACTGGATTTGAAATTAGTAAAAGCACCCTGAAAATGGTTGACAACGGCCGTTTCTTGCTTTAATATATGGTTGTTAGGTTGTCCGTACAACCTAACAAATTTTACCCAAATAAGGAGTGAAAGAAAGCTGATGGCCCTCAAAGATCAGGTTAGCCCGCAAAGCAAGTCGCCTCTATACCAGCAGATCTACCAGCTGCTGCGCACAAAAATTCTAAGCGGCCAGTGGCGGCCAGGGGATGTGCTGCCTTCGGAGGCGGACTTAATGGGTCAATATCAAGTAAGCCGGGCTACGGTCAGGCAGGCAATAGATGAATTGGCCAGTGATGGCCTGATCTACCGCAAGCAGGGCAAGGGCACATTCGTCTCACCTCCAACGGTTGAACAAGGCTTGGTCCGTATTGTTAGCTTTACAGAAGATATGGAACAGCGTGGTTTTACACCTGGAACCAAACTCGTGTCTGCCGGACTTGTGCCAGCGACCGATTTATTGGCGCGTAAGCTGGATATTCAACCCGGTGAACCGCTGGCGCGCATTGAGCGTTTGCGGTTAGCGGACAATGAACCGATGAGCCTTGAGGTTTCTTTTCTGGTGCAGCGGTATTGCCCTGGCATTTTAACTCAGGACTATACGTCACACTCTTTGCGGCTTGTACTGGAAGAGCGGTATGGCATTCGTATTACCAGCGCGCGTCAAACCATTCAGGCCATTTCGGCTACGGATGAACTGGCCGATCTGCTTTCCATTGAGCCCCACGGAGCAATCCTTTATATTGAGCGCACGTCTTATTCCGAATTTGACGTGCCGATAGAATATTTACGCCTGTACCATCGTGGTGACCGGTACACGCTGCACAGCGAGCTGCGCGGCTAGGGTGAGGGCTGATGGACCTCGTTACGTTGGGTGAAATTTTGATAGACATGTTCCCGGCGGAGGTGGGACGGCCGTTA
>JAKQCM010000092.1 GCA_029559155.1 Chloroflexota bacterium
TGACTGGGTTGGAAGGGAACTGTGTGGTTAAAGGAATTGGGTTCTGACTGTGTCATAGGGCATCATCATTTATTACGATGGATTGTATCACAATTCAAGAGCTTGCTGCATTATATTCGTAGGGGTTTTCAGAGTGGGCGGCGCGGCGGTGGGAGACGGCCGTTATTTCACTGTGTAGCTGTGCGATAACTGGGCAACACCGCGAATGGTGGCTGCAACCGAGCAGTATTTTTCTTCAGAAAGGGTGATCGCGCGGGCGACTTTTTCCGGATCAAGGTTTTCGCCTTCCACCATGTAGTGCAAATGGATGTCGGTGAATTGGTAGGGCGGTTCGGCCGCCTGGTTCCCTTGCACGTCGATATAAAGTTTGGTCAACTTTTGCCGCTGGCGGTTCAAAATCATCACGACATCATGGCCGGAACAGGAAGCCAGGCTCAGAAGCAGCAAATCAGACGGTTTGATGGCTTTCCATTCCTGCCAGGCGTCGTCTTCGTTGTCTGGCCAGGAACCGGCGACAACCACGTGGCCAAACGAGTCTCGGCCGACAAACATCTGGCTTCCTTCACCGGTCCATTTTAGGGCAATTTTACTCATTTAGATTTCCTTTGCTTACTGGCAGAGTTCTGGTGTACTGGATAAGGAGAAACCGGTTTGCGGGTCGATACATTGGCAATAGGTGCTATTTTCTCCGGTCCCGGCCCACATCCAGTAGGTGACGGTTGTTTTGTAACAGGGAGAACGCAGGCCGGACGGCCGTTGCCATTCCACGCCCACCCCTTCGTTTTCATCCGCCTCAAGCAGAAACACACGAATATGGCTGGCTTCACTGGCCCCAATTTGCAGTTGTTGGTTCATCGAAAGGGAAAAGGCCATGCACGGGAAAAACATCACCGCCAACCAAAACAGAAAAAAGGCCAGATAAAGGAAACGGCGCAGCCAACGTCTCATGGATTGTTTGTGCACCAGGTGAATGTTGCCTGGCGAAGGGCCGGTTAAGTTACCTCAACCGGTCCTTCGCCCAGACCAGAGCATTTAATCTTCTATATTCATGGCCGGCAGATAAAGTTCGGTCGTGTATTCTTTGACCATGCGTCGGGTGCCAAAATTGGGCGCGCAGGAGCGAATCGACTCACGCATCATTTCTACCCACCCCCGCGGCACATTATCGCGGTCGCGGTTATAGAACAGCGGGACGACTTCTTCTTCAAGGATTTGGTAAAGAGAACGGCCGTCTTCCTCATCCTGCTGATATTGGTCACTGTAATCTTTCGCCTGACCAATAGCCCAGCCATTCGCCCCGTTATAACCCTCAACCCACCAGCCATCCAGAATGCTGCAATTCAGCACGCCATTTACGGCCGCTTTCATGCCGCTCGTGCCGCTGGCTTCGCGCGGCCGGCGCGGCGTATTCAACCACACATCAACCCCTTGAGTTAAATAACGCGCCACATGCATGTCGTAATCTTCCACAAACGCAACGCGCCCACCCAAATTGTTATTGCGTGATAAGTTGTAGATTTGCTGGATCAAACTCTTGCCGGGATCATCCGCCGGATGGGCCTTGCCGGCAAAAATGATTTGCAACGGCCGATGTTCATCCAGCACCATCGTGCGCAAACGCTCCATATCCCGGAACAGTAGATCGGCTCGTTTATACGTCGCGAACCGTCGCGCAAACCCAATGGTCAGCGCATCCGGATCCAACAGCATCCCGCCGGTGAGAATCTGCGAAGGATCGCTGATGCCTTCGATCCAGCGCCGCCGGGCGCGTTCCCGCAAAAAACTGACAAGTTTACGCTTTAAATCCAGATGAGCATCCCATAATTCCGTATCTGGAATCTCACTCAGACGTTCCCAAATTTTGGGGTTATCTTCTTCCGCCACCCATTCTGGCCCGACATATTTGCTGTACAGCGCGTGCAATTCACTGCTGGTCCATGTCGAAATATGGACGCCGTTTGTAATCGCTGTGATGGGAACCTCTGCCACCGATTTCGTTGGCCAGACCCGCTGCCACATCTTGCGTGACACCTCGCCATGGAGTTGGCTCACCCCATTCGCCTGTCCGGCCAGGTGTAAGGCCATCACGGTCATATTAAACGCAGTTCCCCACGCTTCCTGATTTTTACCCAGACCCAAAAACTCTTCGCGGCTCAAACCGATTTCATCCCAGAAACCGTTGAAGTAGTGCTCGACAACCTGGAAAGTGAAGGCGTCATGTCCGGCCGGTACAGGTGTGTGGGTTGTAAAGATGGAATGCTGCCGCACAATGGCCGAAGCCTCCGCGAAGGTCATGCCGCCGGCCACTTTTTCTCGAATCAACTCCAGCAGCAGGAAGGCAGAGTGACCTTCATTCATGTGCCAAACGGTCGGGTTGATGTTTAAAGCGCGCAACATGCGCACGCCGCCAATACCGAGCAAAATTTCCTGGCGAATGCGCGTCTCGCTGTCCCCAGAATACAGGCGAGCCGACAATTCCCGATCCCAGGGATCGTTTTCATCGACGTCTGTGTCTAACAAATAAAGCGAAATGCGTCCAACCTGGATGTGCCAGACACGTGCATACACGTTCCGGTCGCCAACGTGAACGTTGATCAGAAGCTCTTCGTTTTCGGAGACATACACCGGGGCGATGGGCGCTTTGTTGATGTCCAGCTGTTGGTAGACGGCTTCTTGCCAGCCATGCCCAGGAATGCGCTGCCGGAAATAGCCCTGCGGATACAAAAAGCCCACGCCGACAAATGGCAGACCGAGGTCGCTGGCCTCTTTGGCATGATCGCCAGACAAAATGCCCAGACCGCCGGAATAGATGGGCACAGAGCTGTGCAGGCCAAATTCAAAGGAAAAATAAGCGATGGTTTTATTGGTTATTTCGGGGAATTGGGTGCGGAACCAGGTGTGGTTGCTGCGGATTTTCTGATCATACAGGATCAGCACTTTGTTGTAATATCGTAAAAAGGCGACGTCTTCAGCGGCTAATTGCAGTTGTTCGGCCGTCATTTCTTGCAGCATTTGGACGGGGTTGTGTTGGGTCCGCCGCCACATGGTTAAATCTAGCCGTTTGAATAAGTTACGCGCTTCAGGCGTCCAACTCCACCAGAGGTTATAGGCAAGTTCCGGCAATCGGCCGATTTTTTCAGGGATTTTGTTTTCAAAGCTCATAATTTGGGAATCCTCGCTTGTAAAAAAGGTGTTTGTGGCCCATTGGTTTTTTGTTTGGGTCGTTGACAAACGACGATATGGTTGATGAGTCAACCATACGCTTGGGGATTATACCATGTTCACTTTGGCGGCGACAATTGGCACAAATAAATAAGAGGGAACGCACGTAGTTTAGATGTCCCGTAAAGTTTTTTGCAAAGGGGGTCGATGGGCGCGTTCGATGGCGAGTTTGACGGTGCTGGCTATGCACCAGTCGAATTGTTCGTCGGTCATGAGTTGGTGGTCGATGACGGGGGTGGGATTGGTGCTGTTGATGACGTAGGGCAGGTTGTCTTTGACGACAAACTCGACCATGTTGATGTCGTATTTGTAGGCGCGGGTGAGGGTGCGGGCATCCTGGGCGAGTTGGGCTAGAAGGGATGGATTGTGGTAGGTGACTTGTGGGAGGTAACGGCCGTTTTCCTGATCATATTGCAGCGTCAGCACCTCTTCCTGGCCGATCACCAGACAATGAATGTGTATATCCGATTCGATGAGCTGCTGCAAAATCATCGTGTGGGTGCCACTTTCATCATAGCGCTGAATCAGCTCATCCACGTCCAGGACGCGGTAAACAACATGGCGACCGCCGCTGTTAATATCTTTAAAAACGGCCGGCACGCCCACATAATTGACTATGCCTTCCCAGTCCATCGGGTAAACGAGATTGCGGAATGAGTCTGGCCCAACTTCTTTCAGGCGAATGTATTTGTTGGGCAAGGCGACAGTTCGGGGGGTGGTCATGCCCAACTGGTTAACCAGGGCGATGCCATAAAATTTACTGTCGGCTGACCAGACGAACGGGTTGTTGATGATGTAGCAGTTTTGCAGGGCGGCATATTTAAGGTAAACGCGGTAATAGGGGGTTTCGTTGGAGATGCGGTCGATAATGACATCGTATGGACAATCCTCGTCCATAAATGTGCCGCCAATCTGAACCAGTTCAGCCACAATACCCTGATCGGTTTTGTTTACGGCCTCTATAAAGGCGTCTGGCCACTCTTCTTCTCGGCCAATTAGAATGCCTACCCGTTTTGGCTCTTTTGAGGTCATTTATTTCTACCATCCCAGTTTGAAATATGATCGAACGAATCAGATGGTGAAACTATACATCAATTGGCGCTTGATGCCGAAAATTCAGGCGCTGAAGTGGCTGAAGGTCTGATCGTAGCGGGGCGCGAGTTGACGCCAATCGTAGGGAGTAACGGCCGTTTCCAATTCAGCCGCCCACCGGTGAATTTGTGGCAGATCGGAAAGCGCGTGGCGTAATCGCCCCACTAAATCGGTCTGATTTTCGTATAGGCAATATGGGTGGAATGTTTCTGGAAGCAGCTCAGGGTAGCTGAGCCGGTTCGGCAGCAGGGGAAAGGTGTGGCAGGCGATGGCTTCTAAAATGCTGATGCCGAAAAATTCGTGGTAGGCGGTGGAAATGGTCAGGTCGGCCGCCCAGAGCAGGGCGCGATAGGTTTCTCGCGGGGCGTGGCCGACGTGAATGACCCGGTCGCCTAAATAAGCGATGGCTGCCTGAAAAATAGACGGCCGTCTGCCAAACTGTTCACCACACAAAGCCACCGAAAATGGAAACCCCTCATCGGCCAGGGTGATGAGCGCCTGGAAAAAATCTTCGGGATTTTTGTCGTATTCCCACCGCTGGTTCCAGAGGATTAACGGCCGTTTCCCGCTGGCAGCTGTGACGGGTGAGGTTGACGGCCGTTGTAAACCCGCCAGATCAATGCCTACCGGCAGCACCTGGCTTTTGGCGCGCAGCGCGGCAATTGTGGCCAGTTCCTGGTATTCGGGGAAATGCTTGAGAAAACCGGGCAGTGCGGTGAACCAACTTTCCAGGTGATACTGTGAATTGAACATGACAAAATCGGCGGCCAGCATCGAGGCAAAATTAATAAAGACGTAATGTAGATCGCGCTCGCCGTGCTGCCGGCGCATCGGGCCGGTACGGCCGTCTTGCGGCAGAGGATACGTGAGTTGATTTTCGTGCATGTAGAGGCCAACCGGGGTTTGGGCCGTGAACGGCCGTGTCAGCGCCAAAAAAGTGGTTACATCCAGCATGTCCGTCGCCACAATCAACTCCGCCTTAACCGCCGATTGGCGAAACCGCGCCGCCAGCGTAACCGCGCCGCCATGCATCCGCCACTTCCAATAGCGCGCCGGCAAAGAAAACAGGGCAATGTCATGACGGCTTTCACGCATCAACCCCTCCGCCCAGGCCTGGTGGCTGCCGCCATGATAGGGTGATATCAGACCAATTTTTAGTCGAGTAGACAAACCAGATACCTCATCTTACAAACGCCGCAAACACACCGTCATCCAGGCAAAAGTTTTTGACAATCACCAGTCCAAAAGATACACTAATTGTGAAAATTCTCATAAATAAGTTCTCGCCCCATTTATGACAATGGTTTATACTTAGCAGACCTGATTCCCATGGGAGTGAGACTGTTGACGGGTAATGATCCAGAGCTTTTTTGGGATGCAACATACGCCATCGCGGTGGCTTTAATGGATACTTACCCAAATATCTCCCCTGAAAGTGTGGGCCTCAATGAAATGGCAGAGATGATCCAGACCTTACCAGGCTTTGCGGATGATCCTGCTATGGCCACCGAAAGAATACTGATCGACATACAAATTGTATGGTTTGAGGAGGCAGCGAATCTATGACCACTTCCGATACAGGCGCAGTCGCCCCTGGTGTTACCGTTCCCGAAGAGTTATCTAACAATGTTATGATCACCAACATCGCCAAGCTGTTGGACCCTGCTTACAACTGGGCTAGACGCAACTCAATCTGGCCGATGGTTTTTGGCCTGGCCTGCTGCGCGATTGAAATGATTTGTACGGCGTCCAGCCGCTACGATTTAGCTCGATTTGGCATGGAAGTTTTTCGCGCCACACCGCGCCAATCCGATTTGATGATCATCTCCGGAACGGTCACTAAAAAGATGGTGCCCACGATTGTCCGTCTGTACAACCAAATGCCGGAACCCCGCTATGTGCTGAGCATGGGCGCGTGCGCTTCTGGCGGCGGCCCATTTAAAGAAGGGTACAACGTCGTGGACGGTATCGACAAATTCCTGCCGGTGGATGTCTACGTTCCCGGCTGCCCGCCAACTCCTCAGGCGTTGATCAATGGGTTGATCGCCCTTCAGGAAAAAATCGATCAACAATCAATTGCCACGGCGCCCTGGTATCGGAAAGATGACCCGACGGCCGGATTGGTACCGATTCCCGTTTTGGGGCCAGACCTGGTAGACCTGCGACAGCTTGACACGATTAAGCGCGAAGCGGCTAAAGCTCTGGCAGAGCAGAAGCAGATGGAAGAAGAAACGGCCGTTTCCCCCGAAACCGCCTGATACCCAATCATACGAGATTGATAAGGACAAGCAATGAGTGAAGCAATTCTAGAAGCGCCCGGTTCTGGCGCCCCAGAAACCTTGGCCAATCCGGTAGAACAGGCAATCAGTGCGCTCAAAGAGCGTTTCCCCGAAGCCGTGGTAGATGACCCCCGTGATGGATACAGCGGTCTGGTTGTCCCCGCCGATAAATTAACAGAAGTTGCCCTCGCCTTACGCGATGACCTGGGCTTTGATTACCTGTCCAGCGTGACCGGCGTCGATCTAATCGAAGACGGCAAATTGGAAGCCGTTTACCACACTTACAGCATCGACAAGGGCGGCAGCGCAGTCGTGCTGCACGTTCAGGTCGACCGCGATAACCCCGTTATTCCCTCCCTCGTTCCCGTTTGGCCAGGCGCCGATTTTCAGGAGCGCGAAGCCTGGGATTTGCTGGGCATACAATTCGACGGCCACCCGGATTTGCGCCGTATTCTCACCTGGGACGGCTTTCATGGGCATCCGCTGCGTAAAGATTGGAAAGAACCGTTTTACGAAGAAGATACCAAGCCGTTTGGCAGCCGGTGGCCAGCCGGCGGCGTATTACGCGCCGAAGAGTTAAATCCGTATGGCCAAAATGTGCAATATCCCGCCGGTTGGGTTCCTACCGGTGATGAATATGATGTAGAAACGGAAATGTACGCCATCACCGGCGCAGACCTGGCTTACTCCATCGACGCTTCCCAGCAAATGAAAACCGACAAAATCACCGTGAACCTGGGGCCGCAGCATCCATCTACGCATGGCGTGTTCCGCATGGTGGTCCAGTTGGATGGTGAAACCGTAGTCGATCTAAAGCCGGTCATGGGTTATCTGCACCGCAATCACGAAAAAATCGGGGAGCGTAACACGTTCCTGGGCAACATCCCATACACCGATCGCCTGGATTACCTCAGCCCCATCAGCAATAACCTGGGTTATGTTTTGGCTGTCGAAAAATTGTTGGGGTCGGTTGTGCCCGAGCGGGCAGAGTGGATTCGCATCCTGACGGTGGAACTGACACGCATTGCCAATCACCTCTGGGCGATTGGCTTCTTATTGAATGACCTGGGCGCGCTGCAAACGCCGATGCTTTATTTCTACATTGAGCGCGAGTTGATTCTGGACTTTTTTGAAGCCTTAACCGGCGCACGCATGATGAATAATTACATGCGCTTTGGCGGCGTGGCCTACGATTTGCCGGATGAGATTCGCGGTCAGGCGACGATGGAATTCCTTCACGAACTTGTTCATGAACGGCTGCCAAGAGCTATTGAACAGGGCGACAATCTGATGACGAACAACGAGATTGTGCGGGCGCGCAGCATTGGCGTTGGCGTTCTGACGCGGAAAGAGTCGATTGCTTACAGCATGGCCGGACCCATGCTGCGAGCCAGCGGCGTGAATTATGATGTCCGTAAGGCGGAACCTTACTCCTATTACGAACATTTGGATTTTGACATCCCGGTTTATTACAACGGCGATGTGTACGACCGGTACAAGGTGCGGATGGATGAGCTGCAACAAAGTTTGCGGATTGTGCGGCAGGTGCTGCCCCATCTGCAGGCGACAGAAGGCGCGCCGATTATTGACGGCAAGCCCTCTTATGCGATTCGCACGCCGCAGCCCGGAGAGGCATACGGCCGTGTCGAAAATCCCAAAGGTGAGCTAGGCTTTTATGTCACTGCCAAACGGCGCAGCTCCAGCCCGGAACGCTACCACGTCCGCGCGCCATCGTTCATCAACCTTACATCGCTGGGGAAGATGTGTCAGGGACACAAAGTTGCTGATATTGTTGTAATCTTGGGCAGCATAGACATTGTACTCGGTGAAGTCGACCGGTAAATAGTGAGTGGGGATTACGTATGTACGGACTTGGAATTGTCAAAGGTATGGCTATTACCTTCAGAAACTTTGTAGAAAGTTATCTGGATGATATTTTTTGGTGGGGCAAAGGCGGCCGGTATTACAACGACGCGGCTTTACAGGTGCGGCAAAGTTTAAAAGGCGAGGGCGTCGTAACGGTTTTTTACCCAGAGGAAAAATTGTCGGTGCCTGAACGGTTCCGTTTTGTGCCGTTTTTGGTTACGGATGACCCAGGGCCGGGGCAAAAATGGGGTCATGATTGGTGTACTTCGTGCGGTATTTGCGCGAAGGTTTGCCCGCCACAGTGTATTTGGATTAAACGCGGCACACAGCCAAACGGCCGTCCCAAACCAGAACCGGAACAATTCTTCATTGACATAGACATCTGTATGAACTGCGGTCTTTGCGCCGAATTCTGTCCCTTCGACGCCATCAAAATGGACCACGACTACGAATTGGCCAGTTACGATCGCACCACTGCCCACATCCACGACAAAGAACGCCTGAGTAAACCTATCAGCTATTGGCGCGAGATAGCGCCCAAAAAAGCCGAAGCTGAAGCCGCCGCGCGTGATTTTGCCGAGAATAACAAGAAAAAGAAAAAGGCAAAAGATGGCGAAGCCGGCGACGAGCCACGGTTGGCTGAAGAAAAAGTTCGTCAGCTTCCTTATCGCGGCGAATATTATTAATAATAAGTTTTGACCCGCCCTGAGTTTCCCCATCTGGCAATCAGACAATTTTTTTGAGGCGGGTTTGATTGGTAAATCACATAATAATTCAAGGGGTTGGAGAAAAAGAGGTGTCATCGACGCGCTTTTCACTCCAACTTCTCGTTTATAGGATAAAAAATGTTTGGCAATAAAAACAAAAAAGAGGTTTCCGAGGAAGCCGTAATGGCCGCCCTTTCCACCGTGATCGAACCGGAATTGCACCGTGATTTGGTTTCCTTGAACATGATCCGCAATCTGAAAATTGAGGGTCAGGACATCAGCTTCACCATCATGCTGACGACGCCAGCCTGTCCGTTAAAAGGCCGGATGGAGGGCGAATCCCGGGCGGCATTGGCGCAGGTGCCTAATTTGGGCCAAATAACCATCAATTGGGATTCCAATGTCCCCACCGATCGTCGAATTGGCAGCCAGGTTGGGCAAAACTTCCGCAACACCATCGCTGTTTCCAGCGGTAAGGGTGGGGTCGGCAAAACCACGATTGCCGTCAATTTAGCCATCTCGCTGGCAAAAGAAGGTGCGCGGGTGGGCTTGTTAGATGCCGACATTCTCGGCCCCAATGTCCCGATGATGATGGGTGTAGACCAGATGCCATCGCCACGCGACCGCAAAATGGTTCCTGCCGAGCGTTACGGCGTGAAAATGATTTCTATGGCCTTTCTGGTAAAACCCGACCAGCCGTTGATCTGGCGCGGTCCGATGCTGCACAGCGCCATCAGCCAATTGCTAACGGACGTGGCCTGGGGCGAACTGGATTATTTGGTTATCGACTTGCCGCCGGGAACAGGTGACGCGCAATTGACATTGGCCCAGGTGCTGCCGCTTACCGGCGCGATTGTCATTACTCAGCCAATGCAGGTTGCGGCTTCCGACGCTTTGCGCGGCTTAAAGATGTTCGAGAAGCTGGAAGTGCCGATTATTGGGATTTTGGAAAATATGAGCGGCGACTTTTTTGGCACCGGAGCTGGCCAGAAATTGGCGACGGATTATAACCAACATTATTTGGGCGCAGTGCCTCTGGACGCCAATGTGCGGGTTGGGGGTGATTCTGGCGAGCCAATTGTGGTCGCTCACCCGGATTCGGCGGCGGCGATGGCGATTCGCGATGTGGCAAGAGGGATTGCTGCGCGGGTAAGTGTGTTGAATTTAGGCAGCAAAGACGCGAATTTTATTCCGATCAGTATGATTGGTTAGGAACGGCCGTTCCCCATACCCCATTCTCTTTTCCGCAGGCCAGCCACCCGGCTGGCTTTTGCCTATATCCCTCTCATGGGCGACTCCGCCGTGAGGGTGGCTATTTTTCTTAAATTGGTTATAACTATAACATTAACAAACTACTTGTGACGTGGAGATAAAGCATGACAGCATCTGCTGCTGAAAAAACATCTGTGGTAGCCATTCGCTTCCAAAAATTAGGCAAGCTCTACCACTTCAAAATCGGCCGAAACCAGGACCTTGATCCAGGCGATCACGTAATTGTGGAAACCAAACGCGGGCAACAATTAGGTCAGGTGATGGCTTTTGTTGAGCCGGAGAAATCTCATAAGCAGCGCGGGCTGCGCCCGGTACAACGCAAAGCAACCCCGCGTGATTTGGTCATGCAGCAAGTTTGGGAAACCAAAGAACTGGACGCCCTCATTACCTGCCGCGAAAAGGCCAAAGAACTTAACCTGACCGACGCCAAATTTGTGAAGGCGGAATACAACTTTGACGGTAGTTGGATGACTATCCATTACTCGACCGAAAATAAAAACCTCAATGTAAACGGCTTAAAGACATCCCTCAGCCGATCCTTGCGCACACGAGTAGAAATGCGCCTGATTGGTCCGCGTGATGTAGCCAAAATTATGGGTGGGTATGGGGCGTGCGGCGCGCCGCGCTGCTGTTCCACTTTCCTCACCGAATTTAGCCCAATTTCCATTCGCATGGCCAAAGACCAGGGTGTGTCTCTTAGCCCGCAGGAGATCACCGGCATGTGCGGCCGTTTGCGCTGCTGTCTGGTCTATGAATACGAGCAGTATGTAGAAGCCAAAAAGACCTTGCCAAAGATTGGGAAAATGGTGAGTACACCTCATGGCGAAGGTAAAGTGCGGGATGTACGTGTGCTGCGCGATTCCGTAGTCGTAGACATTGAGGGGGAATGGCACGAAGTCTTCCGTGAGGAACTTGAACCTCTTGAAGAATTAAAGGCCCTGCAAGAAAAATCGGAAAAGGGCTGCGGGCGGCAGGAAAATGGCGGCTGCACCTGTGGCGCTCACCGCGCTGCGTCTGATACGGCCGATGACGCCGTTGACGATGAGGACGAATAGGGGGACTGGTGAGTAAATCGCAGCAAGAAGCCTGGGACCTTGTTTGTGAATTTGTGCAGGACAATGGATTGCGGCGTCACATGCTGGCCGTGGCGGCGGCGATGCGGTGGTATGCGGCAGATTTGGGTGAAGACCCGGATAGGTGGGCGCAGATTGGCTTAATCCACGATTTTGATTGGGAAATTCACCCGGACCTGGAGCGACACCCTCTCAAGGGAGCCGATATTTTGCGCGAGCGAGGTTGGGACGAAGGGTTGATTGGTCCCATTTTGGCGCATAACACAGAGGGAACCGGGGTAGAGCGCGAGCAGGCGGTGGATTTTGCCCTGCTGGCTTGCGATGAAATTACCGGCCTGTTGATCGCAACAGCGTTGGTACGGCCGTCACGCGATATCCGCGATATGACCGTTGCCTCAGTACGTAAAAAGTGGAAGGACCAGCGATTTGCCGCTGGCGTAGATCGCGCTCATGTGATGGCAGTCACTGCTGATTTTAGCCGTGTCTGTTATGGCGGCCAGCTTGATTTGTGGACTCACGTGGGCAACGTGTTGGCCGCCATGCAAGCAGAGGCCGGTGTGCTGGAACTGGACGGCCGTTTAGCTTAACCTTTCATGAGCAATCAAGAAGATCTCACTGTAGAAGAAGCTCTGGCCGCAGTTTTGGCCGGCGTGACGGTGCTGCCTGCGGAAACAGTCGCCTTGTCGGCTGTCCTGGGTCGGGTGCTCGCCGACCCCATCGTCGCCCAAGACAGCCTGCCCCCGTTCGCCAATTCGTCTATGGACGGCTATGCGCTGCGCGCTGCCGATGTGGCCGGCGCGGGACCGGGAAAGCCGGTGACGCTGCGCGTAGTAGCCGATATTGCGGCCGGTAAGGTTGTAACGGCCGTTATCGAGCCTGGCTCGGCAGCGCGAATTATGACCGGTGCGCCAATGCCCCAGGGCGCTGACGCTGTCGTGCCGGTGGAAGATACCAACGAGGCGTGGCGTGGCCGGGAACGGCCGTTGCCCGACGCCATTCAAATCCGACGATCTGTGCAGGCGGGCGATTACGTGCGCGGTGTGGGTGAAGATATTCTGGCGGGCCAGACCATCATTGAAGCCGGGCGAGTTTTACGACCGCAGGAGATTGGCGTTTTAGCGTCGTTGGGGCAGGCGCAGGTGTCGGTGGTGAAACGGCCGTCTGTGGCTATTTTAGCGACTGGAGATGAGCTTATCGCCGTCGACCAGCCGCTCACCCCTGGCAAAATTCGCAACAGCAATGGGTACACACAGGCGGCGCAGGTGGCCGCTTTGGGGGCTATTCCTGTCATGCTGGGCATTGCTGGCGATACGGAAGCCTCGGTGCGCGCCCGCCTGGACGAGGGGTTGGCCGCAGGCGTTGATCTATTCGTGAGTTCGGCCGGGGTTTCTGTGGGCGCCTATGACGTGGTAAAGGCCGTATTGGAGCAGGCCGGCGAAGTTGGCTTTTGGCGTGTGCGAATGCGGCCGGGCAAGCCGTTGGCTTTTGGAAAATACGGCGGCGTGCCTTATTTGGGTTTGCCCGGCAACCCGGTTTCTGCGCTGGTTTCTTTCGAGCGTTTTGCCCGAGCCGCTATCTTGAAGATGGGTGGGCATCAGGCGTTTGAGAGGCCGCAGGTGCCGGTGATATTGCAGGATGCGATCCAATCTGATGGCCGAGAGAGTTATGTGCGGGCATTTGTGGCCCGGCAGGACGACGGCCGTTACACAGCCACCACCACTGGCAGCCAGGGATCCCATATCATGACTTCGCTGGTAAAGGCGAATGCGTTGGTGATTGTGCCTGAGGGCGTGAAGGTGGTTGCGCCTGGCGAGCAACTTCGCGCCTGGATGTTGGATTGGCCGGAAACGGTGTTTTAACGGCCGTTTACTAAATACACCAACAAAAAAAGCCCCGCAATCGCGGGGCTTTTTATTAGTTGTTTTCCACGTACAATGTGCGGTTCAGCAGCTCTTCCTGCCGTTCGCGCTCTTTGTCTCGGCTGCGCTGCCGGCGATTCCGAGATTGCCGTGATTTTTTGTTAGACGTGGGGAAGTCGTCGCCCATTGCCCGCCGTAGAGCAATTTCCATGGCTGTAGGCATGTCTTCTTCTTCCATGTCAAAGTCAGGTTGCTGCATCTCTTGTTTGTACTCAACAACAGCAGCCACAGATTCCTGAGCTTCCGGTTTTTCCATTAATGATTTTACACTCAGATCGATGCGTCGTTTGCGCTTGCTGTAGCCCAGTACCTGCACCTGAACTTCATCGCCAACTTTCACAACTTCGGATGGTTGTTTTACATAATCGTGACTCAGTTCGCTGATATGTACCAGTCCTTCTCGTTCAGCGCCAATGTTGATGAAAGCGCCATACGTTTCCAAACGGCTAACGGTGCCTGTGTAGACCTGGCCTTCTTGTAAATCACGCCATTCCACAGACAAAGGCTCAATCATGGTCACCATGAGTTGCTGCCGTTTTTTATCGACTTTATCGACCCAAACAGATACTTCATCGCCCTCTTTCAGCACGTCGGCCACGCGGTTCACATGTTCCGTGCCAAGCTTGGAAATGTGGATAAGGGCATCAACCCCAACGCCGACATCCAAAAAAGCGCCATAAAGCTCAAGGCGTTTAACTATGCCGGTCAGCTTCATTTTGGGTTGGAGGTCATCCAGGCTTTGGGGGGGTGTTGCAAGTGGTGTTTCCACTTCTGGTGTTTCCACCGTTGTTAGTTCGTCATTTTCGCTCATGACTTGGTTCTCCTACGCAGGGTTTGGTGATTGTGCGCTCTGCGCGGACAAGATGGTCAATTGTTCATCATTCGTTGGGGGCAGAACACAGTTTGGTTTGTAATTAGACAATGCGCAATTATAGCAATGGGTGAAGGGCTGTCAACTGCTAAAAGAGGGATTTTTGCGAAAGCGCGAGAAAGTGTCATTGCGCCCAGGGCATGATGACACTTTCTCGCAGCAAATTTTTAACCGTAGAAAAGTTAGAATGTGGCGTCGGCGATCGGTTGTCCTGCGGCCGCAGACGGCTCGAATTCGTCGGTGGGCAGGTTGGCGGCGCGGCGGATCAGGTACTCTAGTTCGTCGAGAACGGCCGTGTTTTCCGCCAGGTAAGCTTTGGCATTTTCTCGTCCCTGGCCCAGCAAGGTCTCGCCATACCGGAAATAAGCGCCCCGCTTGTTGATCAATTCATGCTCCACGGCCAGGTCCAAAACATCGCCGACAATCGAAATGCCTTCGTTGTACATGATGTCAAATTCGCATTCGGTGAAGGGAGCCGCAACCTTGTTTTTCTTTACTTTGACGCGCGTGCGATTACCCACAACGTCGTTGCCGGCTTTAATAGCCTGGACGCGGCGAATATCCAGCCGAACGGACGCGTAGAACTTCAGCGCATTCCCACCACTGGTTGTTTCAGGATTGCCAAACATCACGCCGATTTTGGAGCGCAGCTGGTTGGTAAAAATGACCACGGTGTTGGTTTGTTTAATGGCCCCAGACAGCTTGCGCAGCGCCTGCGACATCAGGCGGGCCTGCAAGCCGACGTGGGCGTCGCCCATTTCACCCTCGATTTCTGCCCGAGGCACCAGGGCAGCCACTGAATCGACTACCACCACATCCATCGTGCCGGAGCGAATTAGTGCGTCGGCGATTTCTAGCGCTTGCTCACCCGTGTCTGGCTGAGAAACGTATAAATTGTTGATGTCTACGCCGCAGCGTTCAGCATAGTTGGGGTCGAGGGCGTGTTCCATGTCCACGAAGGCGCAAATGCCGCCCCGCCGTTGTGCTTCGGCGATGATGTGTTGGCAGAGCGTGGTTTTACCGGATGATTCCGGTCCATAAATCTCGACAACTCGGCCTCGTGGAACGCCGCCAACGCCCAGAGCAATGTCGAGCGAGAGAGAGCCGGTGGGAATGGATTCTACCTGGAGGTGTTGGGCGTCGCCGAGACGCATGATGGTGCCTTCACCGAATCGTTTGGTCAGAGAGTCGAGGGTTTTTTCAAGAGTTGAGTTGCGGGCATCCCCGTTGGCACTAGCCATAATTGTGATCTCCTTGGGTGTGATTCACGGATTGCACTGCTGGCAGACGGAGCAAACTAACGGTGGGGTGATCCCGCCGATTTCAGGTGAGTTTCCGGATTGTGTAGTTGTTTGCTGATGGGTCTGAGCAGTTACAATAAATGGTTCAATGGGTAAATGATAGCACTGATGTTCTAATTCGTCAACACCAAAATTGAATCTTAGAACGTGCGTTCATAAATTATAGGGAGGGTGTTTTCTGGCGACGGATGAGGTTAAGCAGCGCGGGAAGCTCGCGCCCGCCAAGGAGTAAATTAAGCAGCAGATACGTCCCCAGCCCTAATGCGCCACCGATTAATAGGAAGGGCAGTGGCTGGGCGATAAACTGCCCAATCCCCAAAATCACTATCGCCATGCCGGTGGCTGCCAGGAGAGTGCGGCCGAAACTCAGACCGAGTTCGCGCCAATCCAGGCCATGAAGCCGCCGGTGATTGAGGTAGAGGAGCACGGCCGTTTGCAGCGTAAAGGCTATCGTACTGGCCAGCGCCAATCCACCGACGCCTAAAACCCCTACTAGCAAATAGGCGAGAATGATATTGGTCACCAGCCAGCCCAAGGCCACAACCATAGGCGTTTTGGTGTCGTGTTGGGCAAAAAAGAGGCGGGCGGCAATTTCTAGCGTGGCTTCGCTGACGACGCGCACGCTGAAAAAGACGACGATGCTGTACACAAGCTGCGTCGATTCTGGCGTGAAAGCGCCGCGTTCTAGCAAGAGGGTAATGGCCGGCTTGCCCAACAGCACCAGGCCCAAAGCCGCCGGTACGGTCAGCATCCAGATAATCCGCAGTCCCGTGCTGGCCACGCGTTTTAGGCCGTTGATGTCGGCGTTGTTGTACATTTCGGCCATTGTGGGAAAAAGGACCAGGGCAACGGCCGTGCCAAATAATGTCTCTGGCAACTGCTGCAAATAATAGCCGTAAAAATAGCCCGACGTTGCCCCATCGTTTAGGCCGGACGTAATGCGAATGATGAACAGGTCCGCAATTTGCACGGCTCCTAACGTGACAATGCGTGGTCCCATCAGCCGAATAATTTCGTGAACGCCAGACATCTTCAGCCTTAATGCTGGCCGGATTTGCACCCGGTAGCGCTGGAGACCCGGCAGTTGAATGAGAACGTGTAGCACCGCGCCAATGACAGTGCCCCAGGCCAGGCCAAAAATGCCCAGTTGCGGAACCAGCAAAAAGAGGCCGATGAGATAACCAACATTGAGGGCAATGGGGGCCAGCGCCGGTAAAATGAAATGCTGGTGGGCATTTAGAATGCTGCTTAAGACGCCGCTGACGCCAAAAATGGTCGTCTGGATCAGGATGATGCGCATGAGATTGGCGGTGAGCAGTTGGAGGTCAGGTGGGAACCCGGGGACCAGGACGTGCCGGGTGATCCACGGCGCAAATATGGCTCCCAAAGCGGAAATGCCGCTAAGAATAATCAGCACCAAGGTGAGAACGGTGTTCGCCAGACGGCCGCTTTCCTGGGCTTTTTCCTTGGTCAGGTAGGCAGAATAAACCGGGATAAAAGCGGCGGCCAACGCGCCGCCGGAAATCAGGGTGACAAACACTTCGGGGAGTTGGTTGGCGGCAGTAAAGGCATCGTAAGTGCGGCTGGTGCCAAAAGCGGCGCTGACCAGTTGTGTTCTAACCAGGCCTAAGAGTTTATCCAGCCCCAGGAGCAGGATAACGATGATGGAGGATTGCAGTAAGTGGCGGGCGCGATTCATAGGTCAGATTGTACCGCTTCGGGCGGTGTGCGTCATGGAATCGCTGTTGGGATTTGGTCTGAAAGCCTGTCGATTTCGCGTAGATAAGCGGAGGCGGCCGTTAACAAATGTTGATCTGTGGCTGTTTCGGTGAGGCGCTGGAAATCAACACGGGCCTCGGGATAGTGCGCGAGGTGTGTGTGACTGAGGCCGCGAAAGAAGTATATCCAGGGATTTGGTTGATTGCCTTGCAGCCGGAGCGCCTGATCAAAATCAGCAATGGCCTGGGGATGACGTTCCTGGGCAAAATAGGCTTGCCCGCGACCCCAATAGGCGGCGGCAAGATGTTTGTCGAGTCGAATGGCCTGGTTAAAGTTCTCGATGGCTTGTGGATAACGGCCGTTTTCCAAATGTGCCTGGCCTGTCTGGTAGTAATGCTGGGCGCGGCTGGTAGGCAGCGGGATCAGCCCGTTCTGCCAGACCGCCCCGATTCCCATGCCGACGAGGATCATCAGCGCCAATAAGACAGCGTAACGCCCGACGGCCGTCCAGGGCATGCCTTCCGACCATTGCCTGCGGTCATCCAGCGGCGCAGGTTGAGCAACGGCCGTTGCCCTTAAAATCTGCTCTAAACCATCCCGGGCAAATGTGGCGTAACCCTGGTCAATGGTTTGGGGCAGCAAATCCAGGCTGCGATACGCTGCAGCGCGGGCTTGTTCCAGGTTGCCTTCTTCCAGGCAAAGGGTGGCGTGGGTTTGCCAATAAATTTGAGCTGTTTCGGCGGACAGCGCGTTATATTTTTCTGACCGCACAAGGTCGAGCCATTGCCGGGCAACGGCCGTGCCTCGCCCAAATTGCGCCTCAAAACTGGCCGCCGCCAGCAGATAAGCCGGTAAAGGGGAAATGGATTCTTGCAACAGCAGCCGGAGCGCCTGATCGAGATGATTCCCAGCCAGGGCGACCGCGCCTGCGTCTAGCGCCTGGATATGCGCCAAATAGCAGCCAACAGCCGACATTTCCTGGTCTGGCAGGGGGTTGCAGAGCAGTTCGAGATGGGCTTGGTCCCAGGCAGACGGCCGTGTCCCGCGAATGGAGGCGGCGATTAACAAATTAAGCGCTGCGCGTTGGGCAAATCCCGCCCGATCCCGCAGCAAGGCAATGATCTGCGCCGCATCGGTGGTGATGCCATGAAAGCGCATGGGAAACAACGTGAATGGCAAAATGGCCAGCGGACAGTAAGCCAGCAGTAACAGCGCCTGCGCCATCCAGAAAGGGAGAATCGCATTGGCAAAGTGATGGCGCAGGAAGAGGGTAACGGCCGTTTGCCCCAAAGTCGCTGCCGGCCCGCCCAGCAAAAAAACCATCAATCTCAGGCGCAAATGGTCATCGCGGCGCACAATACAAAACGCATTCCCCTGCCATTGCAGCACATGATGCCGCACAAACGTCAGACGAACCCCCCGCAGCTCACGCGCCAGTCGGAACGGTCCGACCGTCACCAACACAAATTCCAATCCACCGAGCGCCGCGCCTGCCAGATGCCCCCCTTCGTGCAACCCTAATGTAAAAAACAAAACGAGC
>JAKQCM010000113.1 GCA_029559155.1 Chloroflexota bacterium
AGTTCGTCCAGAGAGAGGTAAGCGACGGCCGCTTCCGAGCGCTCGCCGGTAACATCTTGTAAATAGTCCAGGCTGCCCGGCGACGGGGTCACGATGCCATACAAAACGCCATCATTGGCCAATTGGGTGAGTTTGTTGCTGTCGGTCGCGGCCAGCAAACGGCCGTTGGCGTCGTGCAGTTCAACCGTTACATAGCCGGTAAACTGCGGCAGGTAGACATAAAGTGTCACCTGCTTGTTAGATTGCGTGGGCAGGGAGATGAGGGTGTTGTAGACTACTTTGTCAGCGGTGGCCACGCTGCCCAGGGTGATGCTGAGCTGTCCTTCTATGGCGGGTCCATTATTGGCCGCAGTAATTTGCACCGGAACCCACCGGTTTGGCTTGTAGATGCCATCGTAGCCGGCGCGCGCATCCAGAGTGAGGCCGTTGTCGGATTGGGCATGGGAAACGGCCGTGTCCAACCCCCACAGCGAGATGAAAAAGAACAGTAAAATGATAAGACGATACCGGATTGACATACAGGTCATACGCTTTGATGGGCGATTTTGGTCCGCTAAAGAAATTCAATCGTATAAGCGTCGATAGGGACGTCTGGGCGATTGGTTTCCAGCCAGGCGATGGATTTTTCTAACAGACTGTGCAGGTTGCGCGTATCATTGCCCACAGTGACCAGAGCGATAACGGCCGTTTGCCACACATCCTGGTGCTCAATTTCTGCGCCCGCCACATTAAATTGCTGGGTCAACCGCGCCAAAATCGATTTTACAATGCGCCGCTTCTCCTTAAGCGAAGAAACGCCGCGTAAATTCAGGGTAATCACACAGGCCGCAACAACCATAGCGCCAATTGTCCACCAGACCCGCGAGGATGCAAATCTGGAAATGGATGAGGCAGATATAAATTTTTGCCTCATGGGCGCATCTTATCTTGACGCGTTTTGTTTTAAATCACGTATAGAGAACAATGGATCGCGTCTGTTACCCGGCGCTTCTGGCGGACCCCAAGGGTTTTGCTGAATCAGGATCGATTCCCAGAGGTCAAATAAAACCCTTGAGGTTTTGAGGACGTTACATCGGCTGATAAGATGGTCTTGAGGTTTAGATAAGGTTTAATACCCGCGAAAGGATTTATACTAACCCACAGTGAGGGGTATTTGGACTCCGATAGAATTGATTGTGTGATAGGAATAATTAAGTATGACAAAACAAGAGAACGTAAACGTAAAAGAAGGCAGCAGCGTAGGCGCTATCCTACGTAATATCGTGTTCGTGGCGCTAATTGTCTTTATGGTGATGGGATCGGTAGCTGCTTATGCCGTGATCGCTGGCGCAAATAAGGTAGACCAAAATGTGGTGCAGCCGGTAAGCGACCTGGTACGCAGTCTCATTATCCCGGCAACGCCGGTCTACGTTCCCAGCCCGACCACCATTGTCACTCAAATCAACGATTTGTCTCGCCTGGAAACAGCCTCCATCGAACTGGAAAAAGTGGTAACGGCCGAGCGCAACCAGGATGCTTTGTGGGGCTTACTGGGCGAATCGCTGGTGTTTGTGGCCCACGGTAAAGTAGTGGCCGGCGTCGATTTTGCCGAAATGTCTGTTGAGGATATACAAGTGTATGGCCCGGATACGGTGATGGTTCACCTGCCGGCGGCCAAAATCTTTGATGATTTACCGGCGCTGGATACCGGGCAATCCTACGTAGCCAGCCGAGACAGCGGCCTGTTATCCAGCCCTGACGCGGACATGGAAACAGAAGTCCGTCGCCTGGCCGAACAAAAGATTCGTGAAGCAGCCCAGGAAAGCGGTTTGCTCGATTTAGCCAGGAACAATGCCGAAAACTATATGCGCGACTTTTTAATGAGTCTGGGATTCACCAACGTAACCTTTACGGAAACTACTCCGCCGCCGCCGCCCGCGCCTTACACGCAGGAAGTGCCCAAGGGTTACATCCTGGTCACAGCTACCCCGGAAGCGCCGTAGAAAAGATTAAACAGGGACCAGCGAACGACTTGCTGGTCCTTGTTTTGTTTATTAACCCGCGTAGCTCCAGCCAAGTTGAGGTAGTGTCAGGGTATCATCGACATCGCCTTCTTTGAGAATATCGCCGCCGATCACTTCGCCAATCAGGATGTCGTGGTCGCCGCCGACATCCACCATGGTTACAACTTTGCACTCCAGGTAAGCCGCTGCTCCTGCCAGAATAGGGCAGCCGGTTTCCGGTGCGGCCGTAAAGGTGGCTTCGGCCATCTTATCCGGTTTTTTGGCGCGCCCTTTGGTGAAGGGCATCATGTCGTCCTGGTCTTCCTGGTTGAAGATGTTGATGGCAAATACGCCGCCGGCGCTGATGACGCTGTGGGTGTAGGATTTTTTTTGCAGGCCAACGGCCATCAGCCGGGGGGTAAAGGAAGCCTGCGTGATCCAGTTCGCCACCATCGCGTTGACATCGTCGCCGTTGCGCGAGGTGATGCTGTAGAAGCCATAGGGAAGGCGATTGAGAGCTTGTTTGATGGGATCGTTTGACATGGTTGTACTCCTATTTGAGGGTTGTAAATCATGTTTGATTATGGCTAAAAGCGGACAAAAGTCCAGTTATCCTGGCGTTGCCTCATACTTTTTTCACAATGGGTAAGCTGCCGGGCAAGGAAAGTGTAGGTGTGGGTTTTTCTGAAAAACGGCCGTATCTAAAATGGCTAACGGCCGTCTACATCCTCTATGCCCTGGTCTGGATGAGTCTGGAAGGATCACTGGTCGGGGTGGTCATCATGGGGGCAGGCACAACGGCCGTTTCCCTGGCTTATCTCGCGCAGCGCTATCTAGGCGGGCGGTCCTGGTCTTTACGAGCGTGGTTAGGCGGAACGGCCGTGCTCGGTCTGTTGTTTGGTCTGGGCAGCGGGCTGTTGACGCTGGCGTTTATGGCCGTCAAAACCGGCCTTCATGCCCACGGCCCCGAATTTACCCCCCAACAAATCGCCTGGGTCTGGCAGCAAACGCCCCTCTGGGCAGCCGTTGGACTGCTGGCCGGTCTGGGTCTGGGCATGATAACGGCAAACGGCACACGATGATCTTGCGCTCCGGCGTTCATTGTTTGCCGTTAGGAATGTGAATTAAATACCTTGCAGTGCTGAGATTGGAGATTAAAGAGTGTGCCAGTCTCTAATCTCTAATCTCCAATCTCCTGTAGCTTATTGATTACCGTTCATCGTTAAACTTCGCTTCCAAGGCTTCCAGCGCTTCTTCTAATTTTGCCTGGCGCAGACTGGTAGTTACGTCGCCGCGTGTCCGTTCCAGCACGGCGCGCACCGTGTCTGTACGCCGGCGCAGCCCGCCGGTAATCGAATCGTTAAAGTCAAATGTCACCAGGATGCTGTAAATGGCGTCCATCACATCCAGCAGGCGTTCCGCTTCGTCGCTGTGGCCATGACGGATAATGTCCAGAATGCGGCGGCGCAGTTCCGTGGCTGCTTCCGCCAGACCATTCAGCCAGGTGTTCGATTCTGCGCCGAGGTCGGTGGGGGTGGGCAACGGCCGTGCCCGCATAATGGCATACGTCAGGTGCGCCTCCACATATTCCTTGATAGCGTCCTGCGTATAGCCAGCAAAATAAAGGTCGGGAAAATCTTGCACGTCGGCTACAAACGTATCTTTTGCCCGGCCCAATTCAACCAGCAGCGCATCGGCCGTGTCCCATTCGCTGCGGTGCATGGCGCGAATAGAACGAGCGCACAAGCTGATCAACTCGCGTGATCGTTGATACGCCTGGTCTCGCGCCGCATTTACCCGCTCAAATTCCTGGCGGATTTCTTCAGCCAGCAGTTCTAATTGATCCATGAATGGTATCTCCTATTCGGGGTCGCTCTTGTTCTCTTTGTTGTCGTCGTCGCTGTCCTGCTGCGGAAACCGGAAGAATTGATCCGCCAGGTTCATCTGCTGCGGCAGGCGAATTTCGCCAAACTGCCGTTCGTAGTTGGCGATATTTTGCGCCAGAGCTTGCTGCAGCATTTTTGCGTGCATCGGCGACATGATCACCCGCGCCTGAACCGAGCCACGCGGCATTCTTGGCAGCACCTGAGCAAAATCCAAAACGACTTCTGCCGGTGTGTGGCTGATAAAGGCGACGTTGGCATAGACGGCCTGTAAATCTTTGGGGATGTCGATGTTGATTCGTTTGCCTGGTTGAGGGGGTTGTGGCTGTGGTTGTTCGCTCATGATTCGCTCCTTTTCTCACAATGGCTGAGCCTGTGCCCAGATGCCTAATCATACCGTCAGCCGCCGTAAGATGCTATGGAATTTGCTTCTATGTTACAATGGACGCGTGTCCCAAACGAGTTGAGAAAGAAAGAATTTACCACCAACAGGGACATTTCGGGTTGATTTTTCCATGGTTATGGCGGCGATTAGCCACAGACTAATCGCCAAAATTGCCAACACAGGAGCCGCGACGGGATGGCTGGTTTTGAGGTTATCGATCATACGGCCGATTGGTCAATTCGGGTTTGGGGGCGCGATCTGGCGGAGTTGCTGCCGCAGGCGGCCCTGGGCATAAACACGCTGATGATTGGGGAAGACACGGCCGTTTCCCTTCCCGCCATCACCCGCCGCCTTACCCTGGACGCCGACGACGCCGAAAGCCTGCTGGTCGATTGGTTGAGCGAACTGGCTTACTGGGCGGAGATGGAGCAGGTGATATTTCCGGAATTTGTGTTAACGGCCGTAACCCCCACCCACCTCCAGGCCACCCTCCACGGCGGTCCGGTCGCCGAACTGCTCAAGCACATCAAAGCCGTCACCTACCACAATTTAGCCATCATCCCAACCGCAAACGGCCTGGAAACAACGATTGTCTTTGACGTATAAATTCTGGAGGCAGCCATGAAACGCAGCGATTTCAAGCAAATCACTCCCTACGTGCACGAAATACCGGCCACTTTCCGCGCCGATATGCGCGTCCCGGCGCGATTTTACGCCGACGGCGAGCTGTTGGAAGCCGCCTTGGGCGACAAAAGCCTGGATCAACTGATCAATACCGCCACGCTGCCGGGCATTGTCAAATACGCGCTGGCCATGCCCGACATTCACCAGGGTTACGGCTTTCCCATCGGCGGCGTCATCGCGACCGAACTGCCCGATGGCGTTATTTCCCCCGGCGGCGTGGGTTACGACATTAACTGCGGCGTGCGCTTGCTGGCGACCCATCTGCACCGCGATGATATTGCGCCCCACCTGGATCGTCTCGCCTCGGCGCTGCAGGCCAACTGCCCCAACGGCGTTGGCCGGGGCGGCAGCGTGCGCCTGAAGCGGCAGGATTTAGACAGATTGGTAGAGCAGGGCGCCGATTGGGCGTTGAAAAATGGGTACGCCACCAAAATGGACCTGGAGCGCACAGAGGAAAACGGCCGTCTCCCCCACGCCGACGCCAGCAAAGTGAGCGAACGCGCCAAAAAACGAGGTCTGGATCAGATTGGCACGTTGGGCGCGGGCAACCATTTCATTGAAGTAGACGTGGTAGACGAGATTTTTTACGACGAGGCCGCGCAGCGCATGGGCCTCTTTCCCGGCCAGATTGTGGTGCAAATTCACTGCGGGTCGCGTGGTTTCGGCCATCAAATTTGCACGGATTATGTTAAGCGATTCCAGAAATCGGTCCATCAATACGGCATCAAACTGCCGGATCGGGAATTGGTGTGCGCGCCGCTCAGCAGCCCGGAAGGGCAGGATTACCAGGCGGCGATGCACGCGGCGGCCAATTACGCCTTCGTCAACCGCCAGGTTCTGACGCACCTGATCCGCCAAAGTTTTACGCAGGTATTGGCCGGAACCGGCCTGCGGGATACCGTCTACCAGATTTACGACATCGCCCACAACATGGCTAAAATTGAGGAGCATGAGGTAGACGGCCGTAAACGTAAATTATGCGTCCATCGCAAAGGGGCTACTCGCGCCTTTGGCCCAGGTTCGGCCGTTCTGCCAGACGTTTACCGCGACATCGGCCAGCCGGTGCTGGTCCCCGGCTCGATGGGCACGGCAAGCTGGGTGTTGGTCGGCACGGAAAAGTCCATGGCCCAAAGCTTTGGCTCGACCTGCCACGGCGCAGGCCGCACCATGAGCCGCAGCCAGGCCAAACGCACCATTCGCGGCGACGAACTGCGCGAAGAACTGGAAGCCGAGGGCATTCATGTGCGCGCCGGCAGTCTGCCCGGCCTGGCAGAAGAAGCGCCATCGGCTTACAAAGACGTGGACAAGGTGATCGAGGTTGTGCATGGCGCAGGCATTGCCCGCAAGGTGGCCCGAATTGTGCCGGTAGCCGTCGTCAAAGGGTAAAATCCAGGTTGGAGGGTTCCACAAGTGCAAACCATAAGGGTTTGGCCGAATTAAGATCGTTTTCCACCGGTCAAGAAACCCTTAGGCTTTAGAATGCGTTCCTTCGGTTATCCATACAAGGAGCGCTGATTGTTGTCATTCTTTTCTGATGGAGGGCAGGAATGAAAATTACCCAGAGCAATTTAGGGTACATCGTTTTGGGGTTGATTTTGGGGGTGGCGCTGACGCTTCTGGGCGTGGGGTTGATGCGCCAGACACAGCCCGCGCCAATCGAAATTATTGCTCCCGCACCGCTGGCCACGCCTGAACCAACGGCAACACCCGGGCCGATTCGCGTTTTTGTGAATGGCGCGGTGGCGGCGACGGCCGTTTATCTGCTGCCGCCGGACAGCGCGGTTGAACAGGCGATCGCTGCCGCCGGTGGGTTTGCGCCGGATGC
>JAKQCM010000123.1 GCA_029559155.1 Chloroflexota bacterium
GACATCAGCGGCTCGGCGATTTTGTCCAGGGCTTCGGCGCCCAGGCGGCGCTCAATAAATTCGGCCAGGGTTTCGTCGGCGCCGTCGGTTTTGGGCGGGATGAAGAGGTCCAGACCCATGCGCAGTTTGCCCAGCGGCGAGAGCAGCGGGGAAAGGGCAAAGGGGGTTATTTTGGTGGGCACAATCATCATCACGCCGTCGGGCAGCGGGGTGGGCTTGCCTTTATTGAGGACGAAGGTTTGGCGACGGCCGTCGTTGGTCGGCAGCAGTTCGTTGGTCAGCCCCAGTTCGCGGGCCAACTGCAACCCCCACGGCTTCTGCGTGATGAAAGAGTCGGGTCCGGCCTCCACAATGAATGGGTCATCGGCCAGATTCGCGATGGTTTCGGTGGCGATTTTGCCGCCCCATCGGTCTGACTGTTCTAAAAGGGTATAGGTGAGGTTAACGCCTGGTTCAGCGGCGGCCTGCTGCAAGTAATACGCTGCACTCAGGCCGGTGATCCCGCCACCCACAATTACTACGTGAAAGTTTGTCATGGCATCTTTTAATGACTGCCGGGGCAGCCTGCTGTTCAGGTTTGTCGGTTTCAGGTTCAAAAAGTAACGGGCGTTAGACATCCGCCGGGGAGAAAGGGGATGCCGGACACGGCCGTTTTCAGTTCAAATGAATCTCATCCACCCGCAGCGCATGAGGCTCGTAGGTGCAGAATGGTTCTTCGGCCAGATAGTCGCCGGTCATGCCAAAGGAGCGTGCGCGGCAGCCGCTGCACAGCTTTTTAAATTCGCAGACGCCGCACTTGCCGCCCAGCAGCTCCACGTCGCGCAGTTCGGCGAAGAGGGGCGAGTTTTCCCAGATGTCCTGGAAGCCCTGGCGGCGGATGTGACCGGCTTCGACCGGCAGGTAGCCGCAGGGGAACACTTCGCCGCGATGGCTGACGAAGGTGACGCCGGTTCCGGCCAGGCAGCCTTTGGTCATGGCGTTCATGGCGTGGCGGCCATGACCGTGGCCGTTGCTGCCAGGATGCCCGCCTGGGTGACCACCCGTGGCGGTGTTGCCGCCGTGCTGCTGCCGATGCATGGAAGACGGCCGTTCGCGCACAATGCCGTTCCGCCGTTCTTCCGCCTGACGCTGCCGGGCAATGCGGAAATAGTGCGGCGCGCAGGTCGCTTTCAACTCAATCCCGCCTTCCATCTCTGCGTCGTACATCCAGTTCAGCACCGCCTCATACTCATCGGGCAAAATTTGCTGATCGGGAGCAATTTCGACGCCGCAGCCCACCGGCACCAGCAAGAATAGGTGCAGCGCCACCGCGCCGATTTCTTTAGCCAGGGCCAGCGTCTCCGGCATCTGGTGGGCATTGTGGCGGGCGACGGTGGTGTTGATTTGGAACGGCAGCCCCACGTCGCGCAGGTGGCCGATGCCCCGCATCGCCGCGTCAAACGCGCCGGGGCCGCGGAAAATATCGTGGGTGGGCGCGTCGGCGCCGTCAAAACTGACGCTGACCCGTTTGACGCCCGAATCCTTGATTTTGCGGGCGACATCCGCGTTGATGAGCGTGCCGTTGGTCGCCAGGGCGACAATCAGCCCGGCGTCGGTGGCGTGACGGGCGATGTCGAAAATGTCGGGGCGAAACAGCGGTTCGCCGCCAGACAGCACAAAAATCGGACTGCCAAAAGAAGCGATCTGATCAATCAGGTCAAACGCTTCGGCCGTGGTCAGGTCCTGGGGCATCAGCTGGTCGGCGACGGTGATGCGGCGGCAGTGAATGCAGGCCAGGTTGCAGCCGGCGGTGGTTTCCCAAAAGATAAGCCGGGGTGACGGGTAGGGTGCTACTTCCATACGATCTCCTTATGTACGTCAGGGGCCGAAGCCGTGCGTAATCATAGCAAAAGAATGTAAATCTATGCAAATCTATGCAACGGGTTTTACTATAACGGGATCAGTGTGGATAGAAAAATGACAGATGTCATCTAATCGATGTGACATTTCGTCTGCAATTTGGCAAGGCGAATGGGCGATTTCGGGGCTTGAATGTTGCGCCAGAATGCCTGTTTGGTCGGCGAGGCGTGAGGTTAACGCAAGATGAAAGAGCGGATCGGTTTGGGCTGGGAGGCGCCACAAGAGGCCCAAATGGGTTGGGGATCAGTGGTTTGCAGGTGAATTGTATGGGTCTGGCCATCGGCAGCGGCGCGAAAGTGGACCGTCCATTGGCTTGCAGCGGGGGAGTCGGTGCGCAGGTGCTGCAGGGCAGTTAGCTGCGGTTGGCCGATCTGCTGGCGCAAGAAATAGTCGGCGGCCTGGGTGGGCGGGTCATAGATCAGACGGCCGCGCAGATGGCCGAGCAGCAGTTGGCCCTGGTTATGGGCAGCCAGCAGATTGGGAATGTCGGCGGGGGCGACACGGCCGTAACTCACCCCATCGGGAAACGTGAGCAAGGTGGGGGCGAAGCGATGGCCGCCAAGATGGGTGGTTTGCCAGACGGCCGTGCCGGCCTGGGCAGCCAGTTCGCGGTATAACGCCGCGCCAAACAACGCGCAGCAGCGGTCGCGTTTGCCATTGGTGCACACGAGAAAAAGCGGGTCGGGGTGCAGGTTGGCGGCGAAACGGCCGTCATCCGCCACCAGATCGGCCAGCGACAACGCCAACAGGTCGGTGTATGTTTCCAGGTCGAACCGGTACAGGCGCGGCTGCTGTTCGTCTAACACGGCGACGAAGCAGGTCAGGCTTGCCGGCGTGGGCATCTGGCGGATGAATTGTAGACGGCCGTTGACGGCGCTTAACTGGGCGGCCAGCCAGGCTTGCACGGCCGTGGGCAGGGTATTGTTGCTGGTGGCCTGGGCGAGCCAGGGCTGGCGATATTCCAACAAAACCCAAACGGGAGCGGAAACGGCCGTGCCGGCCATAGGTTCATCTTGCGCGGCGGAGAGCTGAGAGCAGTAAAAGTCGGTGGGAGGCAGCGAATGGGTCATGAGCGGGCATCCTTCAGGTGATGGCCCAGAAACCGGGCGGCCTGACGCTCGGCCCAAAAGCGGCGTGGGTGCAGGCTTTGCAGAAAGCCAACGTGGCCGCCGTGGGCGGTGAAACCGGGCACGAGATATGAATTATCAGCCTGAGCCACCAGCGGTAGATCGTCGCCAAAAAAGGGATCGTCTAACGCGCGGATGAGCAGAGTAGGCACGCGAATGTCGGGCAAAAAGCGCCCGGAGCCGCATTGGACGTAATAGTCGTGGGCGTTTTGAAAGCCGTGCAGGGGTGCGGTCAATGCGTCGTCGAATTCGGCGACGGTTTGGGCGGCCAATACACGCGTCACGTCGATTTTGTCGCCGATAATGGCGGCATGGGCGCGAGTTTTTTCTTTGAGGGTGCGCAGAAAGAGGCGGGCATAAAGACGGCCGGGGCCGTGATTAAAGGCCAGAGAACCGGCGACCATGTCGATGGGTGGGGAAATGGCAACGGCCGTATGCACGTTGCCGCTGAGATTGGCGCTTTGTTCGCCCAGATATTTGAGCAAAACATTGCCGCCCAACGAAAAGCCGATCATGCCTTTGGGCGCGTGGGGGAATTGGGCCGCCAGCCAATCCATTGCTAAAACCACGTCACCGGTGGCTCCGGCGTGATACAGGTGGGCGGTGCGGTTCATTTCGCCGCTGCACGAGCGGAAATTGAGACCGGCGGCGCGTACGCCGCGCGCTGCCAGCTGGCGGTAGGTTTCGTGGGCATAGCCGCGTCGGGCAGACCCTTCCAGGCCGTGGAGCAGCAGGACGATGGGCGCGTTGTCGCCGAGATCAGCCCAGGTTGCGCCGCTCACATCGGCGAAGTCCAGATCGACAAAGTCGCCATCGGGCGTGTCTAATCTCTGGCGGCGAAAGGCGACGCCATTTTTAGGCCGCAGGCCGTTGGCCAGGATAGATTGGGTGTGCGGATTCCGTAGGGTGATGGAAGGATTGAAGGGTTCCAACTGAAAAGTTGCGGCCATCATTGCTTTATTGGTCGGGGTCGGGGTAATGGCTGAGGAATTCGGCGGCAAACGGCCGTAATTCACCATCGCTTATGGCGGCGCGAATCTGGCGCATGAGCGCCAGCAAAAAGTGCAGATTATGGGTGGTCAGCAGGATGTGGCCCAGGATTTCATTGGCCTTGACCAGATGGCGCAGGTAAGCGCGGCTGAAATGGGTGCAGGTGTAACAAGCGCAGGTTTCGTCCAGCGGCGCGGGATCGTGGATGTACTGGGCGTTGCGCAGATTCAGGCGGCCGCCTTTGATGAGCGCGGAGCCATTGCGAGCGATGCGCGTGGGCAACACGCAGTCGAAAATGTCGACGCCGCGTAAAACGCCATTAACCAGGTCTTCGGGCGCGCCGACGCCCATCAGGTAGCGCGGTTTGTTGGCCGGCAGAATGGGATGCAGGGTGTCCAGCGTGGCGGCCATTTCAGCTTTTGTTTCGCCGACGGCCAGACCGCCGATGGCATAACCAGGCAAGTCCAGGTCGATCATGAAGCGAGCGCTGGCGGCGCGTAAATCGGGGAAAACGCCGCCCTGCACAATGCCGAAGAGCGCCTGATCAGGGCGGGTTTTGGCCGCGAGGCAGCGTTCCAGCCAGGGGTGGGTGCGCATGAGCGATTTTTCGACGTAAGCGCGATCGGTGGGCGGCGGGCATTCGTCGAACGCCATGATGATGTCGGCGCCCAGGTTTTCCTGGATGGCGATGCTGCGTTCAGGGGTAAAGCGGTGGTAGGAGCCGTCGATGTGTGATTGGAAGGTCACGCCGTCGGCGTCGATTTTGCGGGTGTCGCTGAGGCTGAAGACCTGAAAGCCACCGCTGTCGGTGAGGATGGGGCCGTCCCAGTTCATGAAGCGGTGCAGCCCGCCTAAATCGCGGATGAGTTCGTCGCCGGGGCGCAGGTATAGGTGATAGGTGTTGCTGAGAACGAGGGTGGCGCCGATGGTCTGGAGATCGCTGGGTTTCATCGCTTTGACGGTGGCGGCAGTGCCAACGGGAGCGAAGACGGGGGTTTGGAGGATGCCGTGTGGGGTGTGGAAACGGCCGTTTCGCCCCCCACTGTTTGGGTCGGTTGCGTCGATTTCAAATTCAAACATAGTCCAGATTATACCTCAGGGGGCGCGGAAGGGAACTTTTCGCGGTGGGCAACGTATGTATTCCCAGAATTGGCGGGATTTTGTCGATAAATTGTAAAGTATGACACAGCGTAGGAAACGTAGAAAAGGTATCGTTGTTTCATACGTTTGGCGACCAGAACAAACGCCCATTTTCGACGATACTTCCTTCATAGACACGAGATTCAAAAACAAACTTTCAGGAGAGAACCATGTTTGCTCAACCATTTGGTAACCAATCGCTGTATGAAACGAAGGAATCGGGGCGTGGGGCAACGGCCGTAGCCGTTTTTGTCGGGTTATTGTTGGGCGGCGTGTTTAACTGGCTCTGGTCGAGCCTACCTTTCCTGGCGGCGCTGGCGATGTGGCCTCTGGGTCTGGCGATTGGCCTGATTGTGGTGGCCCTGGCCAGCCGCTGGCTGCGCGGCGAGGCGCAGTGGGGCATGGCTTTGGCCGGGCAAGCCATTGGCGTTGTGGCGATTGCCCTGGTATTTGTGGCTTCCATTATGTAGCAGATATCCCTATACGATTTTTTGGAGTGGCGCTGCTTGGTTTCAGGCAGCGCCTTTTTTGTTTGCCTTCTTGGGCCTGGCCCGGCCGGCTTTTCCTCTTTCTTAAAGATTCCCCAACAGTTCTGCACGATCATTGCTTGACGGCGTAGTTTGATTACAATATTTTTGGTAGTCTGCGCCTGAATTAGGCGACGGCAAATTGTTTGATGCGTGAGTGAGGATGTACGTATTGCGTGGGCAATTGAGAAATTTTATCGGGCTTAGCCTGTTGGGAATGGTTTTTTTGTTGGCCGGTTGTGGGTCGTTGGCGGCGCCGGAACGGCCGTCGCTGCCGACGCCTGTGCCCACGGCACGGCCGTTTGACTTTAATCCGGCGGCCACCGGCGAAATGGTGCTGGATCCAATCAGTGATGTCGCGCCTAAAATTGATCGCAGCATTGCGAATCTGGTGGAACAGGTTTCGCAGCAGCAGTTGATGGGGTACGTGCAGAAAATGGAGGGATTCGGCAATCGTAATGCGTTTAGTGATCCGGAATTGGAGAATTGGGGGATTGGGGCGACGCGGCGCTGGATTTTTGACGAGTTTGTAAGGGTGGGAAACGGCCGTCTCCAGGTGCGTTATGATGATTTCCCCCTCGACTACAACGGCTACTCCGCGCCGCAAAGCAACATCGTGGCCGAACTGCCGGGCAATGGCCAGAGCAACGGCGTGATCATCATCATGGCCCATTACGATAATCGCGCGCCCGATATTTTGGATGGCGAAAGCCGCGCCCCAGGAGCCAACGACAACGCCTCCGGCGTCGCCCTGCTGTTGGAATCGGCGCGTTTGTTGAGCGCCCAGCAGTGGAACCAAACCATCATTTTCCTGGCGACTTCAGCGGAGGAAGAAGGTACGGTAGGGTCGCGCCATTTTGCCCAAAACGCCTTTTTGGACAGCATGAACGTGTTGGCGGCCATCAATTATGATGCGGTAGGCGGCCGAAAGGGCATTCCCCAGTCGGTGCGGGTGTTTGCGCCTGAGCTGGCGTATTCTCCTTCGGGGCAGTTGGCCCGATATTATGAATATGTCGGAGGGCTGTATGTGCCTACATTCCCCACGACGGTGCTGGACGCGTTAGACCGCGAGGGGCGATGGGGCGATCACCGAGAATTTGTGAGCGTGGGGATGCCGGCAATCCGAGTGATTGAATCGGAAGAAGACCCGGACATGGTCAATTCGGTGCGCGATACCTGGGACCGGATTGATTATGATTATTTGCAGCAGGTGGTGCGGTTGAATGTGGCCGTGGCGGCGAATCTGGCGGGCGCGCCGATGCAGCCGCCGGCGCCGGTGATTAATGCGACGGATGCGCTGGGCATGTATCAACTGCGCTGGCCGGTGGCGGAAGACGTGGCCGGGTATGCCATTTCTTTTCGGCCGTTGGCGATGTCTTCGCATCCGGTGTTCCGGTTGGTGAAGGCGCAGCAGGCGGGCAACGTCGGGTTGACGGGTTTTGACCCGGCCGAAAATTATGTGGTGAGTGTGGCGGCGTTGGATGAGAACGGCCGTCTCAGCTATTTTTCGCCTGAAGTGATCGTTGGTCCAGATGCGCTGGCTCTCAGCCCATAGCTCGTGAACTTTTGGGTAAGATTTCTTATAGCCGCAATCCCTTTTTTAGGGCAATATATTTTGTTGACCAACATACTGCTCAAGTGATTGGGCCTTGGTCGTTTATCAGCGTCTTGATGATTCGGGCGGTGACTTGATGGGTGTATTCCCCCCAAAGGATTTTAGGAATGGGCGTTTGGTTGGTCCAATCCAGAAAATTCCGAACCTGTCTGATCAGGTGACATGAAAGCCAAAAAACAGCGAACTGGAATCGAATCTGGCGCTTCGGAAAGGGAAACGAAGATACTGAGAGCGCTCAATGCGGCTGTGGCTGCCTTGCAAACCGCGGCGCATTCGGAAACGGCCGTTTACGATATCTTCGGCGCGCAATTGAAAAACCTGGACCTGCAAGGGTCCATCAATATGTTGAATGAGGGCCAAACGCATTTCGTGGTTCAGGCGTTGGTAATGCCGGATGGATTGATCCGCGCGTTGAAATCGTTTGAGAAGGGTCTGGGCATTAAGGGCGTTGGTTACACCTATGCGCGAAAGACGGCCGTCATCGACGAGCAAGTCATTCGGGATGGCAAAGCCATCTACATCCCCGATAATACTGAAAAACTAAAACAAGTTTTCCCCAATTTGAATTTTTTGGTACGGCAGGCGTTTCGCGTATTTTCCGGCATGCCGGCCATTTTGGCCCCGATTACCCGCGTTGGAGAAGTGCAAGGCGTTTTATACCTGGCCGGTTCCCAGTTAAAAGCGGAAGATGTACCGGCCATTGCTGCTTTTGCCAACCAGATTTCTCTGGCACTGCAAGATGCCCACCTGTTTGAAACTGTGCGCCGCACTGAAGACCAGTACCGCCGGCTGTTTGAAACCGCCAACGACGCGATCCTGGTTGTGGATGTGGAAAGCTTGCGGATAGTGTCGGCAAACCCGCGAATGGCGTCGATGACGGGTTATGACGAAGGGGCGCTGTTGTCGATGACTATCGATCAATTGATTCCCTTAAGCTATCCGTCTGAAATATGGGATTTTGTCGAGGAAACGCGCCGGCAAAAATCGCTAACCACCAATTCGCATCTGCGGCGGGAAGATGGCCATTTGTTGGATGTGCAGCTTACGGCGACAGTGTTTGAAATGAACGGCCGTACCCTGCTGCACGGATTTATTCGCGATATTTCAGAGCAAAAACGAGGCGAATCACTACAAACGGCCGTTTACCAGATCGCCACCATCGCCAATTCAGACATCAGCCTGGAAGACTTATACCAATCCATTCATCGCGTAGTAGGCCAATTTTTGGATGCGCGCAATTTTTATATTGCCCTGTATGATGAATCGGAAAACATGTTGTCGCTGCCTTATTTTGTGGATGAGCGCGATACGTATAACGGCCGTCCGTACCCCGCCGGTCGCGGGATGACCGAATCAGTCATCCGGTCCGGGCAGCCTTGCCTTGTCGACGAAGAGGGACAGCGCCGGTTGATCCAGCAAAACGTCATAGATGAAGTGGGGCCACTGGCTAAAATCTGGTTGGGCGCGCCGCTGAAAACCAAAGCCGAAACAATCGGGGCGATTGTGGTGCAAAATTATCATGATCGCACTGCTTACAGCGAGCAAGAAGAGCAATTTCTGGTTTTTGTTTCCGGCCAAATTGCCGCAGCCATTACCAGCAAGCGCGCTGAACTAAAGCTAAAAAAACTGGCCGCCCAGCTCGAAGATCAAATACAAATGATGGATGTCATCCTCAGCACGACACCGGATTTCTTCCTGATTCATGATTTAGACGGCCGTATCCGTTATGCCAGCCCGGCGGTGATGCAACAATTGGGCGTATCGGCGGCGGGGATTCTCGGCAAAACGTGGTCGGAGATAAAATCACCCGACAACCTGTTAACTGCGTTTGATGCGGATATATATGAGGTTGGCCTCTCGGGGCAGCCGGCTAACGGGGAAATTGTGATTCAAAGTAATGGCGGTAAACGCCACTTTGAATATTCTCTCTACCCGGTTTGTGATCGAGACGGCCGTATCACATCCATTGTCTCAACCTCCAG
>JAKQCM010000127.1 GCA_029559155.1 Chloroflexota bacterium
CGCCGCGCCGTCGTCAGGGCCATCTGCTCCAAATCGGCCGTCAGTCGCTCAAATTCCAGGGTCATAGTTCACGCATCTCTAGATTCAGTAGTTTAAAAAATCATGTCATTCCGAGGAGTCTTCGACGAGGAATCCCGACAAACTGGGTATTTTAGGTGAACGGGATGCTTCGGAGGATGCTTCGGCGGCCTCAGCACAGGCTCTCAGCATGACAGGAAACTTTATCATTCGTGCAATTTGTATAAGGTTTTTAAAACTACTGAGATTAGACCAATCTCCAGTCTCTAATCTCCAATCTCCAATCTCCCCTCTTCACGTCAACAACTCGCGCCAGGCGCTCTCAATCTCGCCTTCGCTCAGCCCAGCGCCAAGCAGCCAGCCCAGCACGCTGCCACAATCATAGCAGAATTGGTAGCTGTCGGTGAGGGTAACGGCCGTTACCGCCGCCCATTCTCGCGCCGCCTCCGGCGCCGGAGCGCAGACCAGGATCACGTCGTGGACCAGGGCATTCTGGCCGACGATGTGGCGCGAGACCAGGTTTTCGGCGTGCACGACGTAGCGGTTGACCAGCCCAAACCCGGCGCGTTTCAGGGCCAGCGTCAGCGCCGCCCAGCCTTTGGGATTCCAGTGGTGGTAGGTGAAGATGAGACGGCCGTTTTCCGTCTTCAGCACGCGCGCACACTCGGCAAAAATGCCGCTGAGGATGGCGGTGTAATCCGCGCCGCTGCCGTTCGTGGTCGGTTCTACGGCCGATTGGTCCAGCTCATAGCTCCAGCCGTCGCTTTCCGGCAGCAGTTGGCGCAGCCACACGCGGAAGAAGGCGGCCAGATCGCTGTACTGCACGCTGTCGAAATACGGCGGGTCGGTGACGATGGCGTCCACGCTGTCGTCGGGCAAATCCAGGGCGGTGGAGGAACCCTGGATGAGCAAAAAGCGGCGACGGCCGTCGCTCAACTCGCCAAACCGCGTCACCTCCGTGCCGGCGTCCACCTCATCGGGAATGGGCACGGCGCAGCTGCGACGGCCGCTGATGGGACGGCGCTCCACCGGCTGCTGCGCCCACTGGCGGCCGCGCAGAATACGGCCGTGAAACAAATTCTCCAGCGTGCCGGAAGCGCGACGGCCGTACAGCGGATTATTTTCCAGGGCCGTGTAGGGAAAACTGTAGGCGTGATAGGTAAACGCATGGCGGATGGCCCCCGGCCGCCGCGCGCCGTAGCCCTTATACCCGCACAAGAGCGTGTTAAACTCCAGCGCCGTAGACACCAGCAGCGCCAAATTCAACCGCGCCTGCTCCGCACTCCGCACTCCGCGCTCCGCACTCTCCCGGTTCAGCCAATCGACGGCAGCCGCCAGATACAACAACTGGCGGCTGCTGAACAAATCCAGGTAGCTGTGGATGCGCCGCTCGTGGAGGCTGCGCGATTTGGAACCGTGGCCGATGGCGAACTCGGCGGTTGGCAGGGCAATGGTGGGGCGCAGGTCGTCGGCGCGGCGGATGGCGGCCCAATCGTCCGGGCGCATGGCGGCGAAGAAGAGGCCATGTTCCGGGCAGTGGCCGCTGACGGCCAGCGGCGTGTAGCGCCGGTAGTAGGGCGCGTCGAGAATGTCGCGGTAGGGTTTGTGGCAGGCGGGGCAGGTTTTGTGGGTGCGTTCGTGTAACGGCCGTTTCTCCCCCTCCGCCGCCCGGCTAAACAAATCATCATCCCGGCACACATCATGGGTGATGGGGTCCAGGTGGAAAATCGAATCATCGTTGTTATGGCGCAACGTCAGGCTGTCTACAAACAGCGCTTCGCCGCAGGCGCAGCGGCGGCGCAGACCGTACAGCACGTACCACAAGGCCACGTCGCGCTGGCACTGCGGGCAGGTCGTGCGGAAATGGTCGCCTACCTGAGCGCGCAACGATTGGTGGAAGCGCCGGAACTGCTGCGCCAACTGCGTGGTCGAGCCGCCGCTCAGGCTGGCGCGGGCTTGCAGCACCGGAATGGGGTCCACGTCTGCGCCAATCACACTGGCCCCCAGGCGGATGGCTTCGTGCAAAGTTGTGCCGCCGCCCATCATCGGGTCGAGGATGATTTTGCCGTCCAGTCCACCCGGCGCGTAATAGTCCCGCGCCGCTTCATCTTCCACCAATGCTTTGAGAATCAGGCGAAAGGTGCTGCCGCAGCGCCGCGCCCACCACTTGTGCAAATAGGTGTTCGGCCGGTACAGATGCTTGTTGTAGGACTCCAGTTTAGCGATGGCGTCGGCAAATTCTTCGTTGAAGTGGGTGTCGATGGGCGGAGGGAGCATGGGCGGGGTGTGGGAAGGTGTTTAAGTGTTAGGTGTTCAGGTGTCCAGGTACCTGAACACTTAAACACCTGAACCCCTAAACACCATAAAACTCCGGGGCGACGAAGGGGGCGAGCGCGTAGGCTACGCCCAGGGCGAAGGCTTGCTGGCGGGGAATCAGGCCGCCGGTGAGGACGCCGACGGCCCCGCCTTTGGCTTTGACGTTGCTTTCGCCAAGCAGTTCGTCCATCACCGGGCCCAGTTCTTCGCCGGCCAGGATGCGTTGGGCGATGGCGGGCGGCAGGGGCAGGCGGCCGGCGCCGGCGATGCCTTCACGGCCGTTGCCATCCGTCACCACCACCCAGCCTTGCAGCACCAACCCGATGGGGTCGGGATGCACGCCCCCTTCCAGGCCAAAGCCGAGATCGGCGTTAACGGCCGTGCGGGCGGCGCGCGCCCGGTTACGCGCCCCGGCGATCGTTTCGCTGTCGCTCAGGGGCATATCGCTGACGCCGGTGGGCACGGCAACGGCCGTAACCTCCGCGTCGGGCCAAAGCTGCTGGATGATGGACTGCACGGCCGAAACCTTGACCGGATTGGTGGAACCGACGGCTATTTTCATGCCCGTTCCCAGCGAAATTCAATTTCGCCGTTCTCGTCGACGGCCTGCCGCAGCAGCGCCACCAGGGCAGCGTCCGCGCCATCCTCCACCAGCAGGTCGATCATCGCTTCGTCCAGGTAATAGTCCACGTCATCGACATCTTCCTCTTCCAAATTGCTGATCAAAAAAGCAAGCTGCTCTTCACTGATCTCGCCAATCAACGCGTCCGTCTCTTTATTAAATAGCTGAATCATGGTCCACCTCAGAATTTCTGACTATCCTTTTTACTTTACGGCTTTCACACAGCCTCCCCCACCAATCATCGGATTTCAATTTTAGTCACGGCGTCGAAATCGACCGATTCGTCGCTGCCCAAAACGGTTTCCAGGGCCATTTGGGCGACGGTGAAAAAGGCTTGCAAGTCGGCGATCCGTTCCAGGTAAAATTCGGCCAACTGCCGGTCTTCGGGCGAGAGTTCGTTACCGGCGGACTGCAATTTCTCCACGCTATCGCCCAGCACTTGCAGGGCCAATTCTACTTCGCGCCGCTCCCGGCTGCCGAGTACATTGCGAATGACCTGCCAGAGATCGTGTTCGGCGGCGTAATATTTTTTGCGGTCACCGCGCATCCATACTTCTTTGGCCATGCCCCAACGTTCCAGGGCGCGCATGTTCATGCTGACGGAGCCTTTGCTGATTTCCAGTTGGGCGGCCAGATCGTCGAGCGACATGGGTTCTGGACTCATCAGCAAGGTGCCAAACAGTCGGCCCATTACTTCGGCGAAGCCAAAGTAGCGGGCCAGGCGGCCGATTCCGGCAATTGTGCTGTCATTGACGGCGCTCAGTTTCTCGTTCATGGAAATCCCCTGCGTTCAAAACATTTTGAACGTACAGAGTATCAAAAATTTTTGCGGCGTCAAGCATCAGGCCAGACGGGACCGTGCCCCTGGCTGAACTGCCAGTTGGCGCTGTTTTGGATGGCGGCGGCGGTGAAGGATTGGGCCTGACGCACGGCCGTTTCCAGCCCATCACCACGCGCCAGAAAAGCGCAAACGGCCGCCGAAAAGACGTCGCCGGAGCCGTGGGTATTGGCGGTTTGAATTTTGGCGGTGGGCAGGCGGTGGCAAGTCGTGCCGTCGAAAAACAAATCGAGCAGACGGCCGCCGGCGGGGATACGTTTGAGCAGGATGGCTTTGGGACCGAGGGCGTGGAGGCGGCGCACGGCCGTTTCGCCATCGGCCAGGCAGCGGATGTCCATGTTGAGCAGCAGGGCGGCTTCCGCCGGGTTGGGGGTGAGCAGGTCGGCCAGGGGGAAGAGGTGGGCGCGGTAGGCGGCGGTGACGGCCGTGTCGAACATGGCCTGCCCTTTGTGGTTCACCAGCACCGGATCGATGACGAGATGGGGCACCGTGAAACGGCGCAGGCTGTCGGCTATGGCTTCGATGGTTTCCACGCGGCCCAGGAAGCCGGTTTTGGCGGCCGCCGCGCCGTAATCATTAAGAACCGCGTCCAGTTGGGCGGCGATGAAATCGGGCGGCATGAACTGCACAGCGCTGACGGTGAGGGAGTTTTGGGCGGTAACGGCCGTGACCACGCTCATGCCATACGCGCCCAACACGGCCCAGGCGCGCAAATCGGCTTGCAGCCCAGCTGCGCCGCCGCTGTCTGAGCCGGCGATGGTGAGCAGTTTGGGTGGAGGGGGCAAGGGTGGCGAGGAGGAAACGGCCGTAATCCGTAATCCATAATCGGTAAGACGACCACGGATTACGAATTACGGATCACGAATTACGAATTACATATTCGCCACAATGGCTTTGGCGAATTCGGAGCAGCTCAACTTGGTCGCGCCTTCGATCTGGCGGTGCAGGTCGTAGGTGACGGTTTTGTCGAGAATTGTCTGGGTGGTGGCCTTGACGACGAGGTCGGCGGCTTCTTGCCAGCCCATGTATTCCAGCATCATCACGCCGGAGAGGATGAGGCTGCCGGGGTTGACCATGTCTTTGCCGGCGTATTTGGGCGCGGTGCCGTGGGTGGCTTCAAACAGGGCCACGCCGTCGCCGATGTTGCCGCCGGGGGCCATGCCCAACCCGCCTACCTGGGCGGCAGCGGCGTCGCTCATGTAGTCGCCGTTCAGGTTGAGGGTGGCGATGACGTCGTAATCGGCCGTGCGGGTGAGTAATTGTTGCAGCATATTATCAGCGATAACGTCTTTGATGATGATGTCGGCGCCGGTATTGGGGTTTTTGAGAATGTGCCAGGGACCGCCATCCAGGGGCTGGGCGCCGAATTCGTCGCGGGCCAGTTCGTAGCCCCAGTCGCGGAAAGCGCCTTCGGTGAATTTCATGATGTTGCCTTTGTGGACGAGGGTGACGCTGGAACGGCCGTGATCGATGGCGTATTGGATGGCCTGGCGCACCAGCCGCTTGGTGCCAAATTCACTCACCGGCTTGATACCGATGGCCGATCCGGCGCGGATGTTTTTGCCTAGTTCTTCATTAATATATTTGATGATGGCATTGGCTTCGTTGGTTTCGGCCTGCCATTCGATACCGGAATAGACATCCTCCGTATTTTCGCGGAAGATGATGATGTCCATCTTATCCGGTTCGCGCACGGGGCTGGGCGTGCCGGGGATCCAGCGCACGGGGCGGACGCAGGCGTACAGGTCCAATACCTGGCGTAAGGTGACATTCAGGCTGCGAAAACCGCCGCCGATGGGGGTGGTGAGGGGGCCTTTGATGCCAACGACGTATTCGCGCATGGCTTCGAAGGTTTCTTCGGGCATGAAGTTGCCGTCGTAGAGGCCGGCGGCCTTTTCGCCGGTGTAGATTTCCATCCAGGCGATTTTGCGCTGGCCGCCGTAGGCCTTTTCGACGGCCGCGTCCCAGACGAGCAGGGAGGCGGGGGTAATGTCTACGCCAATGCCGTCGCCTTCGATGTAGGCGACGATGGGATTGTCGGGCACGGTTAGCGTACCGTTTTCAAAAGTGATTTTTTCACCTGCGGGAACTTTTATATTTGCATATGCCATGATGATTTTTCTCCTATCGCGTGGGGATTGGGTTTTCAAATTTGGTTTCTGGGGCCAAATGATTTATGTCAGGGAGAAATTATACCGCGATTTTGGGCAGGCGTGTATAGCGACTGCTCTAAACTTGCGCCAATTTTGTTCGCCTGGACTGAGTGAGTTTAAGAAAACTTTGACCACCGCCTGCCCGGGCGAAGATAGTAGCATTCTTCGACGAGGTCTGGCAGACGGCCGTTTGCTTCGGCCATTTGGAGCAGTTCACGGGCGAGTTCGCGGTCGACCAGGTTGGCGGGTTCTGTGAGGGTGAGGCCAATGCCTGCTGCCAGGTCATTCAGTTCCAGGCGGTTGAAGTTTTCGCATAACATGATACGAAATTGATTTATTTCCTCTTCTGTCATCGTGACAACTTGGGTTTGGGTACGGCCGTTTTTCTTTTCAGGTCCGTGATTCGTCATTTACCCTCCTTGCAGATAACCGATGTACTTCTGGGATGCTAAAAGGCGAGCCTTCTATGGGACGAATTGGCGTTGGCGGAAAAATTCTTGAATTTCATCTGTATTTTCGATTCCATCTGACCTGCTTGCCCTTCCCCCATCCTCGTCATCCCCCCCTGGGTAAACGGACACTTTAGGAATACGGCAGAACTGGACATCGGCGTGGATAATTCTGGCCCAAAAGTTGGTGCAGACGGAATAACATTGAGTTCTCACATAAGCCAAAGCAGGGTTAGGGTCTGGTCGATTGGGCGGCAAAAAGATGCCTCTGAGTTCAATGCCGCCATCTAGATTACGATTGACGTGGGTCCATTCGATGTGTTGCAGCGCTTCGTCCGGGATATCCAGAGCGCGTCGTAGATCGTAAATGGCGACTTTCGTCATATTGGCGATGCTGTGTCCTATGGGGTGCGGGAGTTGGCGGTTTATTTGCTCGATGAACCCATTGACGGCGACAATGGCTAATGCTGTGGCCACGATATTGGCTGCGCCAACAACCAGAACCCAGATACGCACGGCCGTAAGGTTGCTGGCACGGCCGTTTCCTACAGCGCCACCCGACATCACCTTTTCAAATATGCCCACTTGTTTGCTAATCAGGTCTAATTCCGCCCGATTTTTGGACGTGAGCGCCAGCCAGCGGCTGCCTTCCAGGGCGCGCCGGGCCTTGTCATACGGTGAAAAAACAGGCGGGGTTTCTTGCAGGGTCGTTAACTGAAAAATCATGCCGGAAAGCAGCGAGAAGTTGCAGGGCCAATAGGCTGTTGTTTGGGCTTTTGGCGCTTCGGCTATCTTTGCCGGGGCGCGTTTATTGGTCACGCCTTTACCCCCTTCAGGCAGGGTTGTAATGGGAGGTGTGGGCGTCACCACGACCAATGGGGGTCTTCCCCCCGCGCCACAATTGTTTAGCAGTGCCTGGAGGCTGAAAACGGCCGTTTGCAGCAGCTCCGGGCGGCATTCTGGGCCAGAGTCGCGCAGGGCGCGTAAATTGTTGATGGCTTGCAGCAGCAGTAAGTCGTAGGCGCTGCTGTTGTTGCTGGAAAGCATCGCTTCCAGAGTCGTAATCATGGCAGAAAAGGAGGCCGACTGGCAGTCGAACTGATTTTCGTCGAGGATTGCTTGCAAAGTAACCGTTGCATTGTCTAATAAAATTTGGTCTTGTGACGAAGCATTAAACATGGTAGGCGCCAGCGACACCAGAACGGTATCGATCCTGTCTTCCAGAGCCGGCGCGGGTTTAAGTTTGTTTATGACAGCGGGCATGAGAAAGTAAATGAACAGCGGCAAGAAGACAACCAGGATAAAAAAGAGGGTCAGCCCGGCGCTGAGTGTAGGGGAAAGGAAACGAGATCGGTTGTGTATTTGTTCCAGGTTGAAGATGCGCTGTGCTTGCCACATGCCAGTGATAACGAAAAAAGGGATTACTGCGCCGACGACGGCAAAAATGAGCAGCAGCACAGTTTGCGACCGCGACTGACTGGTCTGAGAGGCCAAAAGCATACCGGCGCAGATGATGATGAGGGCGACAATAAGTCCCCAAACGGCCGTTGGAAATCTTGCCCATGCCCGATCAAGTCCAAAAGCAGGCGAAAAAATCGGTGGGGAAATGATATGCACCCAATTACGATTATCTGCCCCGCAGCGCGGGCAGTTGATGTGGGCGCGCTGACTGCGCCGCTGATGCAAAATGGGGTGCGGTTGGGATTGTGGTTCGGCGCGTGTTTCAGGAATGATGGGCTTACGGCCAATACGAGGATCAAACCGCTGCCGGATGTCGGTATATTGATCTGGAGCCATCCGCCAAAACTCGGACAAGCTGGGCGTTAAGTTAACGACGTCTTCGGAGACAGTAAACAGCTCTCGGCAGCAAACACATTCCACTTGCCGCGTGACCAGTGTGTCGGGGGGAGATGGAAACTGGAACATTGTACTCCTCGATGCAGCCTTAATGACTGGATTAGATGAGCAAGGGCGGTAAGGAAACAAAAAGTTACCCGGTGATTGATTGGGTAAGATATTTTGCTTTGTCCTATAGAGTTTTTTTAGACAACGATACAAAAATATGTTTACACGCCCTGGCTTTGGAACACAGGCTTTTATGTGCATGGCAGGTTTATGCGTTTGTGAAGCTGTTGTGCGTTTGTGGAACAATCGACCCGATTGCCGCCACGCCTGCCGCCAAGCACATGCGATATAGGATACCTGAAATTGGCCTGTCAAATCAAGTCTTTGTGATATTTTTCACCACTACATTTGGTTAAAACCTGTGATTTAGATGAATGTTAGGAATACAATCTTGATACCTTTTTCCCTTGTTTGTATGCTTATGAAATGGGTTTACTTCAATGATTTGTGGGTTGGGGACTTGAATTTGAAACGAAAAACGCTTTTCTTTATCTTTTTCTGGTTGTTTTTTCTGCCTGGTTGCCAGGTTATCGATGCGGCGCTGCCAACAGACACGGCCGTTCCGATTGATACGGCCGTTCCCACCGCAACCACCATCCTTCAGCCCCAGGAGCCAACCCCTTCGTCCATTCCACCCACGCCTACGACACAGCCGTCAGACACCCCTCAGACTCAGATGTCTGCCCCAGTTGTCGAAAGTGGCGCAGATGGGGCGACAGACCTGTCTGTTACGTCGGACGAATTATTTCTTTACCCCATCCCTTATCTGGTAGATGGTGATTTGGCGACCATTCAGGTGATTCCTACCGTGCCTTCGACGGTGGATTGGCAGGCCGTTTCGGTGCACGTGCTGCTAGACGGCCGTGACCTCACCAACAGTGGTCTGGTCTGGCGCAATTTAGCTTCTCGGCCCGAAGCCCTGTTTGAATGGGTTTGGGACACCACCGGGCAAACGGGCGAGCACCAATTAGAAATTGTTTTAGACCGAGACGACCGTATTCAAGTAGGCGATGAGAATCCCGACAACAATCGGCTGGTAACGGCCGTTACCATCCAGCCCATCACGGTTCGCAGCGCCGCCGAAGTAAACGCCGCCTGGGTCACCTCAGAAAATACCTGCTGCCGCGTACACGTCGTCACCGGCACAGCCGCCCACCGCGATTTGCCCCAACTTCTCGCCACCCTGGATGCCGCCACCGCCGAAGCCGCCGCCCGCCTGGATGAACCCCTCCAGCAAAAAATAGAAATTTATTTCGTTGATCGTGTACTCGGCCAGGGGGGGTATGCCGGTTCGGCCATCGTCATTTCCTACTTAGATCGGCAGTACAACGGGCAAGGCCTCTACGAAACGCTGGTCCACGAAAGCGTCCACGTTATCGACCGCCAATTTGCCCCACAGCGCATCGCCATACTGGCCGAAGGCGTGGCCGTGTGGGCCACCGGCGGGCACTACAAATCCGAAGACCTGAACCTGCGTAACGCCGCTCTTGTATCCATCGGTGAATACGTACCCTTATCCGCTTTGGCCGACGATTTTTATCCGGTGCAGCACGAAATTGGTTACCTGGAAGCCGGTGGCTTTGTAGAATACCTCATCAATACCTATGGCTGGACACGATTCCGCGAATTTTATACCGATGTCAACATGGACGATGCACCCACGCCGTCAGCAGCCTTGGATTTAAACCTTCAGCGTTACTACGATAAATCGTTGGCCGATATGGAAGCCGAGTGGCAACGGTATCTGATGGGACTGGAACTGCCAGAAACGGCCGTAACCGATCTCGCCACCACCATCCGCTACTACGACGTCATGCGCCGCTACCAGACACACTACGATCCCACCGCCTACTTCCTCACCGCCTGGCTCCCCTACCCTGAAGATGTCGAAGAAAAAGGCAACCCCGCCGACCTGACCCGACGCTCCCACGCCGAAGTAAACGTAACCCTGGAAGCCATGCTTGCTTCCACCGATGACGCTCTGCGCGCAGGTAACTACAACCGGGCCAACGTCATCCTGGACAGCATCACCCGCGTATTGGACAACGATGGCGCCTTTCTCGACCCATTGGCCACAAACTATCTCAACATCGTCCGCCTGGCCGCTGCTGAAGGGTACGAAGTCCAGCGTGTCACCTTAAATGGCGATCAGGCCGACCTGCTCGTTACCAAAACCAATACAACAAATCTAAAAAGATTCAACATGGTGCTGCGCGGACAGGATTGGATCCTTACAAATTAGGCGCAGTACATTTGGTGAAGCATTTTGCCTTTTGTGCTACAATGCCCCCAGCATAAACCTGAGCCTTCGGCGTAGATTTGCCTACTTAAAGGCACGGCAGGTTTGGGAAATAGAACCAAACCAAAGCAGAGGGATATTTAATGATCGAAGTCGTAATTGAGAGCATCCGCATCAGCCTCGTTTCCCAACACCGCATCGTCCTCCTAAAAGAGCTGGATAACGATCGCCAGCTCCCAATTTGGATCGGACCCTGTGAAGCAGATGCCATTACCATAGAATTACAAGACGTCAAAGTTGCCAGACCCGTTACCCATGACCTTCTGAAAAATGTCATCACAGAAATGGGGGGCCGCGTTTCCCATGTCTTAATCCGCGCCTTACAAGATGGCGTTTTCCACGCCAGCCTGTTTATTGATAAAGATGGGGACTTGACGGAGGTGGACTGTCGCTCCTCCGACGCAATCGCCTTGGCGGTAAGGGTAAAAGTGCCTATTTTTATCAACGATGACGTGATGGAACAGGCCGGTGTTTTACCCGAAGCCGATATTCAACAGCCCGAACCACCGGCCCCGGCCGCAGCGGAAGAAGAAACCCTGGATATTTTTTCAGATTTTGTCGATACCTTAGACTTCGACGATTTTGACGAATAACAAAAATCGTCCCCCCAGCAACGACACCTTTCGACCAAAACGTGAAACATGAGTCTGCTTGTGTTTCACGTTTTCCATTTGTATCTAAACAAGACCCTAAGGGTTTGCTCTTGAGGATTTAGACCTAAACCCTAAGGGTCCTTCCAAAGAAACCTGATACCTTATGAACGCAACCGGTGAACGGCTCCCTCCACATAGTATAGAAGCAGAAGAGGCGCTGCTGGGTTCTTTGCTTATCGACCCGGACGCTCTTTTTGAAGTGAACAGCTTTTTGCGCCCGGATGCTTTTTACCGCACGCAAAACCGCTGGATATATGAAGCGATCCTGCGCCTGAGCGACCGGCGCGAACCGGTTGACCTGATCACGTTGACGGAGGAGCTGCGCCGTCTGGAGCAGTTGGAAGACATCGGCGGTGAGGCGTATGTTATCAACCTCATCAATATGGTGCCGACGGCGATTAACGCGCCGAATTACGGCCGTCTCGTAGAAGCCGCCGCCATCCGCCGCAAACTGGTCTCCGCTGCCAGCGCCATTGCCAACCTGGCCTACGACGAAAAAGAAGATATCAACGTCGTCATCGACCGCTCCGAGCAAACCCTCTTCTCCATCAGCGAAGAACGCACTACCCGCGATCTGGTCCCAATTCGGCAGATTGCCGGCGAATACCTGGATCGCATTCAAGAACTGCGCGAGCGCGGCGAAGATTTTGTGGGTATCCCCACCGGCTTTACCGAACTGGATCGCCTGTTGGGCGGCCTGAACAAATCTGACCTGATCATTGTCGCGGCCCGGCCCGGCATGGGTAAAACATCGCTGCAAAACGCCATCGCCCTGACGGCCGCCAACAAATACGGCAAGCGCATTGCCATGTTCAACCTGGAAATGTCGGGCGAACAGTTGGTGCAGCGGATGATCGCCGCCGAAACACGCATCGACTCGCAGCGGCTGCGGCGCGGCCAACTGGCCGAGCACGAAATGCCTATCTTCATGGAAGCGGTCGGCCGCTTGTCGGAGACGCGCATTTTCATCGACGACACGCCATCCATTTCGCCCAACCAACTGCGCACAAAATGCCGCAGGCTTTATGCCGAGCATGGATTAGACCTGGTCATGATTGACTATTTGCAGCTCATGCAGGCCGAGCGAGCCACGAACAATCGTGTCCAGGAGATCAGCGAGATTTCGCGCGGGCTAAAAGGATTGGCCCGCGAGCTGAATGTGCCGGTGATTGCCGCCGCGCAGTTAAGCCGCGCCGTCGAACAAAGACAGGAGAAACGGCCGTTACTCTCCGACCTCCGCGACAGCGGCAGCATTGAGCAAGACGCCGATATCGTCATGTTCATCTACCGCGATGAATACTACAACCCGGATACCACCGAACGTCCCAACATCGCCGAACTGAACATCGCCAAACACCGCAACGGACCCACCGGCACCATCGACCTCTACTGGCACGGCAAACTTGCCACCTTCCGCAACCTCCAGCGCCAGGAAATCAACCTGTAACAATAGCCAATAACCAATGGCCAACAGCCAATGGTCAACTGCCAATGAGTCATAGTTGACAATTAACCATTGACCATTAAAAATTGACAATTATGAAAGGTTTCCCCGGTTTCCCTGATGGCAAAATGCGCCTGACTCAGGTGCCCAATCTCTTTTTTAGCGATTTACTGCCTATCATCGACAACATGGCCGAGCTAAAAGTGACAATCTACGCCTTTTGGGCATTGTCGCAACGCGAAGGCCAGGTTCGTTACCTGCGCCTGGCCGATTTCATCAACGACACCGAATTTGTGAAAGGACTTGGTCCTACCCTGAAATTGGCCTCTGAGGCGCTGTTGGATGGCCTTGAACGGGCCGTGGCGCGCGGCACATTCCTGCACATCAACATCGAAAGCGCCGATGGCAAAATGGACCTTTATTTTTTGAACACGGAGAAAGGGCGCACGGCCGTAGAGGGCATCACCCGCGGCGAATGGCGACCTAATCCGGATGAAGACGAACCCATTACCCTGCTCGTAGAGCGCCCCAACGTCTTCATCCTCTACGAACAAAACATCGGCCCCCTCACGCCCATCATCGCCGACGAACTGCGGGACGCCGAGCAAACCTATCCACCCCGCTGGCTCGAAGAAGCCATAGAACTTGCCGTCGAAAACAATGTGCGCAAATGGCGCTACATTCTAACCATTCTCGAACGATGGCGACAAGAAGGAAAACAAGATGGAACAGGCCGCCGAGATACTCAAAAAGAGCTACGCCAACCAATCCCTGATGAATACCGCGACATCATCAAACGCTGAAACGGCCGTGCCCACCCAGGAACAGGCTGGCCTGGGCAAAGCCGACTGTCCCCACTGTGATGGCTTGGGCTACGTCGTTCCCAACGTCCCGGCCACACACCCTGGTTTTGGCCGCGCCGTCGTCTGCTCCTGCCGCGCCATAGAGCAAGAAATGGCCCGCCAGGAAACCTTGCAGCGCGTCAGCCAGATCGGCATGTTAAAAGAATGCACCTTCGACTCGTTCTTGCCAGACGGCCACGGCCTGACCCCCGACAAGCAGCGCAATTTGCGCATCGCCTACGACACGGCGCTAGATTATGCGAAAAACCCGCAAGGTTGGCTGCTGCTCAAAGGCGGTTATGGCTGCGGCAAAACACACCTGGCGGCGGCCATTGCCAACCACCGCCTCAGCATGGGGCACCCCGTTCTGTTTGTAAACACGCCAGATTTGCTGGATCACCTCCGTTCGACATACAGTCCATCATCCGACACAAGCTACGACCAGCGGTTCGAGCAGGTGCGCAACGCCCCCCTGCTCATCCTGGACGACTTGGGCACGCAAAGTAACACAGAATGGGCACAGGAAAAGCTCTACCAGATATTTAACCATCGCTACAACGCCCGCCTGGCCACCATCATCACCACCAACGAAGAATTGGACGCCATCGAAATTCGCATTCGCTCGCGGATGATGGACCTGGGCTTGGTCCGTATTGTGCCCATTACGGCCCCGGATTTTCGCCATACGGGCGTCGATCAGGAACAGTCGGAACTTTCTACCTTAAGTTTGCACAGCGATCAGGTGTTTGAACGGTTCGACTTGCGGGAGCGAGAATTACCGCGCGCGCAGGCAGAGAATCTACGCCGCGCTTATGAGACAGCCCGCGAATTTGCGGCCGAGCCGGCCGATTGGTTGGTGTTGAACAGCGTGGGATACGGCAACGGCAAAACGCATTTGGCCGCGGCTATCGCCAATTACGTGGCCAATCAGGGAGAGCCGGTCTTGTTTATCGTTGTGCCCGATTTACTGGATCATCTGCGAGCGACGTTTAATCCGGCCAGCGGTACGCGCCTGGACAAGCGGTTTGATGAGATCAAGAAAGCGCCGCTGCTTGTGCTGGATGATTTGGGCACAGAGAGCGCCACTGCCTGGGCCAGAGAGAAGTTGTATCAACTATTCAATTACCGGTATACGGCTCGCCTGCCCACCGTGATCACAACCGCAACTCCGGTGGATGAAATTGACCCACGACTGGCGACGCGCATGTTGGATGGCAGCCGCTGCACCTTCTTCCTCATTGAAGCGCCAAGTTATCGTGGCGGGGTGAAGCCGCGGCGCGCGCGCCCGCCGCGAAAGTGATAGCGCCCTGGTAAGCCGTAATCCCAGAGCGGATTGCGGCTTATAGAATTGACCATCTTGCCCCCTATTCCTGCGTGCGTTACACTCCCCAGGCTTTTGTTAATTTAAACCCTAAGGGTTTGCTCTTGAGAAGTTAGACCATTTGGAACTTAAACCCTTAGGGTCTTCCCGGAGAAACCTGAATCTAGTTACAAGTTAAACTGTAGACCAGGAGAACGGCCGTGCTCGTTGGCTTGTTGAAAACCATGCGTCCACGCCAGTGGACCAAAAACGTATTCGTCTTTGTTGCCCTCTTTTTTGATGGTCAGATCACCAACCTGACCAGCGTGCTGAACACCCTGATCGCGTTTGTGCTTTTGTGTCTGATGTCCAGCGCTGTTTATATCATGAACGATCTGAGCGACATCGAAAGTGACCGACAGCACCCCGTGAAGCGCAAACGGCCGTTAGCCGCCGGATTGCTCAGCCCGACCATCGCTATCTTCACCGTCGTTTTATTTGCCGTTGGCAGTTTGGTCGCCGGTTTTTTGCTGTCACCCGCCCTGGGGTGGATATTGTTGGCCTATCTGGGCATCCAGATAGCGTACACGTTTTATCTCAAAAATGTGGTTTTGCTCGACGTGTTTGTCGTTTCCTTCGGGTTTATCTTGCGTATCGCCGCTGGCGTGGTGGTGATTGATGTCCAGCGTTTTTCGCCCTGGCTGTACGTGTTCGGCGGTTTTCTTGCCTTGTTTATGATCTTGGGCAAACGGCGGCATGAATTGGTGCTGCTGGGCGAAGGCGCCGGCAGTCATCGTTCCAGCCTGGAAGAGTACAACCTGGAACTCATCGACCTGCTGTTGATGATCGTCACAACCAGCGCTGTGGCGGCCTACAGCCTGTATACCTTTTTGGCGGAAGGTTTACCGGCCAATCATCTGATGATGCTGACCATTCCATTTGTGCTGTACGGCATCTTTCGCTATCTCTATCTGATTCATGTGCGGCATGAAGGCGGCGCGCCGGAGGAAATTTTACTCCGTGACCGGCCAATGCAAGTGACCTTGCTGTTGTATGGGGCGATGGTATTTACGGCCCTCTACTTGCTGAAATAACAATTCCCCACCCATGACCTGCGCAACTGCTCCCGGCAAGATTATTTTGTTTGGCGAACATGCCGTTGTTTACGGCCGTCCGGCTATTGCAGCCCCGGTTTCTCAACTGCGGGCGACGGCCGTTGTCGAAGACAGCCCTTCCCCCGGCATACGACTGCTGGCCGCCGACCTGGGCACAGACATTCAACTAGACGAAGCTGCCGCCGACGATCCCGTCGCCGCTGTGGTGCGGCAGATGCAAGCCGCGGCCCATTTGCCGCGCCTGCCAGACCTGACCATTACGGTCACCAGCCAGATTCCCATCGCCAGCGGATTGGGCAGCGGTGCGGCCATCACCGCCGCCGTCATTCGCGCCCTGGCCTTGCACCTGGGGTTATCGCACCTTTCCAGCGACGATTGGGTGTCTGACCTCACGTATGAGATCGAGAAAATTCATCATGGCACGCCCAGCGGCATCGACAACACCGTCGTGGCCTATGAAAAACCGGTCTATTTTGTACGCCAGCAGCCGCAGAACCGCATCGAACCCTTCGCCGTCGCCGAGCCACTCATCCTGTTGGTTGCCGATACCGGCCAAAGCAGCAGCACCAAAACGGTGGTCGGCGATGTGCGCCGCCAGTGGTTGGCGGATACGGCGCGGTTTGAAGCGATTTTTGATGGCTGTGGCCGGATCGCCCGCCAGGCGCGCCAGGCGATTGAAACGGGCGACGTGTCTCGGGTGGGCCGTTTGATGGACGAAAATCATCACCTGCTGCAAGAGATGACTGTTTCGTCGCGGGAATTGGACAGTTTGGTATGGGCTGCCAGGACCGCCGGCGCGTTGGGCGCAAAGCTG